>JANPJU010000056.1:0-78236 GCA_031425675.1 Paracoccaceae bacterium | reverse complement strand
CATCAGCTTGGACCAGGGCCATTTCAGCGCCGGGCCAAACTGGGCCATGAAGTGCCGCATCCCGGCTTCACCGCCCGCGATCCGGTAGGTCTCGAACAAACCCATCTGCCCCCAGCGCAGGCCAAAGCCCATGCGGATCGCGTCGTCAATCTCTCCGGTCGTGGCCACGCCATCGACCAGCATCCACAGCGCCTCCCGCCAGACCGCCTCCAGGAACCGGTTGCCGATGAAGGCGTCAATCTCCTTGCGGATCACCAGGGGGAACATCCCGATGTCGTGCATGATCTGCACCGTCCGCTCCACCACCTCGGGCGGGTTGGTGGGTGAGCCAGAGATTTCCGACAGGGGCAACAGGTAAACCGGGTTGAACGGATGCGCGACGATGATGTTTTCCGGCGCGGGGCTGCCCATCTGCAGGTCGCTGGCCTTGAAGCCGCTGGTCGATGACCCGATCAACACGCCGGGATGCGCCTGCTGCAATTGGGCATAAACCTTGTGCTTCAGCTCGATCCGTTCGCTGACGCTCTCCTGCACATATTCCGCGCCTTCCACCGCCTCACCGATGGTGCCGTGGAAGGTCAGCCGCCCCTCGCCGGGCATCGGCACATCCGACAGGGCGGGAAGGGCGGCGCGGGCGTTGGCCAACACCTCACCAATCTTGCGCTCTGCCTCCGGGTCAGGGTCAAAAACGCCCACGTCCCAGCCATTGAGCAGGAACCGCGCCGCCCAGCCGCCGCCGATAACCCCACCGCCGATGATTGCCGCTTTTCTGGTCATGTTTGTCCCTCAATCCACGCACAGGCCGACAGGCGTGCCGTTTTCGTCCAGGATGTCGAAGCAACCAATTTTGGGCGTCTCTGCCGCACAGGTTTGCGTTTCGGCAAGACACAGCGTTTCGCACTCGCCCTGCTTTCCGCATTGCTTGCCCGCATCCCCGGTCGGGCGGAAACACGCTTCGCCGAGGATCGTGCCGCCTAGCCGCCCGCCGTCGGATTGACAGACTGCTGCCTCGGTAGCGCTCAGGCTTCCGGGTTGGGTCGGCCCTTCGTCCACACAGGCGGCCAGCACAAGCGTCAAGACCAGGACGTGCTTCACTTCGCCACCGGCGCCCGCTTTTCCAGCTTCAGCCGCGCCCGCACCTCGGCGGGCGTAATCACCCGCGCGCCAAGGTTCTCGATGATCGTGCAGGCCCGCTCCACCAGCTGCGCGTTCGTCGCCAGCACCCCTTTGTCAAGCCAGAGGTTATCCTCCAACCCCACCCGCACGTTGCCGCCAGCAATGACTGACGCCGCGACATAGGGCATCTGATGGCGGCCCAGCGCAAAGGCCGACCAGTGCCACCCGGCGGGCACGTTGTTGACCATCGCCATATAGGTGTTCAGATCATCCGGCGCGCCCCATGGCACGCCCATGCACAGCTGCACCAGCACCGGCTCCGGGATCACGCCCTCGCGCACCAACTCCTTCGCCAGCCACAGGTGCCCGGTATCGAATGCCTCGATCTCGATCCGCACGCCCGCCGCCGTCATCCGCCGCGCCATGTCGCGCAGCATGCCGGGCGTGTTGACCATCACATAATCGGCTTCGTTGAAGTTCATCGTCCCGCAGTCCAGCGTGCAGATCTCGGGTCGGCAGTCGACCACATGCGCCACCCGCTCTGCCGCGCCCGCCATGTCGGACCGGGGGCCTGCGACCATATCCTCGGTACTTTCAAAGTAGATGTCGCCGCCCATGCCCGCTGTCAGGTTCAAGACCACATCCGTATCGCTGTCCCGGATCCGCTCCGTCACTTCGCGGTAATATTCCAGCTTGCGGCTAGGCTTGCCCGTCTCAGGATCGCGCACATGGCAATGCACCACCGCCGCCCCGGCCTTTGCCGCCGCAATTGCGCTTTCGGCAATCTGCTTCGGTGACCTTGGCACATGAGGGCTGCGGTCTTGCGTCCCGCCTGATCCTGTCACGGCACAGGTGATGAAAACCTCACGGTTCATGGTCAGCGGCATGGCACTCTCCCTTTGATCCCAGCATACGCCGCTTGCCAGCGCGCGCTTTGCACTTTACGAAATCCCCATGACGGAAAACGCAATCTTTGCCCCGGCTACCGGACCCATGACCATCGCCTTCTTTGTCTTGCCGCAGGCGTCGATCCTTGAGGTCGCCTCGGCACTTGACCCCTTGCGCAGCGCCAACCGCCACCTTGGGCATGAGGCCTACCGTTGGCGCGTCGTCACCCCCGACGGCCAGCCCGTCCCCCTGACCTGCGGGATCGAGCTTCCTTCAACGGGCGACCTGACCCACGCCACCGGCGCGGACGCCCTTTTCGTCATCGCCGGCTACCGCCTGAACGATGTCGCCACCCGTCCGCTGATCCGGGGTTTGCGCCGCATCGCCCCCCGGTTTCAACTGGTTGCCGGAATTGATGCAGCGCCTTGGGTGATGGCCCGCGCCGGGCTTTTGGACGGCTACCGCGCCACCGTCCATTGGGAAGACCTTGAAGACCTTGCCACCTTCCATCCCGAAACCACCGTCGTGCCCGACCGCTATGTCATCGACCGCAACCGCGCCACGATTGGCGGGGCGGCAGCGGCGACCGATTTCATGCTGCATCTGATCCGCGCCCGCCACGGTGCCGCGCTGGCCCGTCAGGTGGCCGCCAGTTTCCTTGCCACCGTCAGAAACGGCCATGAGCCGCAGATCGCCCCCGAAGGTCACGATCCCGCCCTTGACCCCCGCGTCGCCCGCGCGGTGGCCGTGATGGAGGCTACGCTCGACACCCCGGCCCCGATCAGAGACATTGCGAAAACAGTCGGCCTTTCTCCCCGCCGCCTGGAAGCGTTGTTCCGTCTGAACATTGGTCTTACGCCGGGGGCTTATGCATTGGGCCTGCGGCTTTCCGCCGCCAGAAGGATGTTGACCGACACCCACCACCCCTTGGCCGAGATTGCCTTGCGCACCGGCTTTTCCAGCCCGGCAACCCTGTCGCGCGCCTTCAAGGCCAGGTTCGGCCAAGCCCCCGGCAGCCTGCGATCACAAGTCTTCAACCCTCAGCCTCAGGAGAGGGTAGATCTGGCGAGGACGGCTCGTCCGTGACGGCACGTTTGAGCGGCGAAAGGACGACGAGGGTCACAATAATCACGGCGCTAAGAATGACGGCGATGTCAATCTGCCCATATCCCACCGCAGCACCCATGGCGCCCGTGGCCCAAAGGCTTGCTGCGGTCGCAGTGCCACGCGCCTGCGTGCCCTGCTTCAGGATCGCGCCGCCGCCGATAAAGCCTATTCCGGTCATCAGCCCTTCAAAAATCTGCGCCTGACCGTCGGACGTTACCCCCAACACTTCGATGGCGATCAGCACAAAGCCGCAGGCCGCCATCGACACCAACGGAAAGGTCCGCAAACCCGCGGACCTTTCCTCGCGTTCACGGTTCCAGCCGATGGGCAATGCGAGCACATAGGCCGCTACCAGCACGACCAGATGTGACAGCGCGTCATCGGTATTCCAGGTCTGGAACAGTTCCACGGTGGTCTCCGGTGCATCCGACCGGCAAAACTCCGGTCAGATCAAACCCCGGCCCTGCAACAAAGGTTCCACACCCGGCATCCGGCCCCGGAATTTCAGATACAGCGCCTCGGCATCTTCGGACCCGCCAGCCGAAAGGATGAACTTTTCCAGCCGCGCCGCTACCACCGGATCAAACGGATCTCCCGCTTCTTCGAAGGCGGCAAAGGCATCGGCGTCCATCACTTCCGACCACATGTAGGAATAGTAGCCCGCTGAGTATCCGTCCCCGCTGAACACATGTGCAAAATGTGGCGTGGCATGGCGCATCCGAATTGCCCGCGGCATCCCTAGTGCTTCCAGCACCTCTGCCTGTTTCTGCATCGGATCCGCCGGGGCCGCGCCGGTGTGAAATTCAAGATCCACCAGCGCAGAGCTGATGAATTCAACCGTTCCGAACCCCTGGTCATAGGTGCCTGCCGCCAGCAGTCGCTGCAGCATGTCCGCCGGCATCGGTTCCCCCGTCTCCCAGTGACGCGCATGGGCCTCAAGCACTGCGGGCACCTCCAGCCAATGCTCATATAACTGGCTTGGCAGTTCCACGAAGTCCCGCGCCACGCTTGTCCCGCTGATGAAGCCATAGGTCACATCCGACAGCATCTGATGCAGCGCATGGCCGAACTCGTGAAACAGCGTGCGCGCGTCATCATAGGACAAAAGCGATGGTGTCCCTTTTGCGAAGTTGCACACGTTCACCACAATTGGCCGCTGCTCGCCTCCCAGCTTGCGCTGCGACCGCATCGCCGAACACCAGGCACCAGAGCGTTTTGACCCACGCGCAAAATAATCCCCCAGAAACACCGCCACATGTGCACCGCGCCGCGTGACTTCCCACCCCCGCACGTCCGGGTGGTAGAACGGTCCGTCAATCTCCCGGAACTCCAGCCCGAACAGCCGGTTGGCGCAGTCAAACTGCGCCGCCAGCATCGCCTCAAGGCTGAGGTAGGGCTTCAATGCCGCCTCATCCAGATCATGTTCCGCCTTGCGGCGCTTTTCGCTGTAATACCGCCAATCCCAAGCCTCCAATGGCGCGGGCAGGCCGTCTGCCACAAGCATAGCCTCAAGCACAGCCGCATCCCCCAGAGCCTTCGCCTTCGCCGGTGCCCAGACCCGCATCAACAGGTCGCGCACCGCCCCGGGAGTTTTCGCCATCTCGGGTTCCAGCTTGAAACTGGCAAAATCGGGATAGCCCAGCAGTGCCGCACGCTCGGCGCGCAGGGCCAGGATTTCCGCCGCCACAGCCCGATTGTCCGTGTCGCCCCCATTCGCTCCGCGCAGACCCCACGCCTCATAGGCACGCTGCCGCAGCGCCCGGTTGGGCGAAAACTGCAGGAACGGCACGATCAGGCTACGGTTCAGCGTCACCACCGCGCCAAGCCCACGCTCTGCCCCTGCGGCCCGGGCCGTGTCCTGAACGAACCCCGGGAGGGCCGCCAGGTCCCCGTCGCCCAGTTCCATGAACCAGGCCCGCTCATCTCCCAGAAGGTTCTGGCCAAAAGCTGTCCCCAGAACTGCCAGCCGGGATTTCACCGCCGTCAGCCGGTCTGCCGCCGCCCCCTCCAGCGCCGAACCCGACCGCACAAACATCTGCCGGTAAAGCTCCAGCACCCGCGTCTGTTCGGCCGTCAGCCCCAATCCCTCACGGGAGGCCCACAGCGCCTCGATCTTCGCCCACAGCGCCTTGTTGTTGGTCACCTCGGACGAAAACACGCTCATCTTCGGCGCAAGGTCGCGCATCAGCGCCTCGCGCGCCTCGGTGGAATCCGCGCCCGCCAGGTTGTAAAACAGCCCCGCCACCCGGTCCAGATCGCCCTCGGCCAGCTCCAGTGCCTCGATCACCTCGGCAAAAGACGTCCCCGGCCCCGTCGCAATCGCCACGATGTTGGCCCGTGCCCTCGCCATGGCTTCATCGAAGGCTGGCCCGAAATCCTCGTCCCGCACCTGCGCAAAGGGTGGCAATCCGAACGGCGTTTCCCAGGTCTGCAACAGAACATTCATGGCGGTTCTCCTTTGCCCCGAAAGCTAGGGCCCGAACTCGCCAACGTCCACCCTTGCTCTTTTGACAAATACTCGCCGGGGGTGTGGGGGTGGCAAACCCCCGCTGACCAACCCGGTTGCGCGCTTGCGCACAGAGGCGCGAGATCAAGGACTGCGCGCAAGCGCGCTCCGCTTCCTTAGCGTCCGTCCCGCCTGCGCAACCGTGCCTCCAGCCGGCGAAGCAGCAACGACAGTCCGATGGTCATTGTCAGATACAACAGCGCCGCCACATTATAGGTCTCGAAATACCTGAAATTCCCGGCCGCCGTCACCTTGGCCAGTTGCGTGATGTCGCTGACCCCCAGCACGCTGACCAAAGAGGAATCCTTCACCATCGCCACGAAATCATTGCCAAGAGGCGGCAACACCATCCGGAAAGCCTGCGGAAAGACGACGTGGCGAAACCTTTGCCAGCCGTTCAGACCCAGTGCCTTTGCGGCCTCGACCTGGCCCTGGTCCACGGCCTGCAGACCGGCCCGGAAAATCTCGGCGAGGAAGGCAGAATAGGCCAGCATCAACGCAATCACCGCGCGCCACAGCAGGGGGAAATCCCGGCCTCGCACCTCGTCCAGCCCCAATGGCGCGGCAAGCCAGTTCCAGCCCGCCACCAGCCCCGGTGCCACGACGAAGGCGACATAGAGGAGCAGGACAATAATCGGCACGCCCCGCATTACCTCGATGTAAAGCCGCGCGGCCTGCCGCAGGACCACGAACCGCGACAACCCTGCCAGCGCAAGGCCCAGACCCACGACACAGGCACCGGTATATGCCACCAGCGTCACAAGGATCGTGACCCAGATGCCCTTGGCAAGCGTGTTCAGCGCCGCAAGGTAAGTGTTGCTCGCCCAGACTTCATAGAACAGCCAAATGCCGGTGACCGACACGATCACCAGCCACCAGGGAAAGTCCTTGTCCGGCTGCGGATTGGGCGTCATGCGCGATGGCCCGGGCGGTCAGGCCCGGGCCTCACCAAGGTCAACAGAACCTCAGCCGCCCATCTTGTAATCAAGGAACCATTTCTTGTTCAGCGCATCCAGCGTGCCATCTGCCTTCATGGCGGCAATTGCGGCATTCATCGGGGCCACCAGGTCAGACCCTTTCGGGAAGATAAAGCCGAAGTCTTCAGTCCCCAGCTTGCCGCCCACGATCTTCAGGCCACCGGCGCTGGCCTCCACATAGCCCGCGCCCGCCGTCCCATCGGTCAGCACCATATCCACGTCTCCGGCCTTCAACGCCTCGACCGTCGCGCCAAACGTCTCGAACAGCTTGATGCGCGGGTTGGCCTCGTTGCCGTCCAGCACTTCGTAGACGCCAACATAGAATGGCGTCGTCCCTGGCTGCGCGGCGATCAAAAGGTCCGCATTGGCCGCAAAGCTGGCTGCATCGGTGAACCGGTCTTCATCGCCACGCACCATCATCACCATCTCCGAGGTCATGTAACTGTCAGAAAAATCGACCTTTTCCTTGCGGTCATCGCGGATGGTGATTCCGGTCATGCCCATGTCGAACTGCGCTTCGCTTACCGCCGGGATCATCGCATCCCAGCTGATGTTCTCGTAGGTGACCGCGATATTCAACCGTTTGGCGATTTCGGCCATCGCGTCATATTCCCAACCGACCGCGGCGCCCGAGGCGTCCAGAAACTGCAAGGGCGGATAGGCATTCTCGGTCACGACAACCACTTCGCGGCCCGCCAGATCTGGCAGATCCTGCGCGAAGGCGGGCGCGGCGGTCAAGGAAAGGCCGATCAGGGCGGCGGCGGTCAGTTTCATGGGTCAGGCTCCCGGCTGAATGATCACGCGCCGACTATGCCATTCCCCCTTGCCGATGCAAGCCGTGCCGCGCAGCCAGCCGGTCAGGACTGGTGCACAGTTTCCGCCAAGGCCTGATCCATCAGCACGACCGCATCGGTGCCCACGGTCCAGTTCTGACCGGTTGTCACCACGCAGCTGATCCCGTCAGGGGCATGGTGGACCACTGTCCATGTCCCAAGCTGATCCGACGTCCAAAGTTCCATCGTCATCCCCGTGCCGGTCTGGGCCGCAAGTGTCGGTTCCTCGGCAAAGTCGCGGCGCAGGCGCGCGCCCACGCTGGGGCGCAGGTCGCAATAGGTCTGGGTCAGCGACAGGTCGTCCAGTTCCGGTCCAATCATCTCAGGTCCGCTGATCCGCGGAAGGGGGGCAGCCGTCACAACCGCAACAGGGATGGCGATTGCAAGGATGGCCGCCAAAGCAGCGCGTTTGGTCAGGTTCGGGAACAACTGATCCCTACGGGCTTTGTCTGGTGTTTTGCGATGGGTCATGCAGGATCAACGATCCATCGGCGGAAAAGTTCCACTCTGCCAAGGCCCATGAGTGCAACGCCTTGTAATCAATAAGGGAAATAATTTGCCGCATCCCATGTCGCAGGCCGCCCATAGGCCGCCGAAGACCGTAACGGCACGCAACCCACGGGCAGGCTGATCCAGGATCCGCAGATCCGTCTGGCTGCGCGGATTATAGCTGAGCAAGCCTGACTTCCGCGCCATGCCGCGCACCCTGTGCCTGACCCCGGCCCACATTCACCGCGCGGTGCCAGATACCGGCTTGCCCCTGCAGATGCCCCAGCCCAATGCGCGATTCAGGCCAGCAGGAAAATCGAAAGCGACGCGAACGACCGCCGCCGAACGCCCGCGCGACCAGCCAGGCAAGCCCACGCAGCTGCGTCAGAACCGTCGGGCCAGGCACAGCCACAGCGTGAACGACGATCCGTCTGGGCCGTCCCTTCGCAGGCGGCGCGATCGTGGGTACGACCCTGACAATCCCTTACCCCCGCCCCTTTACTCCCCCGCCAAATCCTTGCAATCAAACGGCTGTTTCCGATGCCCCCGCCCGAGACACCCCCGCGCTACAGACCGCACAATCCGACCGCCGCTTGACGCTGATCATCCGGGTCTCGGCATAAAGGGCATCGTGGATCATCAGCCGCCCAGCCAAAGTCTCACCCGCGCCGGTCAGGTGCTTGACCGCCTCAATCGCCATGATCCCGCCGATGATCCCCGGCAGGGGTGCCGCCACCCCCGCCTCGGCGCAGGTCGGCACCATCCCCCGCGCCGGCTTGACCGGGAAAACACAGGCATAGCAGGGCGCGCCACGGGCCGGGTCAAACAGGCTTACCTGCCCCTCCCACTGGGTGATCGCCCCGGAAATGAGCGGCACCCCAGCCGCCACACAGGCCCGGTTGACCAGAGCCCGCGTGTCAAAGTTGTCGGTCCCGTCCAGCACCAGATCATATTCCGCCACCAGTGGCGCCGAAGTCTCATCCAGCTTCCGGTTATAGGGGCGCACCTCGATGAACGGGTTAAGCGCCCGCATCGCCACCTCGGCCGAGAATACCTTCGGCATCCCGATCCGCGCATCGGTGTGGATCACCTGCCGCTGCAGGTTTGACCCTTCAACCACATCCGGGTCGATCACCCCGATGGTCCCGACGCCACTCCCCGCCAGATAGAGCAGCACGGGCGACCCAAGCCCCCCCGCCCCCACCACCAGCACCTTCGCCGCCTTCAGCTGTTTCTGGCCCTGCCCGCCAATCTCGCGCAGCATGATGTGGCGGGAATAGCGGTCCAGTTCCGCCTCACGGAATTTGCCCGACGGTGCCACCACGGGCGCCACAACCTTTTGCAGCTGCAAAGCGCGAAAGCCCGCCCGATACGCCAGCACCAGTGCCACCAGCAGGCCAAACAATCCCCAGCCCCGGAAATCCCCGCCCGTGATCCGCGCAAAGGGACCGCCGGCTAGGACTGGCAGATGTGCAAGCATCAGTACCAACCACCAGCCAACTGCCAGCGTGAACCACCCCGCCCCCCATCCGCGCCAGCGCCCGATGCCCCAGAGCGCCGCAAAGCCCAGCAGCCCGATCACGACCGCACACCTGTCGAGCCGAACCCGCCCGTTCCCCGCGCTGTCTCATCCAGCGCTTCCACCACCGCAAAGGCGGCCTGCACCACCGGCGACACGACAACCTGCGCCACCCGGTCGCCATGGCGCACCGTGTAAGGCTCCGTCCCAAGGTTGATCAGCGAAACCCCCACCGGCCCGCGATAATCGCTGTCGATAGTCCCGGGCGTGTTCGGCAGCGTGATCCCGTGCTTGGACGCAAGGCCAGACCGTGGCCGCACCTGCATCTCGAACCCCTGCGGCACCGCCACGCGCAGGCCGGTTGGGCAGATCGCCCGCTCCAGCGGCGCAAGCGTCAGTCCAGCGCCGCGCTTGTCCGCAGGAAAGTTCGCGCACAGGTCCGCCCCTGCCGCCCCCGCTGTCTGGTACACCGGCAAGGGCAAGGACCGATCCGCCCAATCCTCCCACACCACGCTGACCACCGGCCCCATCGCCCGCCCTTTCATTCTGGTCCAAATATCCCCGCCGGAGGCTTCGACGTCAGCTTTAACTCAAAGCCTCGGAAATCCGCGCCGCCAGCTTTCGCGCCACCGCATCCTTGCCCATTCGCGGCCAGGCCTCAGCCCCGGCGTCAGAGATAAGGGTGACCGCGTTTTCCGCCCCACCCATGATGCCGGTGCCGGGCGACACATCGTTGGCCACGATCCAGTCACAGCCCTTGCGCAGCCGCTTGGCCGTGGCATGGGCCACCACATCCACCGTCTCGGCGGCAAAGCCAACCACTAACCGGGGCCGCATCGCGCTTTTGGACAGCGTCGCAAGAATGTCCACATTCTCGGCAAATTCCAGTACCGGAGCGCGTCCAGACGCGTCCTTCTTCAACTTCTCTCCGCTGGCATTGGCCACCCGCCAATCGGCCACCGCCGCCGCCATCACCGCCACATCCGCCGGCAAGGCCGCCGCCACAGCCGCCGCCATCTCGGCCGCCGTCTCCACCGGCACCACCGTCACCCCGGCAGGCGAAGGCACCTGCGCAGGCCCGGTGACAAAAGTCACCCGCGCGCCCAGATCACGCAACGCCACCGCAATCGCCGCGCCTTGCGCCCCGGAGGAACGATTGGCGATGTAGCGCACCGGGTCAATCGGCTCATGCGTCGGGCCAGAGGTCACCACGACATGCCGCCCCGCCAACGGCCCGCCCCCCAACGCTGCCCCAATGGCGGCCAAAATTGCCGCCGGTTCCGCCAGCCGCCCGGGCCCATACTCACCGCAGGCCATTTCGCCCTCGTCCGGCCCGACGACCAGCACCCCATCCTTGCGCAAAACGGCCAGGTTGCGCTGCGTCGCGGGATGGTTCCACATCCGCACATTCATCGCCGGGGCCACCAGCACCCGCTTGTCGGTCGCCAACATCACCGTGGACGCCAGATCCTCCGCCCGCCCTGACGCCATCTTCGCCAGCAAGTCCGCCGTCGCTGGGGCCACCACCACCAGATCAGCGGCGCGGGATAGCTGGATATGCCCCATCTCGGCCTCATCGGTCAGGTCGAACAGATCCTGATAGACCTTCGCCCCCGCCAGGGCCCCCACGCTCAAAGGTGTGACAAACTCCGCTCCGGCCCGTGTCAGCACTGGCACGACCGATCCGCCCGCCTTCTGTACCAGGCGAATCAGTTCCAGCGCCTTGTAGGCTGCGATCCCGCCGCCGACGATCAGAAGTATCCGTTTGCCTGACAGCATGGTCGGTCCTTAAAAGGTTACCCGTAAAGCAGTAGGGGCCAAGCCCTGCAAACTCAACTCCCCCAAATCTGCTAGTCGGCGCACAGTTTCCCTTCTTCAAGTATCCCCGCCAGAGGCAACGTGAAGCCGAAGCGCGCAGGCGCGCAGGCGACAAAAAGGAGTGCGGGCGCCGTTGGGCGCCCGCTCCACAAGATCATCGCTGGCAACTGGGGTTACAGCAGGAAGTGGCGCACTTCGCGCGACTGGCCTTCCAGACTGCGGCGCATCTTTGCGAAAGCCGCTGCCTCCAACTGCCGCACGCGCTCCTTTGACAGACCCAACTCTTCGCCCAAGGACTCCAGCGTCCGGCCTTCGTCCTTCAGTTTGCGCTCCGCCACGATATAGCGTTCGCGCGGGTTCAGGCCCTGCAGCGCATTGATCAGCCAGTCACGCAAACGGTCGGTGTCATGCGCCCCTTCGACGGCCTCCGCGGCCTGCACCCCGTCATCCTCCAACGCGTCAATCCACTCGCGCCCATCGTCGTCGTTCGATTGCGTTGCATTCAGCGAATAGTCCGACCCCGACAGCCGTCCCTCCATCATCTCGACGTCATGGACCGGCACGCCCACCTCAACCGCGACCATCTGGCGCAGCTGGTGCTGGTCCAGCGTCTCACCCCGCTGGGAGGCTTCACGTTCCAGTTTGGCCTGCACCCGACGCAGGTTGAAGAAAAGCGCCTTCTGGCTGGAGGTGGACCCCGTCCGCACCATCGACCAGTTGCGCATCACATAATCCTGGATGCTCGCCTTGATCCACCACACCGCATAGGTTGAAAATCGCACGCCCCGGTCCGGGTCAAACTTGTCCGCCGCCTTCATCAGGCCAAGGCTCGCTTCCTGGATCAGATCGTTCATCGGAGCGCCGTAGCGGCGAAATTTCGACGCCATGCTGATTGCCAGCCGCATGTAGGCGGTGATCAGCCGATGCAGCGCCTGTTCGTCGCGCTGGTCTCGCCAGGCATAGGCAAGGCGCAATTCCGTCTCGGCATCCAGAAGTTCCGCCTTCATCGCTTGGCGCGACATTGTCTGGTCGTTATATCCGTCAAGTGCCATGTTGACCTCCAGATCGGTATGCTGCGGCGCTTTCGCGTCTTTATGGTGATGATACGAGGCTTCTGCGTGACCAGATCACTTCCCCAATCGAAACAACCCTTGGACCTTCCACCTCTCACGCTTGTGATCGGCGGTGCCCGATCCGGCAAATCCGGCTACGCCGAGCGTCTGATTTTCGCCACCGTCCGCCCCCGCCGCTACATTGCGACGGCCGAGGCGTGGGATGACGAAATGCGCGCCCGCATCGCCCGGCATCAGCAGGACCGCGGGCCGGACTGGACCACGGTCGAGGCCCCGCTCGATCTGGCTGCCGCCCTCACCGCCGCCACCCCGAATGAGGTGGTGCTGATCGACTGCGCCACCCTGTGGCTGACCAATCACCTGCTGGCCGACCATGACCTTGCCGCTGAAACTGCCCACCTTGTCACCGCCCTTGCCGCCTGCGCCGCCCCGGTCGTCATCGTCACCAACGAAACCGGCTGGGGTATCGTTCCCGACAACGCGCTCGCCCGCCGCTTTCGTGACGCGCAAGGCCGCCTGAACCAGCGCCTTGCCGGTCGGGCGGCGCTGGTCGTCACCGTCATCGCGGGGCTTCCCCTTGCGTTGAAAGGCGGCCTGCCGGTGCTGGAATGACCCGCCTCTGGTGGGTTCGTCATGGCCCGACGCATGAAAAGGCAATGACCGGCTGGCGCGATGTCCCAGCGGACCTGTCGGATACCGCCGCCCTCCACCGCCTGAACGCCCACCTTCCGGCAAACGCCCTCCTCGCCTCCTCCGACCTGATCCGCGCCACAGCCACCGCCGACGCCCTTGGCCACTCCCGCACCCGCCTGCCCCCCGACCCCGCCTTGCGTGAGATCGACTTCGGTGCCTGGGACGGCCGCCACTGGTCGGACATCGCGGCAACTGACCCGGATCTGTCACGCCTGTTCTGGGAGGACCCCGGCACCCACCGCGCCCCCGATGGCGAAAGCTGGGACGACGCCGCTGCCCGCGCCTCGACCGCCGCCGACGGTCTTGCAAGCGCCCACCCGGGCCGCGACATCATCATTGTGGCACATTTCGGCATCATCCTGACCCAGCTTGCCCGCGCCACTGGCCTGACGCCACACCAGACCCTTGCGCAGCCCATCGACCCCCTTTCGGTCACCTGTCTGTCCCTGACCGACGGCTGGTGGCAGGCGCAGTCGATCAATCACAAACCTTGATGATCGCCCGCACAATTGATCGCTTTCCTTCCCGGCCCACTGCGTTCTACACCCCTGGCAGACGGCATTGGACCGACTATCTTGGAACAGGAACGCCCCTTGACCTATGAACTCGTGATCGGCGACCGCGCCTATTCCAGCTGGTCCTTGCGTGGCTGGCTGCTGTTTGACGCCTTTGACATCCCGGTCAAAACCCACCGCGCCCGGCTTTACACCGATGAACTTGCCACCCTCTTGCGCGACTATTTCCCCGCCCGCACCGCCCCTACCATGCGCACGCCCGAGGGCACAGTCGTCCCCGAGACGATCGCCATCGCCGAAGAGCTGGCCACCCGCCACCCCGAGGCCGGTCTGTGGCCAGGCGCCCCCCACGCCCGCGCCACCGCCCGCGTCCTCGCTGCGGAAATGCATGCAGGTTTCAGCGCCCTGCGCAGCCATTGCCCGATGAACCTGCGCGTCAGCTATGCCGACTGCCGCCCACCCGGGGAGGTGCTGAAGGATCTCGACCGCCTTGAAACACTTTGGGCCTGGGCACGGCAGACGACAAACTCTGCCACTCCCTGGCTGTGCGGCGAATATTCTGCCGCCGACGCGTTCTTTGCCCCGGTTGCCACCCGCATTGCCACTTACAACCTGCCGTTGGGTGCCGATGCCATGGCCTACGTCAACGCGCACCTCGCCCACCTCAGCTTCCGACGCTGGCGTGCGATGGGCATCGTCGACGGCCCCGATCAGGATTTTTACCGCCGCGATTTTCCGCGCCGCGACTGGCCCGGCCCCGCCCGTCTTGCGGCAAGAGCGGTTGACGGGCAGGATTGCGAAAATACTGCCTGCCCCTATTCCGGCAGGCCGGTCACCCACGCTTTGCAGCTTCACGGTCGCCGCTTCGGCTTTTGCAACGTATTTTGCCGCGACAAAACCGTAGCCGACCCCGAAGCCTGGCCGAAGTTCATGTCCCTTTACCAATCGTAAACGATTCCACCCTACCCGTTAACCATTGTGAATCGGGTAGGGCACATGCAAAAGTCAGAAGAACATTCAGCGACCGGGCTCATCCTGCACCCTGAAGTGTTTCCCTTCGCCAAATATCCCCGCCGGAGGCAACCCCCAAGCCGGTTGCGCGCCTGCGCGCAGAGGCGGGAAAGGAAGCGCGCGCGGAACGCGCTCGATTTCCAAAGCGCCCCAACCTGCGTTACCGAGACAGACCGGTCGCACCCATGACCACCCGCTCCTACACTGTCGCCTTCGAAGGGGTTGAGGCCCGCCTGGTCGAAGTGCAATGCGCCGTCACCCCGGGCGCGCCGGCATTCACGCTGGTCGGCCTGCCCGACAAGGCAGTGAGTGAGGCAAAGGAACGCGTGCGTGCCTCGCTTCAGGCGCTCTCCATCGCTTTGCCGTCCAAGCGCATCACCATCAATCTCTCGCCGGCCGACCTGCCCAAGGAAGGCTCACATTTCGACCTGCCCATCGCCATTGCCCTTCTCGCCGCGCTGGACATCATCCCTCGCGAAGATGTCGAAGGCATCGTTTCCCTGGGTGAGCTTTCGCTTGACGGTCGCCTGATCCCGGTCGCCGGCGCCCTGCCCGCCGCCATGGCCGCTGCCGTCGAAGACCGGACCCTCCTGTGCCCCAAAGCCTGCGGGGCCGAGGCGGCATGGGTCGGCGCGACACAGGTCCTTGCCGCCGCCTCACTGGAAGAGGTGCTGCACCACTACACCGGCCGCGCATCCCTGATCCCGGCCGAGGCGGGTGAGGTGACCCGAACCCGCGACCCCCGCGATTTCCGCGAGGTGAAGGGCCAGGAACGCGCCAAGCGCGCGCTCGAAATCGCCGCCGCCGGGCGTCACCACCTTTTCATGGTCGGCACGCCCGGCTCTGGCAAATCCATGCTTGCCGCCCGCCTCCCCGGTATCCTGCCGCCGCTTTCGGCGGTTGAGGCGCTGGAGACCTCGATGATCCACTCGCTTGCAGGCCTCCTCACCGAAGGCGGCATCAGCCGCGACCGCCCGTTTCGCGAACCGCACCACACAGCGTCCATGGCCGCCATCGTCGGCGGCGGGCGCGGGGCCAAACCGGGCGAGATCAGCCTCGCCCATAACGGAGTTCTTTTTCTTGACGAGTTCCCCGAGTTTCCCCGCACCGTCCTCGACACTCTCCGCCAGCCGATCGAGACTGGCACCGTCATGGTCGCCCGCGCCAACGCCCATATCCGCTATCCCTGCCGCTTCCTGCTGCTCGCCGCTGCGAACCCCTGCAAATGCGGCTATCTCTCGGATCCCAACCGCGCCTGCGGCCGTGCGCCGATCTGTGGCGAGGATTACCTTGGCCGAATTTCCGGCCCCCTGATGGACCGCTTCGACCTGCGGGTCGAGGTGCCACCAGTCGCCTTCGCCGACCTTGATTTGCCGTCGTCGGGCGATGCCTCCTCGATCATCGCCGCCCGTGTCGCTACCGCCCGCAACCGCCAGACCGCCCGCTACAGGGACGCGCCCGACCTGCGGGTGAATGCCGATCTGGAAGGCTCCACGCTTGAGGATTTCGCCACCCCCGACGCAGACGGCAAAGCCCTGATCTCTCGCGTTGCCGAACGCATGGGCCTGTCCGCGCGCGGCTATCACCGCATCCTTCGCGTCGCCCGCACGATTGCCGATCTTGAAGGCTCCCCAACCGTTCGCAAACCCCACATCGCCGAGGCGATCAGCTTCCGTCTGTCATCTGCAGTGGGCGGACTTTAGGGTCCGGTGCCATTCTGCCATCCTGACCTGTGGATTGAGCAATCGGGAAATGGACCATCTCCCCTTTTTCATTTGCTCTTTCGGAAAATACTCTGCGGCGGCGTGGGGGTGCAAAACCCCCACTTCCACTGATCAAGAAAGCAACTCAGATCAGGCCTCATGCCCCAGGGTGCTTCGCGCTTCCAGTTACTTCGCCCCCCTCAAGCAGGGGCCAGTTTGCTCGATTGGGCCGCTTCGCCGAACTGCAGATCGGCGAAGTCAGCCTCCCCGCTTCGCCTCGATGACGTCCCAGATGCGCGCGGCAGCGTTGGTGCCGTCGAACCGCTCAAGTTCCTGAATCCCGGTCGGAGAGGTGACGTTGATCTCGGTCAACCAGTCCCCGATCACGTCGATGCCAACAAAGACCTGCCCCTTCTCGCGCAGGACTGGCCCGATGGTGCGGCAGATCTCCAGATCGCGCTCGGTCAGACCCACCTTCTCCGGCCGTCCGCCCGCGTGCATGTTCGATCTTGTCTCGCCGGCCTGCGGCACACGGTTGATCGCCCCGACAGGCTCACCGTCCACCAGGATGATCCGCTTGTCGCCCTTCTCCACCGCCGGCAGGAACTTCTGCACGATGAGGGGTTCGCGGTTGATGCCCATGAACAACTCATGCAACGACGCAAGATTGCGGTCGTTCGGGTCCAGCCGGAACACCCCGGCGCCCCCGTTGCCATAAAGCGGCTTCAGGATCACATCCCCATGCCGTGCCTTGAAGGCCCGGATCGTCGTCAGATCCCGCGCAATCGCGGTCGGCGGGGTCAGGTCGGAAAAGCGCAGCACCAGCAACTTCTCCGGGCTGTTTCTGACCCAGAACGGATCGTTTACCACGAGGGTCTTCGGATGGATCATCTCCAGCAGATGCGTCGTCGTGATATAGCCCATGTCAAAGGGCGGGTCCTGGCGGAGCCAGACCACATCCATCTCGCTCAGATCAACCTCGGTCTCTTCACCAAAGCTCACATGGTTTCCGACTTCAGAGCGCAGCGAGATCCACCAGCCCCGCGCCACCACCTTGCCTTCGATGAAGACAAGCCGGTCCGGCGCATAGTAAAACAGCGCATGCCCCCGCGCCTGGGCCTCAATCGCGATCCGAAACGTCGAGTCGGCATGAATGTTGACGGACTGGATCGGGTCCATCTGCAGGGCAACCTTCAATGGCATCATCTTCTCCACCAGTGTCAGGGTGGAGTGATGACCCATGCCGGCCAAAGATGCAATTCAACCAGCGAAGGCGTTTTCCAGCACGTCGATGCGGCCTTGCCCGTCCACCAGCGCCAGATCGATGCGAACGTCCGTCAGCAGGCCCTTTGGTTCCCCGGCCAGAAATTCGTCAACGGTCGTGAAGATGCGCCCGATCTGGGCCTGAGAGATGTGCGAAGCCGCCAGATCATGGGTCTTGCTTTGCTTCACTTCGACAAAGATCACCTCATCCCCCAGCCGACCGACCAGGTCAATTTCGCCAGTCATACCGCGCCAGCGGCGGGCGCATATGGCAATGCCCCGATCTTCATACAAACGCGCGACTGCGGCTTCGGCAGCAAGGCCCGCGTGATAGTTCACCTTGCCCCGGTTTGACCGGTTGCGCGCGACAGGATCGGAAACGAAATCGAACGGCATGGCATCCCCACAAGAAGATCAGCGCTCCGGCGCGGGCCGGTCCAGATCAAGCGCGATCTGGTACACCATTTTGCGCGGCACCTTCAAAGTTTGCGACACAAAACTTGCTGCATCCTTAACGCTCATGGTCTGCAACGCAATTTCCAAGGCGGCTTCTACAGTTTCCGGACCGGCCACCACCGGTGCGGCGCGGTCGACCAGCACCACGACCTCGCCTTTTACGTCGCGGGCGGCAAATTGCGCGGCAAGAGCTGCTATCGGACCGCGCGCCACTTCTTCGAACCGTTTGGTCAATTCGCGGCACACCACGGCCTCACGCGCATCTCCAAGCGTTGTCATCATGTCAGCCAGCAGTAAGCGCAACCGCTTCGGGCTTTCGTAAAAGATAAGTGTGGCTTGCACTGTCACCAGATCGGTCAGAAACCGGCGGCGGGCGCCTTGGGCTGCGGGCGGGAACCCGGCGAAGAGGAACCGGTCTGACGGCAGCCCCGACAGCGTCAGCGCGCAGATGGCCGCACAGGGGCCGGGGGCCGCCGTCATCCGCAACCCCGCCGCCGCCACCGCACGCGCCAGCTCGAACCCCGGGTCCGAAATCAGCGGCGTCCCCGCCTCGGACGCATAGGCCACGCTGCGCCCTTCGCCGATCAGGGTCAAAAGCCGCTGCACCACCCCCGCGCCCGAATGGTCGTGATAGGCGATCAACGGCCGCGTTCCCAGCGCCACACCATGGATCTCCATCAGGTGGCGCAGGGTGCGCGTATCTTCGGCCACCAGCACCTCGGCGCCTGCCAACACATCCAGCGCCCGCAGGGTGATGTCGCGGGCCGATCCGATCGGCGTCGACACGAAGTGAAGCCCCGGCGGAATGGCGCGCAGGGCCGCCTTGTGCACGGGTTCAGTTGGATTTGTCGGTTGCCTCACAAGTTTACTTCCCTTTCCGAACCAATTACCGTGCGTTACGGCTGTCTTGGCCCGCGTTATCCATGGCCCGCGTCCCGCGTGCCGCTGCAGAGTGAGGAACCACATGTTGTCCGCAATCCATCTGGCCCGCAAGTCGCTGGGTCGGTCTTTCCTCATCCTCTGTGCCGTGGTCTTGTCTGCCTGCGTGCCTGCAACCGGCCCGTCAGGTCCGGTCACGGGTGCCGGTGGCAACGTGCAGGTCGCGTTGCTGATCCCGTCCGGGTCAGGTCAGGCGCAGGATGAGCTTTTTGGCCAGAACCTGGAAAATGCCGCGCGGCTCGCCATGGCGGATCTAAGCGGCGTGACCATTGACCTGCGCGTCTACCGCACCGGCGGCAGCCCGGCGCAGGCCAGCGCGCTGGCAAAGCAGGCCGTGGATGAGGGCGCGCAGGTTATTCTTGGGCCATTTTATTCCGAAGAGGCCAACGCCGCCGGGGTTGCTGTTGCCAATTCCGGCGTGAACGTGCTGGCATTTTCAAACAACACCGCCATCGCGGGCGGCAACGTCTTTGTGCTGGGCCAGACCTTTGACAACACCGCCCGCCGTCTGGCGACCTATGCCGTGCGCAACGGCAAGTCGAAGGTGCTGGTCGTGCATGACCGCAACGTCGCCGGAGAGGTAGGCAAAGCCGCGATCGAGCGTGGCGTTGCCTCGGCTGGCGGATCGGTCGTGGGCGTAAGCTCATACGAATTTTCGCAAAACGGGATCGTGCAAGCGGCGACCGGCATCGTCAGCACGGCCCGGTCCTCGGGGGCGACGGCGCTGTTCCTGACCGCCGATACCGCCGGGGCGCTGCCGCTTCTCAGCCAGCTTCTGGTCGACAACGGGATTGACCGGACCACCACCCAGTTCATCGGCCTGACGCGCTGGGACATCCCCCCGGCCACGCTGGCGCTGCCCGGTGTGCAGGGTGGCTGGTTCGCGATGCCAGACCCCGGCCTGCAAGCGCAGTTCCAGTCGCGATACCAATCCGCCTACGGCTCTAGCCCGTCGCCGGTTGCTGGGCTGGCTTATGACGGAATTGCTGCAATCGGCGTGCTGGCCCGTGCCAGCAACGGGGCGCCCATCGCGCGTGATGCCTTGACGCAAAGTGCTGGTTTCGCAGGTGTGTCGGGGATCTTCCGCCTGTTGCCGAACGGCACGAACGAGCGTGGGCTGGCCGTGGCTCAGATCCGCAACAACACCGTCGTCGTCATCGACGCGGCCCCGCGCAGTTTTGCCGGCGCCGGGTTCTGAAGTGACAGCGCGGGTCGGGGCGCTGCCCTCCCCCCAGACGGAAGCGGGGCCATCCGGCCCCGCTGTGACCGATGCCAACGCTCTGACTCTGGCTGTGTTGCAGGCGCTGGTCGGCGTAACTGACCCCAAGACCGCGCGGGCCCTGGTCGTGCGCCATCTGACCACCACCAAGGCCGAGGCGGGCACCGCACTCGCGGCTGCTTTCCTTGTCACCCCGCGCTCGGCGCATGGGCTGATTGCGGCGCAATCTGCGCTGACCGACGCGCTGGTGCAGTCCGCCTTTGCTGCCGCAATCCACCTGCATCCGGTCCCCAACCCGACCGAAGCGGAACGCATCGCGGTTCTGGGCGTCGGAGGCTATGGCCGGGCGGAAATGGCGCCCCATTCCGATGTTGACCTGTTGTTTCTGACACCTTGGAAGATCACGCCCTGGGCTGAAAGCGTCATCGAGACGATGCTTTACATCCTGTGGGACCTGAAACTGAAGGTCGGCCATTCCAGCCGCACGGTGAAGGACTGCATCCGCCTTGGGCGTGAGGATATCACCATCCGCACCGCCCTTCTGGAGCATCGCTTCATCTGCGGCCACGCGCCCCTTGCGGCGGAACTGGACGCAAAACTCTGGTCTGACCTTTTCAAGAACTCCGGCCCCGAATTCATCGAGGCGAAGCTGGCTGAACGCGCCGAGCGCCACAAACGCCAGGGCGGCCAGCGCTATGTGCTGGAGCCGAACGTCAAGGAAGGCAAAGGCGGCTTGCGCGACCTGCAGACCCTCTACTGGATCGGAAAATACCTGCACCGCGTGCCTTCGTCCGAAGGGCTGGTCGCCGCAGGGCTGCTTAGCCGGGAAGAGTTTGACACCTTCGCCCGTGCCGAAGATTACCTGTGGGCGGTGCGCTGCCATCTGCATTGCGTCACAGCCCGCGCCACCGATGTGCTGACCTTCGACCTGCAGGTCGAGGTTGCCGCGCGCATGGGCTACCGTGACACAGGCGGGCGCCGGGCCGTGGAACATTTCATGCAGGATTATTTCCGTCAGGCCACCCGCGTGGGCGAGTTGACACGCATCTTCCTGACGGAGCTTGAGGCCCGCCATGCCAAGCGCGAAGCCAGCCTGTTCGGCATCTTCAAGCGCACCAAGCAGGTGAAACCGGGCTACAAGCTGGTGCAGGGCCGGATCGACGTGATCGACGCAAAGGCGTTTCTGGCCGACAAGCTGAACCTCCTGCGAGTCTTCGAAGAGGCGTTGCGCACGGGATACCTCCTCCATCCCAACATCATGCGGCTTCTGGCGGCAAACCTTGACCGGATCGACGAAGACATGCGCGACGACCCCGAAGCGCGGCGCATCTTCCTTGATCTTCTTCTGAAACACGGCAACCCCGAACGCAGCCTGCGCCGGATGAACGAGCTTGGCGTGCTGGCCGCCTTCATCCCGGAATTCGAACACATCGTCGCGATGATGCAGTTCAACGTCTATCACCACTACACGGTGGACGAGCACATCATCCAGACCATCAGCTGCCTTGCCCAGATCGAACGCGGTGAACTGGTCGAGGAATTGCCCGTCGCAAGCGGCATCCTGAAGGACGGGGTGAACCGGCGGGTGATTTACGTGGCGCTTCTGTTGCACGACATCGGCAAGGGGCGGCCTGAGGATCACTCGATCCTTGGCGCACAGCTGGCACGCCGCATCGCGCCACGTCTGGGGCTGGACCCGGAGGAATGTGAAACCGTCGAATGGCTGGTGCGCTACCATCTCCTCATGTCCGATATGGCGCAAAAGCGCGACATCGGTGATCCGCGCACCGTGCGCGACTTTGCCAAGGCGGTAAAGACCCGCAAACGGCTGGACCTCTTGACCGTGCTGACCGTCTGCGACATTCGCGGCGTGGGGCCGGGGACGTGGAACAATTGGAAGGCCATGCTGCTGCGCCAGCTTTACAAGCAGACGGCCACGGCGCTGGAAGGCGGCCTGGAAACCGTAAACCGCGAAAACCGCAAGGATGACGCGACCAGCGCGCTTCGTGCGCGGCTGAAAGATTGGGACAAGGCGGCGCTGGATCATGAGGTCAGCCGCCACTACGCGCCGTACTGGCAGGGCCTGTCCACCGACACGCATCTGGTCTTTGCCGGCCTGCTGCAAGGTCTGGGCGACAATGAAATCCGCATCGACCTGCACCCCGACCCCGACCGCGACGCCACCCGCGCCTGCTTTGCGCTGGCTGACCATCCCGGCATCTTCAGCCGCCTTGCCGGGGCCTTGGCGCTGGTGGGGGCCAATGTGGTGGACGCGCGGACCTATACGTCCAAGGACGGCTACGCGACCGCCGTTTTCTGGGTGCAGGACATCGAAGGCAAACCCTACGAGGTCAGCCGCCTGCCCCGTCTGCGCGGCATGATCGACAAGACACTGCGGGGCGAGGTGGTGGCGCGTGAGGCGCTGAAGGACCGCGACAAGCTGAAAAAGCGCGACCGCGAGTTCCGGTTTCCCACCCATATCACCTTCGACAACGAAGGGTCCGAGATCTATACGATCATCGAGGTCGATACCCGTGACCGTCCCGGCCTGCTTTATGACCTGACGCGCACGCTTGCGGCCAACAACATCTACATCGCCAGCGCCGTGATCGCGACCTATGGCGCGCAGGTCGTGGATACCTTCTACGTCAAGGACATGTTCGGCTTGAAACTGCACCAGAAGTCCAAGCAAGAGGCGCTGGACCGCAAGCTGCGCACCGCCATCGCCGAAGGCGCAGAGCGGGCGCAGGCATGACGTGGGGGCGCTCGCCGAGCATTCCATGCACTCCTCGCTTGGCGCGCCCGATGCGAGGAGCGCATGAAATGCACGACGAGTTGGCCCCTGCCCACAGGAAAGACCCCAGCCCGTGAAACCTGTCCGCATCGTCAAGGGCTTCCTGACCGTTGGTTTCTGGACCCTCATCAGCCGCGTCGCGGGCCTTGTCCGCGATATCATAATGGCCAAATACCTTGGGGACGGCCCGGTCGCGCAGGCCTTCGTGATCGCGCAATCCCTGCCCAACATGTTCCGCCGCTTCTTTGCCGAGGGGGCCTTCAACTTCGCCTTCGTCCCGATGTTCGCCAAGAAGGTCGAGGCCGCCGAAGGGGCCGAGGCTTTCGCGCGCGATGCGTTCTGGGGCATGGCGGCGCTTCTGACGGTGTTTTCCATCCTTGCCATCTTGGGGATGCCGCTTCTGGTCATCATGATGGCTTCGGGCTTTGTGGGCGACGAGCGGTTTGATCTTGCGGTCACCCTTGGCCAGATCGCCTTTCCCTACATCCTCTTCATCTCTCTTACCGCGCTGTTGTCGGGTATGCTTAATGCCGCCGGGCGCTTTGTCATCACCTCGGCGGTCACGATCCTATTGTCGGCCACGATGATCGGCGGCATGGTGCTGGCCAACCGTCTGGGCTGGGACATGGGGCAGACGCTGGCCTGGTCGGTCACGCTTTCGGGCATCCTGCAACTTCTGGTGACCTCGGCCGCCGTGCGCCATCTGGGTTACCGCCTGCCGTTCCGCTGGCCAGTGCTTACGCCGGAACTCCGGCGCCTTGCCATCATCGCGGCCCCGGCCGTGCTTGCGGGTGGCGTGGTACAGATCAACCTGATCGTCGGCCGGCAGGTCGCCAGCATGACCGAGGGTGCCGTGGTCTGGCTTTACAATGCCGACCGCATTTATCAGCTGCCGCTTGGCGTTGTCGGCATTGCCATCGGGATCGTGCTTCTGCCCGACCTTTCCCGCCGCCTGCGAGCGGGCGATGACGAAGGCTCCCGCGCGTCGTTCAACCGGGGGACAGAGTTTGCGCTCCTCCTGACCTTGCCCGCCGCCGTGGCACTGGTGGTGATCGCCTGGCCGATCATCAGCGTCCTCTTCCAGCGCGGGGCCTACGGGGCGGAGGCGACGCAGAACACCGCCGTTGCATTGGCGGCATATGGCTTTGGCCTGCCTGCGTTCGTGCTGCACAAGGTCTTTCAGCCGCTGTACTATGCCCGCGAGGATACCCGGTCCCCGTTCCGCTTCGCCGTCTGGTCCATGGTGGTGAACGCGGTTCTGGCTGTGGGGCTGATGCCGCTGATCGGCTTCATGGCGGCGGCGATCGCCACATCAGTTGCCGCGTGGACAATGGTCTGGCAGCTTTGGCGCGGGTCGCGCGTCATGGGCGACGCCGCCCGCTTCGATGACCGGTTCCTGACACGCGTGCCCCGGATGATGGCCGCCTCGGCGGTGATGGGTGCGGTCCTGTGGGGCTTGTCGATCCTGTTGGCGGACGCGCTTGTGACCCCCGGGCTGCGGACGGCTGCGCTTGGCGGCATGGTTCTGGCGTCGATGCTGGTCTACTTCGGCACTGTCCTTGCCATCGGCGGGATGAGCTGGGTCGAGCTTCGCGGCGCTTTTCGCCGTCAGCGATGACGGATCATGTCAACCACCCGGGCCCATCCGCCCGGACTTACGACAAATGACAGCAGGAACCCGGCCACAAAGCCGGTGACATCGGCCACCCAGTCCCAGGTGCCGCCAAACAGCACCCCAAACACCAGTTGAAAGAACAACAGCGCCCCGATCAGGCTGAACGCCCGGTATTTGTTCGCCCCCGACCGCGCAAGGTTGGTCCACAACAGGAAGGTAAACGCCCCGATCAAGCCATACACCGGCGAATAGGCCCCGATCAGCGGCGCGCGCAGGTCTGGCACCAGCAAGCCGTAAGCCAGCCCCCCCGCGACCGATGCGCCAAGGACCACCACCACAACGCCCCACCAGCGAAAGATCTCGGCCACCATCTTGCCCAGCGCCAGCAACAGCACCACGGCAAACAACGCCTGGGTAAAGCTGCCATGGACCAGCGGATAGGCCACAAGGCGCACAAGGTCAGCATAGGGCTGCCCGCCTGTTTCCACCTGATAGCGCAGAAGTTCGGGGAACATCCCGAACCGCTCCACCGCTTGCAGCCGCCAGCCGATGCCCGCCGCCCCGCCCACCAGCCCCGCATTGGCCAGCGTCAAAACCACCTCTACCGCGATCAGCGGCAGGGCCAGCACCCAGACGATCATCGGCAGCGGGTTGATCGGCGCTTCATTCAAGCCTGGCTGCATGTTCTGCCTCTCATGGAATTGACGCCCCTGCCCCCTTCGATTACGCGGGTTCGACCGCATAATCCAGACCGGAGCCGACCTATGCCCTTCTCGCCGCGCATCTTCTCGGGCATCCAGCCATCGGGTGGGCTGACGCTGGGCAATTACCTTGGCGCGCTGAAACGCTTTGTCGAAAAGCAGGATGAGGGGATCGAGACGATCTACTGCCTGGTTGATCTGCACGCGATCACCGTCTGGCAGGACCCCGAAAAGCTGCGCCAGCAAACGCGCGAAGGCGCTGCCGCCTTCATCGCCGCCGGGATCGACCCGGCGCGATCCATCCTGTTCAACCAGTCCCAGGTGTCGGCCCATGCCGAGCTTGCGTGGATCTTCAACTGCGTCACCCGGCTGGGCTGGATGAACCGGATGACCCAGTTCAAGGACAAGACCGCCGGCAAGAACGCCGAAGCCGCCAGCCTGGGCCTTTACGCCTACCCGTCCCTGATGGCCGCCGACATCATGGCCTATCACGCGACCATGGTCCCCGTGGGCGAAGACCAGAAACAGCATCTGGAGCTGACGCGCGACATCGCGATCAAGTTCAACAACGACTATGGGGTCGATTTCTTCCCCGTGGTCGAACCCCTGATCGAAGGGGCCGCCACCCGCGTCATGTCACTGCGGGACGGCACCAAGAAGATGTCGAAGTCCGACCCTTCGGATCAAAGCCGGATCAACCTGACCGACAGCGCCGACACCATCGCCGCCAAGATCAGGAAGGCCAAGACCGACCCTGAACCTTTGCCCGACACGGTTGACGGTCTGAAGGACCGGCCAGAAGCGCGCAATCTGGTGAACATCTACGCGGCCCTTGCCGGGCAAAGCGTTGACAAGGTGATTGCCGACCAAGCCGGCGCGCAGTTCGGAACCTTCAAACCCGCGCTGGCCGATCTCGCCGTGGCCAAACTGTCCCCCATCACGACCGAGATGAACCGCCTGATGGCCGACCCGGCCGAGATTGACCGCATCCTGGGCAACGGCGCCGACCGCGCCGAAGCCATCGCGCAGCCGATCCTTGACCGCACGAAAGACATTGTCGGCATGATCCGCTCACGCTAGCGGTAAGGTTCAAGGCCATCAGACGGGGCGCTTCCCTCCCCCTTGTGGGGGAGGGAGAGGGTGGGGGCCCGCAAAGCCTCCAGCCTATCCGCGCCAATTTCATCCACAGGAAACTGCGCCCCGCCCGCACCCCTGTCACAATCCCGATTCCGGCAAGCCCTATACCCAAAGGCGTTCGGAACGGCGATCTGTCCCCATCGCCCCGGCCCGGCCAACCTGTCCCCTGAGAGGCCGCGGCTTTCCCGACATGCCCCCATGCCCCCCGCATGGGGGCTTTTTTCCGCCGCCGGTTGCGGAACCTTCCTTGCACCCTGCCCATGACCGCCAAGTCTTTGACTCTTCTGACTCTCCCCAGAGAGAATGAGCGTTGACACTAGAACCTGCAAGTAAGCGGGAAGAAGTGAGAGCAGGTGGGAACACGCGAAAAGGCGCGGGGTTTCATAGGGTTGGCTGGTGGCAGATGAGGCCAGGGGACCCGCGCGGCATGTCAGCACGAAATGGCAGAAATGAGCGTGTGGGGGGGCTGGAGCGGTGATCGATCATCGCCGGGGTCGTCAGATGCGTCAGCGTTTAATGACCCGTAAAACAAGGGTTAAATGGCCTTTGCGGGGTCGATCAGAGATCAAAACAAGCCGTGAACCGCGTCCGGAACATGCAAATGCCGGTGCAAGTTCCAACCGCCAGTTGCATGGTGTCGTTAAGCTATTGGTAAACATAGAGAACGGCATGCGCGATGGCCCCTTTCAGATCCCATCCAACATGCAACTGAGTGGCGAAACTGGGAACTCATGCGCCAAGTTCGGATGTCAGTTCCCAGTAGGCTCTAACATATTGAAAAGGCTATAGTCCGACCCTGCAAAGGTATGCGGCTGCCGATCTGCTTCTGGGAACTGGTTTTCGCCGGTCAGTTGGTCTTGGCCAGCCGTACTGCGGTACCGGAGGCCACCAGGAACATCATTGATTTTCCACCGCCGGAGATCTCGCTGTAGTCAAGGCTTACTCCAAGTACGGCGTCGGCTCCAAGAAGGTGAGCTTCGCGCCGCAGCTCGTGGAGCACGGCCTTCCGCGCATCCTTGAGCGCGTTCTGGTAGGATTTACTGCGGCCTCCGAACACGTCCCTCCAGGCGTTGAAGACGTCCGTTAGCAGGCCCATGCCAACTGCAAATTCAGCGGTCACGATGTCGAGGCGCTCAGCGACGCGCAGATCTGGCGCCGCTTCGGTCGACAGCATTACTTGGCTCACACTTTCGTCGGTGGCTGCAGGGTTCGCCTCTTCCGCAAGACTGGCCTTTTCGCGTGTGTAGTTGCAGGTGGAGCAAACACCTTTGACCAAGTTGTAGAATGGTACCGTGGAACGGCACTCGCTGCAGGTGGCCATCGCAAGTTCTTCCTATCTGACGGTGCCTTTGAAGGGGATGCCCTGACCGAGCCAAGCAACCTTGCCGAGAACTGTGATCTGGCCGAACGCAGCTTGATCCAAGAACCTCGGCGCATCCTCTGATCTGGCAGAGTGAAGCACAGTCAGGGTCCCTCTGAAGGTTACGTTCGCGACCGTCAGTCGGCCAGATTCCCGGAAGCAAAAAAGGCCGTGCCCACGGCGCAGAGCCATTCGGGTATCCAAAAGCGCCAAGGTGTCGAGCGACGTTCGACCATGGATATCGATTGTATCAGGTTCGGCCGCCTGGAGAAAATCGGGAACCAGATCATGCGCCTCTATCCACGACCGAGAAAAAGCCACCGGAGAGCTGCCTCGACCAACCCTTGCTTCAGCCCAAGGGATGGTCAGATATCCCGAGGGAGCTGCTTCGTCCAACGGAAGGTTTGCCAGGGCTGGTGACGATTGATGTTCGACGGCGCGCCGTCGCGGACCGAAGTAGAACTCGAGGCCAAGATAATTGAAGAGCGCCTCGATCCTGTCGACGCTTGGGATTCGGCCAGCGCGAATGTCACGGATCAGACCATCGTGCCCCACAACGTCAAGGGAGGCGCGCCGAGCTGACACGTTGTTCAAGGACAACGCCTCTTCGACAGCGGCCCTAAGCCTCTCCGCCACCTCGATGGATTTTTGGTCAGTCAGAATCATGCCGGTAGTTGAACCACATTGGGCAAGATAAATAAATCTGATTCGAAATATAAGGCAGATGTATCTTGACTGGGTAAGATTTTTCCGCCTTAGTCTAGGCATGGAAAACGTTACCGCCAAACACCTCCTAGAGCTTGCTGCGGCCTTCGGGCAGCACATGAACCTCAGCCATTGGCGAGTGTCTTTTCTTGCCCGGGGTGATGGTCAGTTCTTCAGGCGTCTGGACGACGGCAAGAGCTGCACACTCAAAACTGCAAGCTCAGTGTTCGAGTGGTTCGACGCGAACTGGCCAACTGATCTTACCTGGCCGAAGCACATCGCCCGGCCAAGCGCGGCGGCAAAGCTGCCGCGCGGGCGGAGGGCTGCCTGATGCCCTCATTCATCACCAACTGGAGCACATCAATGCGCAAGTTCCTTGCCGTCTGCCGGCGCTTGGAAAGTGGGCGGACAGACGACCTTATCGGTGTCGTCGGCCTGTTCGCTCTGATCCCCCTTGTCCTGTCTTTCGGGGGTGCCAAATGAACGCCCACAACCCCAGCCCCGCCCGCCTGACCGACGTGCAGCTGGTTCTTTCGGTCATCGACACAGCCGCCCGCGCGGAGGCAGAGATCGAAGCCGCGTATCGGTTCAAGGATCGCTCCGACGCACGTGAGTGGCACTTGGAGCGGGCAGATCAGGCCACGGTCGAGCTGCTTGGTCTCATCAACGCGCCCCAGTATCGGGATGTTTGGCTGCACCTTGTGAGGTTGCTCGGTCCCGCCGACATGACTGGCATCAAAGCCTTCTTTGCCCCCGTGTCTGATGTGGGGTCCTTGTCATGAGCGGCCCGGTCTTTGACCTGGCCCCTTCGCAGCGTGTGACTGGCGAACGCTACCGGTTGGCGAAGCTGCTGGCGGCCATTGATCGGACACGGCTGGCGAAGGCCAAAGCGGCCAAAGAGGGCCTGTCCGAAGCGGCCGAGTACCTTGCTCTGCAAGAGTTCATGAACGCCGAGGTGGCGCTGTTCGAGCTGATCCTTGATCCTGATCTTTTTACCTTCCTGACGGCGGCACACGGCGCACTGGTCGAGATGGCGGAGGAACTGTCATGCGTTTGACCTTTGCCCTGCTTGCCCTGGTTTCCGCCACCGGCTGCGCCTATGCCGAGGATGAGGAGGACGAGGTCTTCCGCAATGGCGACTGGGTCGTCGAGACAGCCACGACCCTGACTATCAGGGCCGACAACGGCGGCAACATCCACGACTATGCGGATCTGGCGGCGACCCTGCGTAACAAGGATGTCCGGATCGTCGGCGTCTGCAAATCCTCCTGCACGATGTTCCTTGGCCTGCCGAATGCCTGCGTTTCGCCGGATGCCTCGATCGGGTTTCACGGGCCGAGCTCGGACAACCAGAGCATCCGGCATCTTGTCGGGCTGGTCGACAAGATAGCGGCGCACCATCCGCCTGTGATCGCTGAGCGTTTCCGCACCGATTGGGGCCTGACCCGCGACTTCACCTGGCTGAGCGGCGCGGAGGTCCTGGCGATGGACCCGGCGCTGCGGCCTTGCGAGTGAGGGTGCGCGCATGACAACCCCAGTCCCCGTCGAATGGACCCGCTTGATCGGATCACTGCGCGCCGCACAGGTGGCGCAAGATCAGATGAAGAACCCCGCCGCGAGCCAGCAGGCCCGCGATGACGCGACCATCCGCTACTGCCGCGCCGCCGATCAGATCATCTCAGACCTTGGCATCCTGTCCGAGCGCCAGGTGCTTGGCCGTATCACGCTCTTCCTGGCGAAACGGGAGCGGGCGTGATGGGCGGCGACAACTATACCATGTCCAAGCCCGGCAATGCGAAGTGGACTGTAGAGCCCCGGCCGGGTGGCGCTTTCAACGTCCGTGCTCCGGATGGCACAATCTTTGGGACCTACGGGACGCTGGCACAAGCGGCTGGCATCGTGGGTATCCGTCAAAAGGAAGCCAACGCTGCAGCGCGCAAGACGACGCGCCCCTGCATGTGCTGCCGCAAGCCCTTCGAAAGCGAGGGCATCCATAACCGGCTGTGCAGCACCTGCCGCCCGCGCGGGCTGGACGGCTGGGATCCACACGGCATCGCCCCACGCTCGGGACGGCCAAGATGACCCGCGCCACCGGCAGCATCCATGCGGCTCCGCTGACCAGCCCACGGCTGCAGCGCGTCCTTCAGCTTTTGCAGGACGGAAAACCGCGCACGACGCGCGAGATCGTCCGCAAGGCACGGGTGATGGCGGTCAACGCCTGCGTGGCCGAGCTGCGCCAGCATGGCGCGAAGATCGACTGCGTTCGCCAAGCCGTGCCGAACGGTGGTGGCTGGCGCTTTTACTACACCATGACAAAGGCACCTGACCTGACATGAAAGCTCTGCCCACCTTTACAGACCTGCCAATCGCCGAGATTACGGTCCCGAAGGACCGGCTGCGTCCGATCAGCGAAGCCAAGGTTGCGGCCCTGATGCAGGTCATTGGCGAAGGCGTTTTCCTGGGCGCAATCACAGTCCGCAGGGCGGGCAAGTTGAACACGCTGATCGACGGCGGGCACCGGCTGGAGGCCATGAGCCGCCTGGGACGCGAGACGATCCGGACGGATGTGTTGGAGTGCAGCGCCAGCGAGGCGCGGCTTCTGGAAGTCACCGGCAACCTGACTGCGGGAATGACCCCGGTTCAGGATGCAATCTTCTTGGGTGTCTATCAGGCCGAGTATGAAAAGCTGCACCCGGAGACGAAGGGTGGCGTTGCCGGTGCGTTGGCGCGGCATGGGCTGCAAACGTCAAATTTGACGTTTGCAGAAGTGATCGCCGAGACCCGTCAGATCAAGCCTCGCCAAGTTCAGAAGATCATCGCCGCAGGTCGGGCGCTGACCCGGGACGAGCGGGACGCGTTGCAGAGCGTGCAGCACCGGATTGCGATCAGCGAGATCGAAAAGCTTGGCAAGATCGGCGATCAGCCTTTACGCACTCGCGCAGTCGCGGCACTGGTCGAAGGCCAAAAAGTCGCCGCCGCCCTTCGTGCAGCGAAGGCCGAAGCGGGCGATGTGTCCCCCATTAAAGACCCTGTTGAAGTGGCGTTCATCGCCCTTTCAAAGGCATGGGCGCGCGCGCCGATGGCGGCGAAGCGTCGGTTCTTCCACGAGCACTCAACCGAGATCGCCGCGATGGAGGGTCACGGCGAATGACCCTCGCCCCCGCCCAAGAATGGTGGACGACCGCCCAGATCGCCGACGCCGGTCTGCCTGACCTGCCGACAACGCGTCAGGGCGTAGAGTTCATAGCGCGCGGATGGCGGGCCGCATCCAAGTTTGCGCGCCGCCGGGCGGGCAAGGGTGGGGGCTGGGAGTATAGCTGGAAGCTGTTCCCGAACCGGGCCCAACAGGCGCTGGTCAAGCAAGCGGTGGCCCCTAAGGCCGCTGCCGCCCGGGCGCGCGACGAGGTCTGGTCCTGGTATGATGCGCTGCCCGAGGCCGTGAAGGCCAAGGCTGTCGCACGCCTTTTGGCCATCCAGAAGGTCGAGACGCTTGAGGGCGCGATTGGCCGCTTCCTTGCGGTGGCGCAGGTCGCCCAGCTGGACGGGGTCGGGGCCCGGACGATCTGGTCTTGGTTCACCATGATCGAGGGCATCCCCGCGCACGACCGGCTGGCCTACCTTGCCCCCCGGAACCGTGCCGCCGAGAAGCGCCCGCGCGCCAAGGAGTGCAGCCCGGAGTTCTTCGAGCTTTTGAAGTCGGACTACCTGCGGTTGGAAGCCCCGCCCTTCACAGACTGCTACCGCCGCACGACCCGGATCGCCAAAGAGCGCGGCCTCGACATCCTGCCCGAGCGGACCATGCGGCGGCATCTGGACGCGTCCGTCAGCCGGGTAAGCCAGGTGCTGGCGCGGCAGGGGGTGGATGCCGTCAAGCGGCTCTTCCCGGCACAGGTGCGCGACAAGACCTGCCTGCATGCCTTGCAAGCGGTCAACGCGGACTTCCACAAGTTTGATGTCTTCGTGCGCTGGCCATCGGTCGGCGGCGAGCCGGGCCTTGTCACACGGCCCCAGATGGTCGCGTTTCAGGACATCTATTCTGCACGCATTCTGTCCTGGCGGATCGATCAGACCCCGAACTCTACCGCCGTGCAGTTGTGCGCCGGGGACATGATCGAAGCGTGGGGCATCCCCCAGCATGTGCTTCTCGACAACGGTCGCGAGTTTGCGGCCAAGGCCATCACCGGCGGCGCTGCCACACGGTACCGGTTCAAGGTCAAGGAAGACGACATTCCGGGCCTTTTTACGGCCCTTGGCTGCACGATCCACTGGGCCACGCCCTACAGCGGCCAGTCCAAGCCCATCGAGCGCGCCTTCCGGGACATGTGCCAGTCCATCGCCAAGGACCCGCGTTTGGCGGGGGCCTACACCGGCAACACGGTTGTTGCCAAGCCTGAGAACTATGGCAGCCGCGCGGTAGACCTGGAGGAATTCCTGAAGGTCGTCTCTGAAGGGATCGAAGAGCACAACGCCCGCGAAAACCGCCGGTCGGAGGTAGCCTTCGGGCGATCTTTCAATGCAGTCTTTGACGAAAGCTATGCCACCGCCCCGATCACAAAGGCCAACGAGGCGCAGCGCCGGTTCTGGCTGATGGGGGCCGAGGGTCTGCGCGCTGATACAAAGAGCGGCATGATCCGGTTCCAGGGCAACGAGTTCTGGGAGCCGTGGCTGAGCGAGTTCGCAGGCGCCCGCGTCATCATCCGCTTCGACCCGGCCGACCTCTGGTCCGGTGTCCACATCTACAGCCAGGACAACGCCTATCTCGGCCATGCCGAGTGCCGTTTGAAGGTCGGGTTCTTCGACATGGACGAGGCGCGTCTGACGGCCCGGCTCTACCGGGGCTGGCTGAAGGCGCAGAAGGCCGAGGTCGAAGCGCACCGGGTCTACAAGGCGTCCGAGATCGGTCAAGCGCTGGATGGCCTCTCGACCGCACCCGCGCCGAAGCCCGAGGCCAAGGTCGTCCGGGCCCAGTTCGGCAAGCCGGTACCGGAAGCGCTCACTCGGCCCAGCGGGTCGCCCCCGATCGACGCGGCCACGCTGGAGCGCATCCAGTCCGGCATCGTCGCCGACCTGGACGCCCGCCGCGCTGGCAAGACTCCCACAGAGAAGGTGGAAGAAACCGCCCGCGACCGGTTCCGCCGCGCCCTCGACCTTGAGCGTCGTCTTGAGGAGGGCAAGCCCATCACACGCGACCAGGAGCGCTGGCTCTCGGTCTTTCAGAACACATCAGAATACCGGTCAGAGCGCCTGATCTGGGACGACTTCGGAGACGCGATCTTCGGATGAAGGAAAGCCGCCGGGGGCGGGCATGCCCCACGGCGGCGGTAACGAGCAGAGGAGAGAACGATGTCAGAAAAAACGACACTGTACAACACGGTGGCACCACTGGCGAACGTCACCCGCCTGGTGGCCCTGATCGACCGGACCCAGAACCGGGGGCCGGGCTTGCCGGGCTTGGGCTGCTTTTACGGCAAAGCGGGCCTCGGGAAGACCACCGGCGGGATCTATGCGACCAACACGTTGAACGCCTGTCACATCGAAGCGCTGCCCTTCGGCGGGCTGAAGAAGCTGCTGGAAATGATCGTGACCGAGTTGGGTCTGCGGCCCAAGCGGTTGATCCCCGACATGTTCGACCAGGCCGCGCAGGAGCTGGCTGTTTCCGGGCGGCCACTGATCATCGACGAGGCGGATCACATCCTGCAGACCAAGACGATCGAGGCCATCCGCCACCTGCATGACAAGTCCGGCGCGCCGGTGATCCTGATGGGCGAAGAGATGCTGCCGCAGCGCTTGCAAGCCTGGGAACGGGTCCACGGCCGCATGCTGGCTTGGGTCGAGGCCGAGCCTGCCACGCTGGAGGACGTAGGCCACCTGGCGAAGGTCTATGCCCCGGGCGTGGAGATCGTGCCCGAGTTGCGCGAGGCGGTTCTGACGGCCTCCAAGGCATCGATGCGCTACATCAGCACCAACCTTGCCGGCATCGCCGAGTTTGCGGCCGTCCGGGGCCTGAACCGGGTCACCAAGGCCGACTGGGCGAACAACGCCTTCCACACAGGCGAGCCGCCGACCTTGCGCCGCAAGCTGGACGTCATGCCTGCCACCCGTCGCGGGAGGGCTGCATGAACGTGTCCCCCGCCAACGCGCAGTCGACGGCTGACGCGGCATTTGCCTTCGCTGCCACCCTGCCGGAGTTCGGCTATGCCGACATCGCCATCAAGATGGCCGTGACCGAAGACCACGCCCGCAAGATCGTGCGCGCGTGGAAGGCCAAGGGCCTGCTGGACGAGGTCCGGTCTGGCCATCGCCTCCGGTCAATCTGGAAGGTCCGTGACGGGGCGCGCTCAGCCCTTGCCGCCAAGTCGCGGTCGCCCGCCCTGAACATGTGGACGGCGATGCGCCAGATGAAGAGCTTCAGCCCGCGTGAATTGGCTGCCCATGCAACCACAGAAGAGACCGAGGTCACCCTAGAGGGAGCGCAGGACTACTGCCGCGCGCTGCTGGGGGCGGGATACTTGACGGTCGCGCGGAAGGCCGTGCCGGGCAAGGTGCCGGCGATCTACCGGCTGACCCGCGACACCGGCCCGCGCCCGCCACGCGAAAAGCGGGTCCGCGCCCTGATCGACGACAACACCGAGCAGACCATCGTGATCGGAGGTGGCCAATGAGCGGTGACTTGATGGACACGGTGGAGGAGGCTTGGGGCACACCCCTGCCCGACTGGATCCGCGCGCTGGCCCTTGCTTGCAGCCGAACGAACCAGAGCAAGGTCGCGGTCCTGCTGGACCGGTCACCCGCCATGGTCAGCACAGTTCTGCGCAAGAAGTATGCAGGGGCATATGACCGCATCGAAGAGCGGGTGCGCGGCGTCCTGATGGACGGCCGGGTTGAGTGCCCCGCCATGGGTCAGCTGCCTGGTCACGAATGCCAGGACTGGCGTGAGAAGGCCAAGGTCTTCGCCGTAGGAAACCCTACCCGCACCCGCATGTACCGGGCCTGCCAGCGCTGCCCGATTTTTATCAAGAAGGAGGGGGCAGAATAATGGGCCCAACATTGCTTGGCGTTCTTTACGCCATTGTGTCTCAACCGCAGCCGGCAATCGATCAGGTGATCAACGCCTATGCAAAACTCACCGGCGTCCGGATGGACGATTTGGTTGGGCCAAGTAAGACGCCTGCGATCACCGCCTATCGGCACGAGCTGATGTTCCTGATCCGCAAGCTGGATCCGGCTGCGTCCTTCTCGCTGATTGGTCGCTTCATCGGCGGGCGCGATATGGCAACGGTGCATGAGGCCATCGCCAAGGTCGAACAGCGGCTGCAGCGCGAACCGGACTATGCCAGCCACTTGGACGCGCTCGCCCGGCAAATCGTTCGTCTAGCCCAAGAGGAAGCGGCACCCACTGACCCACAGGCAAAGCCCTGGCAACTGCTCGCCGCGCTGTCAGTCCTGCGGGACGACGCTCTGACGGATGCCGAAGCGCGCAAGTCGGCTGAAACCTTCCTGAAGCAGCTGGAGGTGGCCCATGTCTGAGCCCCGTTAGCCTTCCCCCGCCCTGCGGCACTGGTCCAACCGTGAGATGCTGGAACAGGCATCCCGCGCCGTGGGCCGGGTCCTGCGCGACGATGTGCGCGGCATCACCACCCTGTCGATCGACGACATCGCAGCGATGACCGGCACCCTTCTGGCCCTTGGCCTGATCGCCACCCCGCCGGGCGAGACCCCGCCCGCCGAGCTGATTTTCACCGCACGAAAGGAGGCCGCAGATGGCCAGTGAGTTCCAACCCGCGCCCATCCCGGACGGCCGCGTCGAGATGTTCGGTCGCCAGTACATGTCCGACGCCAAAGACAATCTTGTGCCAGTGGCCATGATAAAGCCCCAGACCCTTTTAGAGGACGAAGTCGTTCGGCAGATCATGGGTTATGCAATCGCGCTGTCGGACCAGGTGGCGCGGTTCAAGGCCCATACGTTCGAGGACATCGGTGCGTTCGAGGCGCTGCTGGCGCAGGAGTACGGTGCCAGCGTCGGCGGTGCCAAGGGCAACAAGACCCTGATGTCCTTCGACGGGCTCTTCAAGGTGCAGGTCCAGGTCGCTGACAACATCGTCTTCGGTCCTGAACTGCAGATCGCCAAGGCACTGGTCGATGAGTGCCTGAACGAATGGGCCGAGGGCGCGCGCGATGAGATCCGCGCGATCGTCACCCGCGCGTTCAACACCGACAAGGAAGGCCAGATCAACCGGTCGGAGATCTTCATGCTTCTGCGGCTGGAGATCGAGGACCCGCGCTGGCTGCGCGCCATGAAGGCGATCCGCGATGCGATGCGGGTGGTGGGGTCCAAGACCTATGTCCGCTGCTACCGCCGCGAGACGTTCGACGCGCCCTGGGCGGCTGTCAGCATCGATCTGGCGAAGGTCTGACGCAGATGGGCATCACGGAACTCCTGTTGTTCGGCTCCGGCGTCCTGGCTGGCCTCCTGGTCAATCTGAACGGTGTACCGCTGGCGGCTCTCGGTCTGGGGACGGCGCTGGCCCTGGTTGCCCTGAAGCTCACGGGCCTCGTGCCCTGATCCCAACCCCGGCGGATCATCCGCCGGGATCACCCCGCCCTGCCTGTCGCCGGGCGACAACCACGAAGGACGACTGAACATGGCTATTTCTAAGGGCAAGCTGATCGAGGACCTGGCCGATTTGCAGGGCCTTACCAAGACCGCCGCTGCCGAGAGTGTGGACAGCTTTCTGAACCTGATCCTCGGCGCTGCCGCATCGGGCCACAAGGTGATCCTCCAGGGCTTCGGCACCTTCGAGATGAAGACCCGCGCAGCGCGTACTGCCCGGAACCCGGCCACCGGCCTGCCGGTCGAGGTCCCGGCCAAGACCGCGCTGACCTTCAAACCCGCCAAGGCCAAGGCCTGACGCCCCACCACAACGCCCCGGCCGCCATGGCCGGGGTTCCCCTTCTGCCGGAGGTTTTCCATGGTCGCCTACAGCTTCAATCCCCGCTTCATCGAGCCGATCCGTCAGGGCATGAAGACCCAGACGATCCGCGCGACCGGTCTGCGCCGCCATGCCCGGCCGGGTGAGCTTCTGCAGCTCTACAGCGGCATGCGGACGGTCCACTGCGTGAAGATCCTTCCTGACGTGCCCTGTCTTGAGGTGATGCAGGTCGAGATTTTGTTCCGTCTGGGTGATATCGCAGGCGTACACGTTGACGGGGTCACGGTCCGCGATCTCGATGCCTTCGCCCTGCGCGACGGCTTTGCCGACGCCATGGACATGTGGGCCTTCTGGCGCGACCACCATCCCGCCGCGATGAACGATGGGTTTAAGGGTGTCGTGATCGAATGGGCTCGCCCCGCGGAGAGCATGCTGGAGGTGGCGGCATGAGCGGTTCCCTTTCGGACCTGAACGCCCACCTGTTCGCACAGCTGGAACGGCTCGACGTAGAAAACCTGACGGCTGAGCAGATCCAGGCTGAGGTCGCAAGGGCCGACGCCATCGTGAAGGTGGCTGACCGGATCACCGAGAATTCGAAAGTGGTTCTGGCGGCAGCTCGTCTTTACGCGGATCACCGCGAAGTCGTGCTGCCCTACCTGCCGCAGATCGGCAAGGCGGTCGATAAATGAAGCGCCGTTTGATCGACTGGCTGCCTGAAGAGCTCGCTTGGATTGAGGCACACAAGGAGTGGCCGCTCGCCCTGCGTTATTCCGGCTTTTGCTACCGGTTCGGGCGGAAGGACGTTTCGAAGCAGGCACTGAATGGCCTGTGCAAGCGCAAGGGCTGGCGCACCGGGCGCGACGGCAAATTCCAGAAGGGGCTGGCGCCGCGCAATCAGGACCACCTGCCTAAGATGATCGAGGCTGGCAAGGCGACCCGGTTCAAACGGGGCGGAATCCCACACACTGCAAAGCCCGACGGATACGAGAGACTGGACCGAGACGGATATGTGATGATCCGTGTTTCCGAGCCGAACCCTTGGACGGGAGCGGCCAGCCGGATGATCCACAAGCACCGCTGGCTTTGGGAGAAGCAGTACGGTCCGGTACCGGAAGGCCATCGGCTGAAGTGCCTCGACGGCGACAGGAAGAATTGCGACCCGGCGAACTGGGAAGCGATACCCGTGGGGCTTGGTCCCCGCCTGAATGGAAAGTTTGGGCGCGGCTATGACGCGGCCCCGGCCGAGCTGAAGCCGACGATCATGGCCATAGCCAAGCTGGAACACCGCGCCCGGGAAGCGCGCAGCGCGAGGTCAAAGGCATGACCCGCGCCCTGCAGAAGATGGTTCATGTCGGCTGCCGCGAGCTTGGCCTCGACGGCGAGACCCGGCGCGACCTTCAGCTGTTGGTCACCGGCAAGGCCAGCATGCTCGATATGACCGAGGCAGACCTGTCCAAGATGGTCACTGCCTTGAAAGAGCGCGGGTTCAAGGCTCATGCTGGGAACGGCCGCGCCAAGCGCCCGGCGGCGAAGCGGGCGGATGTGCGGTTTGCGCATGTCCTGTGGGGCAAGCTGCACACCGCCGGGGCCGTTGACCAGGGCGGAGCCAAAGGGCTGAACGCCTTCATCCGGGCCCGGTTCGAGAAGAGCTGGGGCGCAGCCGTCTTTGACATCGATGCCATGCAGGACCATCGCCAGATCGCCACTCTGATCGAGGCGCTCAAGGCCATGTGCGCGCGAGCGGGGGTTGACCTGTGAAAAGACCCGCCGTCGTTGTCACCGATCACGCGATCCTGCGCCATCTGGAGCGGGTGCAGGGCATCGACATCGAGGCGGTTCGCCTGGAGCTGAGCCAGAAGGTCGACGCCGCGGTGGAGGCTGGGGCGGCTGCCACTGTGTCGAACGGGATCCGCTATGTGCTGGTCGGGGAGAACCTGGTCAGCTGTGTGCCGGTCAAATCCATCCCCCTGCGCGGACGCAAGATGCGCCGCCGTGCGAGACCGTCCGAGGATGAGGTGGAATGAGCGGCAAGATGACCCTCCGAGAGGCAATGGTCGAGGCGGATCGTCGTGAGCGAAATGCTACGGACCGGCGTGAGAAGGCACGGTGGTGTGCAGTGTGGTGGAGGTTATCGGCGCGAGAAAGCAAGACGCCCGAAGTTTTCCGAAACTACGCTCGGTGGGTACTCGCGCGTTGGCAGGATTATAGGGAATGAGCCTGCACCCGCTTCTCTCCATCCGGCCGGCTGGCGGGTTCGGCCTGATTATGGCCGACCCGCCCTGGTCGTATGAGATGCGGTCCGACAAGGGCTATGAAAAGGCCCCCGAGGCGAAGTATGCGACCATGCCACTGGCCGACATCATGGCCCTGCCGGTCGAGGCTCTAGCCGCACCGGATTGCCTGCTGTGGCTTTGGGCGGTGAACCCTCAGCTGCCACAGGCCATCGAGGTGCTGCGCGCCTGGGGCTTCACATTCAAGACCGCCGGCACCTGGTTGAAGCGATCCACGCGGGGCAAGGTCAGCTTCGGGACTGGCTACATCCTGCGGTCATCGAACGAGCCCTTCCTGATCGGCACCCGGGGCGCTCCCAAGACAACGCGCGGCACCCGGTCCTCCGTCATCACCCACGATGAGCGGTTCACAGGGGAATGGTCGGACGTCTGGCCGAACGGCACCGTCACGATCGAGGCCAGCGTCCGCGAACATAGCCGCAAGCCAGACGAGGCGTTCCGCGCTTGCGAGGAGCTGATGCCGGACGTCCAGCGGTTGGAGCTGTTCAGCCGCACTGACCGCAGTGGCTGGCGGACATGGGGCAATGAGACCGGCAAGTTCGGGGCCGCACCATGATCCGCTGGGAGGAGCCCGACCCAAGGCGATTGCGGCATCAGGAGCAGGCGCTTATGGCGCTCTGTGACCGGGTGAAGCTGCTCGAGCAGCTTCTCACCATCGAGGTTGACCACAACCGCGCCATGCGGCGGCGGTTTGATCGTCTTGAGGCCAGCCATGCCGCTCTTCTGCGCATTCTGGGGCGCGAGGCATGACAGAGTTGCCGCGCCCGCCTGCCGCGATCGACGCTTATGTCCAGGTCCTTGGGCCATGGCTGGCGTTTGAGTTTCTGATGCGGTTTGGCGGGGCCGAGCTTTACCTGTCCCCCACGCCCAAAGGCCGGTCCGAGGTGGAGAAGATGATCGGCCCCGCCAAGGTGGCCGAGCTTGCTGACCTTGGCCTGCCGCGCCGGGTGCCGACGGCCAAGCCGTGGCTGGCCCGGATGTTGAAAACACAAGGCTTGTCACACGCTGAAATCGCCCGCAGACTGCACACGACGGACGTGACCGTGCGCGGTTGGCTCAGCCCGGGTCCGGCCAGCGACCCCCGGCAGCCCTCACTCCTCTGACCCCCGCAAGCCCTTGCGGGTGATAATGCCCCCCCGAACCAGCGCAAACTGAACCGGCAAAGACCGGGCATCGCCCCGGCCATTCCGGGGGCAATCCGACATGCAGACCAGCGCCAAGGGCCGGGCCGATCTCAAGCTGCACGAAGGCGAGGTCCTGAAGGCCTATCGCTGCCCGGCAGGCATCTGGACCGTCGGCGTCGGCCTGACCAGCGCCTCGGGCGTGGTCACGGTCAAGCCCGGCATGGTGATCACCCGCGAGGAATCGGACCGGCTGCTGAGCGAGGCTTTGGAGCGCAACTATGAGCCGCGCGTCAAGAAGGCACTGACCCGGCTAATGGGATCGACCATCCGCCGTCCTGCCCAGCATGAGTTTGATGGCGGCGTCAGCTTCGACTTCAACACCGGGGCAATCCACAAAGCCAGCTGGGTCAAGGCATGGCTTGAGCAGAACTGGGTGAAGGTCGAGGCGGGCCTGAAGCTGTGGAAGAAGGGGGGCGGCAAGGTGCTGCCCGGCCTCGTCCGTCGTCGTGAAGCCGAATACCAGATGATCCGCTACGGGCGGTATGCGATCGACCCCCACGCGGTTTCAGACAAGGCACCAGCACCGGTTCCGGGGCAGCTCGCGCGCTTTGCGCTGCCGCTTGATCGGGCCGAGAAGCAAGAGGTCTGGGAGGCATTCCGGAAGCTCGGCTTCAACCCGGGCCGCAACGGCGAACAGATCACGGCCGAGGCCGTCCGCGCTTTCCAGGCCAAGCACGACCTGACCGTCGACGGCATCCTTGGCCGCGCCACCCTGTCCACCCTGCAGCGCGCCCTCGATGCCCGCGATAAAGCTGTGCCCGCCGTCGGCGTCCCTGCCGTGGCCGGCGCATCTGCGTTCAGTGGCGCGGATGACATCCTGACCGGTCTGCCTTGGGCGGCCGATGCTGTCCTGGTCGCCGGTGCCGCATACGGCCTCTGGCTCGCCTGGCGCTACCGCGACCAGATTGCCAGCGCCGTCCAATCCCCCCTGCCGCGTGTCGCGGCCTTCCTTCGGAGCTTCTGATGTCCGCTCTCGCCGCGCTGGCCCTGCAATCGGGCCTCCCCTTGATCCGGTCCATTCTTCAAAACAAGCTGGGCGATGCGAACGGCGCACTTGCCGAAAGCGTTCTGGTCGCCATCGCTGAGCGGGCCAAGGTCAAGCCCGAGGACCTGGATGCCCTGGCCGAGGCCGACCCGCCAAAGGCACTCGACGCCATGCGCGCGGTCGCCGAGATGACGCCCGAGCTGATCGCGCTGCACGTCAAGGGCCTGGAACACCAAAACGCCCTGCTGATGGCCGAGCAAGAGGAAGGCGGCTGGAAGTCTGCCTGGCGTCCGGCGGGCATGTGGTTCCTGCTGTTCCTCTGGGCCTGGCAGGTCGTGATCCTTCACGTCCTGAACGCGATCTTCAAGATCGCCCTGCCCCCCATGCCCTGGGACCAGCTGATCTATTTCAGCGGGCTTTACATGGGCCTTTATATGGGCGGCCACACGGTGAAAGACATGGTCACCAAGTTCACGGAGGCGCGCAAGTGACGCCTGCGGAAACCTCTGTCGCCGATCTCATGCTGTGGCTGGTCGCGATCTCAACCTTCCTGAGCGTGGGCACGGCCCTGTGGACGGTCTTTTCCGGGCCGAGCCGCAAGAACTCTACGCGCATCGAAGCGCTGGAGGCTCGCCTGGCGCTGCTGGAGAGTGGCCACGCCCGTCTGCGCGACCGGGTTGATGGTCTACCGAACGCCGACATGATGCACCGTCTGGAGCTGTCTCTCGCCCGCATGGAGGGGCACATCGACAGGCTTGATGAGCGGCTGAAGCCGGTTGCTGCAATCAGCGAACGCATGCAGGAAATCTTGATTGAGCAAGGCCGGAAATGAGCAAGGACATGGACACCCTGATCCGCGAGGACGCGCGGCTGATCATCCTGAAGGCACTTGCGGCCCAAGTGGATGAGCGGCTGCATTCCGGCTATCTGGCCGAGGAGCTGTCGCGCTTTGGCATCGACCGTCCGCGCGAGTGGATCCACGGCGAGCTGGACTGGCTGGCCGAGATGGGCGCGGTCTCTCTGCTGACGCCGGGAACGGTCGTCGTTGCCACCCTGACCGAGAAGGGCCACCGCCATCTGCGCCGGGCCATCGTGATCGAGGGCGTCAAGCGTCCCTCCCGACCGGGGGAGTGAACCATGGCCACGGGACGCGGCCGCCTGTCATCGTTCGACCTGTTGCCGGCCGAGGCCAATGGCATCGTCGCCTGGGCCGCGCTTGAGCTTGCGGACCGCGATAAGACCCAGACCGAGATCTACGCCGAGTTCGTGACCCGCTGCCAGGCGCTGATGGCCGAGCATCGTGGCGAGCTGGAGTTCCGCATCCCGGCCTTCGCCAGCTTCAACCGCTACTCGCTACGGCAGGCCCGCATGTCCCGCCGCCTGGACCAGACCCGCGAGATCGTGAAGGTCCTGAGCCAGAAGCACGATGCGCAGACCGCCGACGAGGTCACAATCATCGCGGCTGAGATGATCAAGGCGGCTGTCCTGTACGCCACCGGCGACGGCGAGGACGTGATGGACGGCAAGGAGCTGAAGGCCCTGGCCGAAGCCTTGCGCGCCGCCCAGGCGGCACAGAACCTGTCCTCGACCCGGAAAACGAAAGAGACCGAGCAGCTGCAGGCGCGGCTTGGCGAGGCGGTGGACGCCGTGGCCAAGGCCAAGGGCCTGACCGCCGAGACGGCCGAGCAGATCAAGTCTGAAATTCTGGGGGTGACGAAGTGAGCGCGGCAGGTGCGGACGACAGACGTGCCACCTGCAAGGACGCCGCCGCGAGTTCCCGGCGCCACCGCGCGTGGGACCTCTACCACCAGCTGATCTCAAGGGGAAGCTGATGCGCCGCCGAAAGTCCAAGAGCGAATACCGGATTGTCGGGGACCGGGGCGAGTGGTTCGCCTGGCACCGGTTCGGTCACCTGCAAGGATGGTGGCCGCATGTTTGTCGGATCACGGTTGGCAAAGGCAGGAAGGTCTATGGCGTGACGGCCGTGCAGGGCCGCACCCCTTTCGAAGCGCTGGAACGACTAAAACGGATCGAGGCCCGGGGATGCTGACGGTAGAGATCAAGCTGAACGGACGGCTGATCGGCTTTGCCAAGCTGGTCAACCAGACCAACCTGGCCGACGTCAGCGATTATTCCTTGCTCTGGACAGAGACCGGCGACGCAAGCCTGGGCATCGCTTCTGAGGACGGCCGTCTGCGGATCGAGAAGCACAACCGCCGCCAGACTGTCTGGGCGCTGGTCGCGAAAGCCGCCGCCGCGATCCTTGGCCAGAAGGTTGAGCGGATGGAGGGCAAGGGGTGAGAGTTAGGGTCTACGGTACCAGATCGCCTTTGCCCATCAACCGCTCGAGCTCGTCAGCAGTGTCGCGCAGAAGGGCCGGAAGTTGCCGCGCTGCGGCTGCTTCGACCCACTGCCGATCGGCAAAAGCGCCATTTGGCAGGATCGAAGTCGAGACGGCAATGTGGTGCGCAAGTTTAACACCCCCCGACTCTTCAATGGAGGATATCCGGAAATCGACTTCAAATGTGGGCCGAGGGCTTGCATCCGTTTTGGCTGACTGGATGGGAAGAACTTTGACGTCAGCGCACTCGCGTTCAATCAGTTTCATGGCGGGCTCCTTTCCGGCAGATAAAGGAATCGATGACGGCGATAAAGTCAGCTTGATGCATGTTTTGCGTGAGTCGACCGGTTTGATCCCGGCATGTTTTGGCATCGGCCAAAGTTTGCCTACATGACCGCTCCCCTGACCGAAAAAGCCTGGGCAGACGCCCGCGCCGCAGCGATGGCCTCGATCCCGGCCGAGGTGAAGGCGCACGGGCTTCCGGCTGTCTTGCTGCCCTACCAGGCGCGGGCGGTGGGCCTGCTGGACGGCGTGTGCCCCGTCCTCTTCATCGAGAAGTCGCGCCGGATCGGCCTGACCTGGGGGCTTGCGGCCTATGCCGTCCTGCGCGCCGGTCGGCAGAAGGCGGCCGGCGGGATGGACGTCATGTACATCTCCTACAGCCGCGAGATGACGCGGGAGTTCATCGACGCCTGCGCGATGTGGGCCCGCGCCTTTGACAGCGCGGCGGCGGCGGTCGAAGAGACGCTGTTTGATCAGGGCGAGGCCGACAAGGCGATCAACGCCTTCCGGATCAAGTTCGCCAGCGGCTTCGAGATCATGGCCCTGTCGTCGGCCCCGCGCGGCTTGCGCGGCAAGCAGGGCGTGGTGATCATCGACGAAGCGGCATTCGTCGATCAGCTGGCGGAACTTCTGAAGGCAGCGCTCGCCTTCCTGATGTGGGGCGGCCAGGTCGTGGTCTGCTCGACCCATGACAGCGCAGAAAACCCGTTCAACCAGGCCATCCAGGACATCCTGGCGGGCCGGTCAAAGTACGCCCACATGCGCATCGACTTTGACCAGGCGCTGCACGAGGGGCTGTATCAGCGTATCGCCCTGGTCACCGGCAAGACCTGGTCGCCCGAGGCCGAGGCGAAGTGGCGGCAGGATATCATCGACTTCTACGGCGACGGAGCGGACGAAGAGCTCTTCTGCGTTCCCAGCCTGTCATCCGGTGCTTGGCTGCCTGCCCCGCTGATCGAGGCGCGGATGACGGTGAAGGTGCCGGTGCTGCGCCTCGATCTACCGCAGACCTACCTCTACCTTCACCGGCTGGACCAGCAGGCGCTGCTCGATCACTTCCTGACCGATCTGAAGGCGCAGCTTGCCGCCCTGCCGCGCGACGTGAAGTATTCCTTCGGCTTCGACTTCGGGCGCGTGTCCGACCTTTCAACGGTGTCTTTACTGGCCATTGAACGGACCCTTAAACGAACCGAGGGCCTGTCGATCGAGATGCGCAACGTGCCGGGTGACGAGCAGAAGATGATCGTCGGCCTGATCCTGGACGCGGTGCGGTCCCAGCTGATCGGGGCGGCCTTTGACGCGACCGGCATGGGCTGGACCGTGGCTGAGGACATGGGCCGGAAGTTTGGCCTGCGCGAGGATCACGAGGCAGGGTCCGGCCTGGTCATGGCGGTGAAGTTCACTGAGGAGTGGTACCGCCTGCACATGCCGCCCCTGAAGACCGCGTTCGAAGATGACCAGCTGGCGCTGATCGCCGATGAGTTTCACCTGACGGACCTTCGCATGGTCAAGGTCGTGCGCGGCATTGCCCGCGTCCCGGCGCTGCGGGAGGGCGAGACCGGCAAGAAGCGGCACGGCGACTATGCCATCGCCCTGGCGCTTGCCCACTGGGCCAGCCGGATGCGCTGGTCGGAATACGCCTATCGCAGCGCCAGCTCGGACACCGGAAACGGGATGCGGCCCGACGATGGGCAGGAGGCCAACCGTTGGCGGCAACCGCTTGGGGCGCGGCTGCGCGGGGGCGTGTTCTGATGCGGTGGCTATTTTGGACCTTTGTGAGGTGGCTGGGGACCGTGCTCGGTGACCTCGGCCTCGAGCTCTACTGGTCAGGCAAAAACGGACAGCGCCGCTGCCGTCGCCGTCGCAAGCCGCCTGAAAGGATCATCCCATGAAAACCGCCCAACTCCTTGACGAGCGTGGCCAGCCGGTTCGCAAGGCCGAGCTGAAGGCCGAGGTCAGCCGTGCGACCATCGGCGGGGTGCGCTCGCCGATCTCGGGCTATCCGGCCGACGGGCTGACCCCAGGCCGCTTGGCGTCGATCCTGCGCGCGGCGGACGCGGGCGATGCCATCCAATACCTGGAGCTGGCTGAGACAATCGAGGAGCGGGACGGGCATTACCTGGGCGTCCTTGGCACCCGCCGCCGCGCGGTCAGCCAGATGAAACCCACGGTCGAGGCCGGGGATGATACGCCCGAGGCCGAGGACCATGCCCAGATGGTGCGCGACTGGCTGAACCGTGACGAGCTGACGGAAGAGATCTTCGACATCCTCGACGCGATTGGCAAAGGCTACAGCATGACGGAGATCCTGTGGGACACGTCGGAAGGGCAATGGATGCCAGCCCGGCTGGAATACCGCGACCCGCGCTGGTTCCGCTTTGACCGCCACGACCTGAAAACGCCACTGATGCTGAGCGACACCGGCCAGGAAGTGGCGCTGCCGGCGTTCAAGTTCATCTTCGCCCAGATCAAGGCAAAGTCCGGCATCACCCTGCGGTCAGGCCTTGCCCGGGTCGCCGCCTGGGGCTGGATGTTCAAGGCCTACACGCAGCGCGACTGGGCGATCTTCACCCAGACCTATGGCCAGCCCCTGCGCCTGGGCAAGTTCGGACCCAGCGCCAGCGAAGCGGACAAGGACACGCTTTTCACGGCCGTGTCGAACATCGCCGGAGACTGCGCCGCGATCATCCCGGAATCGATGACGATCGACTTCATCGAGACATCGAATGTCGGGGCGTCGTCCGACCTCTACCTCAAGCGCGCCGACTGGCTGGATCAGCAGATCTCCAAAGCGGTCCTTGGCCAGACCGCGACAACCGACGCAGTAGTGGGCGGTCTTGGGTCAGGCAAGGAACACCGCGAGGTCCAGAAGTCGATCCAGACGGCCGACGCCCGTGCCCTGGCCGCGATCCTAAACCGCGATCTGATCCGCCCGTGGATGCAGCTGAACTTTGGTCCGCTGAAGGTCTACCCGCGTCTGAAGATCGAAGAGCCCGAGCAGGAAGACCTGAAGGCGTTCGCCGAGTCGGTTTTCGGTTTCGTGGACAGAGGGGGGGAGGTTGATCAGGGCGAGTTCAGGGACAAGTTCGGGCTCTCAGACCCCAAGCCCGGGGCAAAACTGCTACGCCCAAGCGGCGGCGCTGCACCCGGCACGGTCCCCCCGACGCCAAATTCCGGATTTAAAAGCCAAACAGACGTTTTTAAACGGGTTGAGCCCTTCGGACGTATCACCGCGCCCCAAAACACGGAGAAGCCCTCTGGCGGCGAAAATTCGGGGGGGTCGGACGTCGACCCGCTGGTCGACCGTCTGGCGACCGAAGCCGCCCCTGCGATGGAGGCGATGCTGGTCCGGATCGAGGCGATGATGGACGCGGCCGGCAGCCTGGAAGAGCTGCGCGAGATGGTGTGGGCGGCTTATCCCGATCTGGACGTGACCGACCTTGCCTGGGTGCTGGCCCAGGCGATGATGGCGGGCCACGCTGGCGGCCGCGCGGCCTTGATCGATGAGAGCGAGGGCAAGGGTGGCTGACCCGCTGGGCCCTACCTTCGGCAAGCCCTTTGCCGAGGCCGTCGCGGCCTTCCGGCTGCGCCTGGGCAATCTGGTGCCGACCGCCAAGTGGGACGACATCTGGCAGGATCAGCACGACCGCGCTTTCATGGTGGCCGGGGCAACAAAGGCCGACCTGCTGGCCGATCTTGCCGCCGCCGTCGAGAAGGCCATTGCCTCGGGAACAAGCCTGGAAGAGTTCCGCCGCGACTTCCGCAAGATCGTGGAAGAGCGTGGCTGGCACGGCTGGACGGGCGAGGGCACCAAGGGCGGCGAGGCCTGGCGCACCCGGGTAATCTACCGGACCAACATCAAGACGAGTTACGCTGCAGGGCGGATGGCCCAGCTGGTGGAGCAAGGATACCCGCTTTGGGTTTACTTCCACGGCGGATCGGTCGAGCCGCGCCTGATCCATCTGGGATGGAATGGCTTGGTCCTGCCACCGGATCACCCGTTCTGGGCCACCCACGCCCCGCCGAACGGCTGGGGCTGCAGCTGCTACCTGGTAGGCGCGCGGTCGTTCCGGGGGGCCGAGCGTCTGGGCGGCAGCCCGGGCAAGCCCCTGCCCGACGGCTGGCAGAAGCGGGATCCGAAGACCGGCGCGCCGGTGGGGATCGACAAAGGCTGGGCCTATGCGCCCGGCGCGACTGTGGTCGACGACATCATTGCAGCCGTACGCACCAAGGCAGAAACCATGCCGCAGGCAGTGGCCGAGGCGCTGCTGGCCGAGATTGAGGAAAGGCTGAAAGATGGTCGTCTCGGTAACGATTGAACGGGACGAGATCAGCGCCGGCCTGGCGAAGCTGGGCGCGGCGCTGGCCAACCCGCTGCCGGTGTTCCAAGACTTCGGCGAGTATCTGGTCAAGTCCACCACGGACCGCTTTCCCACTGGCCGCGCGCCGGATGGATCGGTCTGGGCCCCGAAGTCACCAGTGACCATCGCAGCCCAAGGCGGACGCCGCACGAACCGGCTGGACACCCGGCCCCTGTTCGGCCCATCGGGCGCGCTGTCCTCGACCATCAATTACGAGGCATTTTCCGACCGGGTCGAGTGGGGTTCGCCCATGGTCTATGCCGCCATGCAGCAGTTCGGCGGAACGCGGTCGCAGTTCCCGAACCTGTGGGGCGACATTCCGGCGCGACCGTTCCTTGGGATCTCGGCCGAGGACGAAACCGCCCTTCTCGACATCTGCGCCGAATGGCTGGAGAACGCGGCCGCAGCCGGCGCTTGACCGGCAAAGGATGGCCGGTCAAGCTGACGCTATCCCCTTGATCGCCTGACTTCGCCGCACCCCGCAAGCCCTTGCGGATGGTTTGACCCCTGCCGGATGGGGATGATCCTGGCATGACAAAAGCTGCCCAGACCCTCATCAAAGCCACGATGGCTGCCCTCGACCTCGCCGCGACGGACGAGGCACCGGAGTGGGTGCATCTGCTGCCCACGTCCAAGGGCAAGATCCAAACGGATGATCAGCGCGGCCCCTATGACGTGGCCGACGCTCAGGCCATCATCGCCGCCAGCTTCGCCGATCACCCCAAGCTGCAGATCGACGAGAACCACGCCGAGGACCTTAAATCCGCCAAGGGTGAGCCTTCGCCCGCCCGTGGCTGGATTACCGAGCTGCAGGCGCGGGCAGACGGGATCTGGGGCAAGGTCGAATGGACCGGTGTTGGGCGCGCCCTGGTGGCCGACAAGGCCTACCGCGCGATGTCGCCCGTCATTCTGCACGACACGGCCAAGCGGGTCATCGCGATCCTGCGGGCCAGCCTTGTGAACCGCCCGAACTTTAAGGGCCTCGTTTCCCTCAATCAGGAGAGTTCCATGGACGCCATGGCAAAGATGGCCGCCGCGCTCGGCCTTGCGGAGGGGGCGTCCGAAGAGGACATCCTGGCCGCGATCAAAGCGCTGAAAGACAAGAAGCCCGAAGGCGATGCGGCCATGCCCGCTTTGCAATCGGCGCTGGCTGACATCGGCGTGGCCTTCGGGCTGCAATCCGATGCCAAGCCCGAAGCGGTCGTCGCGGCCGCCAAGGTGGCCAAGGGCGGTCAGACCGAGCTGGTCGCGCTGCAATCTCAGGTCACGACCCTGACGACCCAGCTCACCGCGCTGCAAAGCACGGGAAAGCGCCAGCTGGCCGAGACCTTCATCGACAAGGCCATCGCCGACCGCCGCGCCGGGATCAACGCGACCAACCGCGAGGACATGATCGCGCTGCACATGTCCGACAGCGCAACGGCCGAGAAGCTGGTGACGGGCATGCCGATGCTGACCGCGACCGGCATGGTCAACACCCCGCCCACCGCCAAAGACGGCACCGTCGCCCTGAACGCCGAGCAGAAGCAGGCCTGTGCCGCGCTTGGCATTGCTGAGGCCGACTTCATCAAAACCCTGTCGAAGGAGGCCCGCTGATGGTTGCCCTTGTCGCTGACCGCAACACCCCTGAACTAGAGCCCGGCGAGCGCGAAGGCGTCCTTGGCCTGAACCAGGCGATCTTTGTCGGGTCGATCCTGATGCGCAACGCCTCGGGTCACCTGATCAAGGGCGCGACCGCCGTTGGTTCGGTCGGCGTCGGCCGGGCCGAGACGCGCGGGGCCTCGACCACCGCCGGCGTCACGCCCCAGCGCTATCGCCCGGGCACCTTCCGCTTCGCCAACTCCGCCGCCGGTGACCTGATCGTCACCGCTGACATCGGGGCCGCTTGCTACATCGTCGACGATCAGACGGTGGCCAAGACCAACGGCACCAACACCCGCTCACCGGCAGGCATCATCGACGGCGTGGACGCACAAGGCGTCTGGGTCCGGATGGATGAAGCCCTCGCCCGCGCCATCCTGTCGTAAGGAGCCCCCGACATGATCATTTCCTCGGCAACTCTCAACGCCCTCCGCGTTGCCTTCGACACGGCGTTCCAAGCGGGCCTCGGCATGGCCCCGCTGATGAAGGACAAGGTGGCGATGACCATCCGGTCCACCACCGCCTCCAACTCTTACGGGTGGCTGAACCAGCTGCCCGGCATGCGCGAATGGATCGGCGCGCGCGTCATCCAGAACCTGTCGGAATCCAGCTACTCGATCACCAACAAGGGGTTCGAGGAGACCGTGGGCGTCGACAAGTACGACATCCAGGACGACAACCTTGGCCAGTATTCCATGCTGATGACCCGCCTTGGCGAAGCGGCGGCAGCCCTGCCCGAGCAGCTGGTCTGGGATCTGCTGAAGAACGGCTTTGCGACCAATTGCTTTGACGGCCAGTTCTTCTTCGACACCGACCATCCGATCAAGGACAAGGACGGCAACGACACCACCTATGCCAATACCGATGGTGGTGCTGGCACCCCGTGGTTCCTGCTGTGCACGACCCAGTCGGTCAAGCCGATCATCTTCCAGGAACGGCAGGCGGCGACCTTTGTGTCGAAGGACAAGGAAACCGACGACAACGTCTTCAGCCAGCGCCGCTTCGTCTATGGCGTCGATATGCGCTGCAATGTCGGCTACGGCCTGCCGCAGATGGCCTGGGGGTCGAAGCAGACCCTGAACGCCGCGAACTACGCCATTGCGCGGGCCGCGATCATGAACATGAAGGGAGATGGTGGCCGTCCGCTTGGCCTTGTCCCGAACCTTCTGGTCGTGCCGCCCAGCTTGGAAGGTGCGGCGCTGAAGATCCTCAATTCGGAACTCGGCACCGGCGGCGAGACGAACGAATGGAAGGGCACTGCGACCCCTCTGGTCGTGCCGTGGCTCGCCTGACCCTGACTTGATCCAGCAGAGGGGCCAGTTCCGGCTGGCCCCTTCCTCGATCAAGCCTTCCCAACCTGGAGACCCAGCCCATGTCCCGCCCGCGCAAGACTGCCGTGCCAAAGCCCGAGACCTTGGCCGCGCCCGCCCCCATCGCCCCGGTCGTCGCTGCGACCGAGGCCCCCATTCCGGCGGCACCCCCGCAGCCGGAGACCACCGGTGCCGAAAGCGCGCCCGCGCCTGTGTCGGCAGCCACGGCCGCAGAGGTCGCACCGGCACCGGTGGACACCAGTCCGGAAGTTGCGCCTTGGGCGTCGGGGATCGTTCTCCGCGTGAAGGGTCCCGCCAAGGGCCGCTGGCGGGCTGGCCGCCACTTCGGCCCCGAGGCGGTGGACATCCCGGCCGAGGATCTGACCGAAGAAGACGTCCAGAAGCTGCATGGCGATCCCGAGCTGACCTGCGTGGTCATCGGCGGCGACGACTGATCCCGAGCGAAAGGTTCAATCGCGAAGCCGACCGAGAAAGCCCAGCACCCAGAGGCCCCCGGCGGACGAACCGAGTAGGCGACCCCGGCGCGGACCGGGGGTGAACGTCGGAACACGGGCGTGACAGTCGGGAGAGACCGGCACCCTGAACCCCGAGGACCCGATGCCTTACGTCACCCTTGCCCAACTGATCGAACGCTTCGGAGAGCCTGCCCTGGTGGCGGTGACCGATCGTGGTCAGTTTGCGACGGGGTTGATCGATGAAGTGGGCATCAATCGCGCCATCGCCGATGCCGATGCCACGATCGACGGCTACCTCGCCCGCCGGTACCAACTACCACTGACCGTGGCCCAGCCGCTGCTGGTCAAGATCGCAGGGTCAATCGTCTTCTACTCCCTGCACACCTTCCAGCCCGACGAGAAGATCGTGGCCGACCACAAGGAAGCCCTGGCAATGCTGCGCGACATCGGCGCGGGCACCGTCGCTCTGACCGCCGCCGGCATCGAGACGCCAAACGTCGCCGGATCCGGCGCGCGGATCACCGACCGCGACCGGCAGCTGACCCAAGACAACATGACAGGGTTCATCTGATGGCCGACCAGTCACCCGATCAGCTGGTGGCCGAGGCCGTCATCGAGCGGCTTAAGGAGCGGGTCAGCCTGCTGGAAAACCGCGTCGAAGGCGCGGCTCACCTGGCGCAGCTGATGGCGTCCAACAACCTGCCGCAGATCACACCGGCGGCGAACGTGATCTCGTCCGGTCTGGCCGGGCGCGAGGCGGGCGCAAGCGCCGGGTTCTTCACGCAAGGTTTCGACGAGACGATCACCGTCTACCTGACCTTTCGCAACGTGCAGGGCAAAGGGGCCCGCACGATCGACCTTTACCTGCCCGTTCGCCAGGCCGTGATCGAGGCGATCTGCGGCTGGAGCCCGGCGGACACCGTCGGCGTCTTCCGCCTGGTCGCCGCCCGTACCGAGAACATGCAGACCGGCACCCTGCTTTACCGCATCGACTTCGCCATTGGCGACCAGCTGAGGATCAACGTGACATGACCGATCAGACCCTCCCCTCCGGCGGCGGTGCCTACATCCGTCTGGCCGACGGCACCCTGCAGCTGGAGGAAGCGCCCACGCTGCTGGAAGCGCCCGTTCAAGCCCCTGTTGAAACCCCCGTTGAAGGGGCTGTTGAACGCCCTGCCAAACGCACCCTGAAGGAGGCCTGAGATGCCTGCACCGCTCCTCTGGCGTTCAAAGATCCTGCTCTTCAAGATCGAGACCGTCTACGGCACCGACTCGGTTCCTGTGGCGGCGACAAACGGGATCCTCGCGACCGAGGTCAAGCTGTCGCCGATGGAAGGCACCGACGTCAGCCGTGACCTTGATCTGGCCTACCTTGGCCCGCAGGGAACCATCCCGAACGAGTTGCACGCCAAGCTGAGCTTCAAGGTCGAGCTGGCCCCGTCCGGTACCGCCGGCACGGCCCCGGCCTGGGGACCCTTGTTGCGCGCCTGTGGCTGCGCCCAGGTGGTGAACGTTGCCACCAACGTGATCTACAACCCGATCACCGACAACCACGAGGCGGGGACCTTCTACCTCTGGATCGGCAGCACCCGCTATTCCCTGCGCGGGTCGCGCGGCACGGCGAAGTTCACGATCAACGCCCAGGGCATCCCTTACATCGAGTTCGAGTTCACGGGTCTCTTCACCCAGCCGTCGGAAGCGGCGCGCACGAACCCGACCCTGACCGCCTTCCAGAAGCCCCGTGTCGCGTCCTCGACTAATACGCCCACCTTCACGATCAATGCCGTGCCGATGGTGATGCGGTCCTTCAGTCTGGACCTGATGAACAAGGTCGAGAACCGGTTCCTGGTTGGGGCCGAGGCGATCCTGATCACCCAGCGCGAAGACATGATCGCCACCCAGGTCGAGGCGCAGCCCCTGTCCGCGATCAACCCCTTTACGCTGGCGGCCGCACAAACGGCCGTGGCGGTCAACCTGGTCCACGGCACGGGGGCGGGCAACATCGTCACCCTGGCCGCACCCGCCGCGCAGATGCAGCGCCCGCAAGGCCTGGAGAATGCCCAGGACATCAAGGAATGGCCGCTGAGCCTGCAACCACTGCCCACGGTCGGAAACGATCAGTGGACGCTGACCTTGACCTGACGCCGGGGCGCATCCGTCCCAGCCACCCTTTCCCCCGATCTCACCGGAGCTGCCATGTTCAAGATCATCGAGAAGCCAACCTTCATTCACACCGTGCCAGTCCTGGTCCCCGTCGACGGAGGCCACGAAGAGCAGTCATTCAAGGCGCAGTTCCGCGTTCTTCCACAGGATGAGCTGAGCGACCACGACCTGCGCACGCCCGAGGGCACCGAAAGCTATTGCCGGGCCATCGTCGCCGACTTTTCCGACATCGCGGACGAAAAGGGCCAGCCGGTGCCGATGTCGGACAAGGTGCGCAACACGCTGTTCCGGACGCCCTACGTCCAGCTCGCGCTGATCCGCTCTTACACGCTGGCGATGTCCAAGGCCCGCTTGGGAAACTGAAATGGGCCGGGCGCGCCTGGGCCAAGGGCGAGCTTGGCCAGGAGCGGCGGCCGGGTGACGAGGCTGCGGATGATGCCCTGCGCTGGGGGCTGGTCTTGGAGAATGGCGGGAAAGATGATCAGGAGACCGGGATCTGGGGAGACCATGTGGGGGCGGTGTACGCGTTCCTTCACATCTCGACCCAGTTCCGGGTCGTCTGCCCTGGCGACGGCCGGGTGCTGCGGTCAGGCCTTGATTACACCGCCGCCCGTGCGGGCCTTGATCTGGCCGGTGTCGCCGTGACGCCCGAGCTGTGGTTCGACATCCAGATGATCGAGGCCGGGGCGATTGAGGCAGGCCATGAGGAGCAACGCTCATGGCTTTGAACCTGCGCATGGTTCTGGAGATGGAGAGCGCTGCCGCCAAGGCAGAGCTTTCGTCTGCGGCGGCGGGCGTGCAGAAGCTGGGTGCCGCCACTGAAAGGGCCGCAACGTCGGCGCGCACCGGTGCCATTGCAGCGAAGGCCGAAGCTGCCGCCCGCCAGCAGGCCGCCGCAGCGAACCGTGCCTACACGGCCACGGCTGGACAAGCAGCGGGTGCTACTGGCAACCTGGTATCCCAGTTCAACGACATCGGAATGATTCTGGCGGCGGGACAGAACCCGCTGCAACTGGCCATCCAGCAGGGCACCCAAATCACGCAGGTGATCGGCCCGATGGGTGCGGCGGGGGCCGCCAAAGCCCTCGGTGGTGCATTTATTGGAATGCTCAATCCGCTAAGCCTAGTGACCCTCGGGGTCATCGCGGCCAGCGGCTACATGATCCAATGGCTAACCGCTGCTGACGATGACGCAGCGGCTCTGACAGCAGAGTTCGAGCGCCAGAAGGCCGCCCTTGAAAGCATCGTGGCAGAGACCGAAAAGCTTCGCCTTGCGCGCGGGATGATGCTTTCAGGTGCGCAGTCGGAAGACGAGCAGGTTGTTCTTGAAGAGCTCAATCGCCTGACTGCAGAGCGAGAGGCGATCCAAGGCCGCTTGAACGCCCTTCAGGACGTGGGCTCGAGGGCAGCTGGTTTCGCGGAACAGGCGACCGCCGCACGAGACGCTTTGTCAGCAGAGCTTGCCACCATCGATGCGAAGATCGCCGCCTTGAATGCCCAGCGCGAACTGAACGCGGAAACGGCAGGCACCCTTGACCTTTCAGGCAAAGTCCGGACAGCCGCTGCTGGCATCGCCTCTGCCTTGCAGGCCGCAGATGGAAGCCGCCTGGTCGCGTCCTTCCAAGCCGCCTTCCCGGTGGCAACCCAGCTGCTTGGCCTGGCGCAGGGGATCGTGTCGACGATCAACGAGGCATCTGCACGCGCGGACAAGATCGCGGGCATCGCTGGCCAGCAGACACGGATGTTGGACGATGAACGCGGTGGGCAAGGCGACCAGCGACGCAGCGCGGCAGTATACAACTCGTCCGTGATCATGAAGCGCTTCAACCCGGTTGCCGCCGGCGCAGGCGGCGGGGGCGGTGCGGCCCGGGACGAGGCGAATGCGCTGGAAGAACTGATCCGCACCCTTGAGGGCGAAATCGAGGCGCTACGGGTTGCGGATCCGATCCAGGAAGAAATGATCAAGCACCGCGAGGCCCTGACCGGCGCGACCGAGGCCGAGCGCCAGAAGGTCGAAGAGCTGATCGCCACCCGCGAGCGGGAGGCCCTGTTGATGGAGGGAGCCAAGGCCCGCGCCGCGTTCTTCGAAGACATCGGCACCAATGCGCTGGATGCCCTGATCAACAAGGGCGAGTCTTTCAACGACGTGTTGAAGAACATCGCGTCCTCGTTGATCCAGGCTGCCATTCAGGCGGCGATCTTCGGGTCCGGCCCCTTCGGCAGCATGTTTGGCGGCAAGTCGATCCTGTCGGGTCTGTTTGGCGGTGGCGGCGGTGGTGGGCTGGGCGGGCTGTTCGGCGGCGGGAAGGCCGAGGGAGGCATGGTCTATGGCCCCGGTACCGGCACATCGGACAGCGTTCTGATGGCCCTGTCGAACGGCGAGATGGTGATCAACGCCAAGGCCACATCCCGCAACCGCGCGCTGCTGGAGGCGATCAATAACGGCAGCAGCCTGCCGGGCCTTGCCACCGGCGGCATGGTCGGCGGTGACACCCGGCGCGCGGCGGCGCGGGGCGGGCGGGAACTGCCGGCATCCATCTACATCGATGCGCGCGGGTCACGCGGCGACCGCGAGATTGAAGAGGTCGTCCGCAAGGGCGCAACCCAGGTGGTCAGCCTTTACGACCGCGAAGGTCTGGCCGTGTCCGTGCAGCGCGTGTCGCGTGATCCGAAAAGGCGTGGCTGATGGCTTTGACCTTCCCCCTTCCCCTGGCCAGCTTTGCCGACACCCTGCTCGTCGCCAACGCAAGCTGCTTTCTGCCCGAGCAGCTGCAACAGTCCCGCACCGCCGGAGGCGAGCAGCTGAGCGCGGACATGGGCGAGCGGCTTTGGACCGGGCGCATCGACCTGGGCAACATGGTCCGGTCCGAGTTCGGCCGTCCGGATGTGCTGATCAGCCTTCTGCGTCAGGCGGGGCGGTCGTTCCTGATGTATGACCGCCGCCGCCCGAACCCGCTGGCCGACCCTGCCGGCACGATCCTTGGTGCCTCGGCCGTGACCATCCTTGCCGTGGGTGGCGACCCGCGTGAGCTGTCGCTGACCGGCTTGCCTGCGGGCTACACGCTGTCGGCCGGGGACTATCTGTCCTTTGCCTACACTCACCTGTCGATCACCCGGCAGGCGCTGCACAAGGTGGTCGATGCCACGGTCGTCGCCAATGGCGCGGGGCAGACGGCGTTGTTCGAGGTCCACCCCGCCCTCCGCCCCGGGGCTGTCGCAGGTGCTGCAGTGACCCTGAAGAAGGCCTTCTGCAAGGCCGTCATGGTGGCGGGCAGCGCCACCGAAGCCACCGGTCGAAGCACCCTTTACGAAGGGCTGGGCTTTGACTGGGTCCAGTCCTTGCGGTGATCCATGCGCAGCTTTGACGCCCCCACCCTTGCCGCCCTGCAAAACCGCACCGACGTGGTTGCGCGGATCCTGATCTGGGTCGTCGCCCGCAACCGTGGCACCGGCGCGCCCGAGGCGATGGGCCTTTGGACCGGGTCGGACGACCGCAGCTTCACCATTGCCGGCAGCCCCCGCACCTATGTCGGCGCGGGCGGTCTGATGGGGGTGCCGCCGATCACGTCGCAGACCGGGATCACGGTCCGGATGCAGCGCCTGACCCTGTCGCCGCTGAACGACACCGTGGCCGATCTGATCCGCACCTATGACAGCCGCTTTGCCCCGATCGAGATCCACCGCGCGCTGTTCGACCCTGTCACCACGCTGCTGATCGCCGAGCCGCACCGCCTGTTCAAGGGCATCGTTGATGAGATCGAGCTGCCGATCGACCCGGCGGATGGCAAGGTCAGCTGCGAGGTCACAGTCGCCTCGTCCGCCCGGTACCTGACCCGAACCCTGACCCTGAAACGGTCCGACGCATCGCAGCGCCGCCGGTCCGATGACCGGTTCCTGCGCTATGCAGATGTGTCGGGCGAGGTGGACGTCTACTGGGGCGAGAAGCGCCCGGGCGGGGGCAGTGTCGGCATCCAGATTTCCATCCCGGGCTTCCGACATCAGTCGAGCGACCGATGACAAGCGCGCCCGTTTCCCCAGATTTGACCCTGACCCGCCTGACCGACTGGCGGCCGCGTCTTGTGGCCTATCTGGCGGGCGTCACGGCCCGGCCCTTTGCCTATGGCACCCACGACTGCGCCCTGTTTGCTGCCGGGGCGGTGGAGGCGATGACGGGTCACGACCTCGCCGCACACTACCGGGGCCTTTATGGGTCGTTGAAAGAGGGTTTGAAGCTGCTCGGCCGTGAGCGTCTGACCGACCACGTCGCCCTGCTACGGTATCTGTTCGAGGAAATCCCCGCTGCCTTTGCCACGGTCGGCGATATCGCGGTGATCGGCGAGGTCGGCACCCCGGCGCTGGGGATCTTCGAGGGCGAGCAGATCATCGTCCTGCGCGAAACTGGCCTTGGCCTGATGCCCCGCGCCGCCGCGACCCTTGCGTTCCGGGTGCCCTGATGCGCAAGCCCTGCCGCCTTCTTGCCTGTTTTCTCCTCGCGCTGACCCTGACGGCCAGACCCGCCCAGGCAGGGCCACTGGTCGCCGCCATCGGCGCGATTGCAACCACCGTCGGCAGCTTCTTTGCCACCAACATCTTCACGCAGTTTCTTGGCCGCATCCTGCTGTCGGTCGCGCTCAGCGCCCTGCAGCGCGCCCTGATGCCCAAGCCGCGAGAGCCGGGGATCAAGACCAAGGTCACCCAAACCGGCGGCACCAACCCGCAGGCGTTCCCCCTGCTGAAGTACGCCACAGCAGGCACGCACGTCTGCCCGCCGATGAGCCACGGCAGCGCGGGCAAGACGCCGAACGCCTTTCTGACCTATGTGATCCTGCTGTCGGACGTGCCGGGCTGCAGCCTTAGCCGGGTCATGATCAACAGCCAGTACGTGACACTGGGCGGGGTCGCGCACCCGGACTATGGCCTGCCGGTCACCGGCGATGCGGGCGGCAGCGCCTGGGTCAAGTTCTACGACGGCACCCAGACCGTCGCCGACCCGATGCTGATCTCGCGCTATTCCATCAACCCCAACCGGCCCTGGCTGGCGGACATGATCGGCCGGGGCAGCGCCTATGCGATCATGACCTTCAAGTACAACCGCGAGCTTTACCCCAGCCTGCCCCGCGTCCGGTTCGAGCTGAACGGCATCCCGCTTTATGACCCGCGCAAGGACAGCACCGTCGGCGGGTCCGGCGCGCACCGCTGGGCCAACCGCGCCACCTGGGAGGCGTCCACCAACCCTATCGTCGGGGCCTACAACGTCATGCGCGGGATCACCCTGACCGACGGGTCTGTCTGGGGCGGCAACCTGCCCGCCGAAGACGTGCCGCTGGCCAGCTGGTTTGCGGGCATGAACGAATGCGATCTGCTTGTCACCAACGGCGCGGGCACCGAACCCCAATTCCGCGCGGGGTTTGAGGTCAGCGTCGATGAAGAACCCGCCGACGTGATCGATGAGCTGATGAAGGCCTGCATCGGCCGCATTGCCGAGATCGGCGGCATGTGGAAAGTCCGGGTCGGCCCGCCGGGGCTGCCGGTCCTGCACATCACCGACGCTGACATCGTGATCACCAGGCCGCAGGATTTCCGTCCCTTTCCGAACTTCGCCGCGTCCTACAACGGCACCCATGCCACCTACCCTGACCCGGAATCAAACTGGGAAACCAAGGAAGCCGCGCCGGTTTACAACGCGACCTATGAGGCCGCTGATCAGGGCCAGCGCCTGATGGCTGACCTGAACCTGGCCGCCGTGCCCTACCCCGCGCAGGTGCGGCGGATCATGCATGCCTCGGTCGAGGAGGAACGCCGGTTTCGCCGGCACGAACAGACCCTGCCGCCCGATGCCGCCATTCTGGAACCCCTCGACGCCATCAGCTGGACCAGCACCGCGAACGGCTATGTCACCAAGGTGTTCGAGGTCGACGGCACGACCGAAGACCTGCAGACCATCCTGCAAGCCGTCACCCTGCGTGAAGCGGACGCGGCGGATTTCAGCTATCCGGGCCTGCCCGCGCCGACGCCGATCTCCAACCTGCCGGTGCTGCCGGGCAACCAGGTGGTGCCGCTGTTCGCGGTCAGCGGCACGTCGATCCTTGACGCCACCGGGGCCGCGCGCCGCCCGGCCATTTCCATGACCTGGGAGCCGGACCTGGCCGACGTGACCGGCATCCTTTACGAGGTTCGGCTGAACGCGACCGGGGTGATCGTGGCGCGCGGGTCTACTCAGGACGTGGCCACCGGCGCGCTTTTGCTGGCCGAAGGCATTATCGCGGCGACGGTTTACCAGGTGCGCGCCCGCCCGGTGGTTGACCGCCCATCCGCCTGGACCGCCTGGCTGCCGGTGACGACGCCCGACACCCTGATCACCAGCCCCGACCTGGCCGCAGGTTCTGTAAGCATTCAGGTGCAGACGATCGTTCTGGGGCCGATCACGCGCGGTGCATTGAGCGTTGGAACAGTTCTGGCCACACTTGATCTTGGAGCCATCGGAGCAGGGCAGGGCTGGGAACGACGCCTGCACTTTGAAGCCCGCCTGGAGGGGACGGTTACATTCTCGGAGTTCGTAATCGCACTGGAACGCCGCCGCAGGATCCTTGGGGGAAGTTTTGAAACTTGGGTCGTTTTAGATACGTTCACCATTGCCAGCAACAATTGGAACATGATTGCCGACTCCGGCACTCTTGCCGGCGTCTACAACGATTTTGAGTACAGACTGGCTGTCAATTCCCTCGTCATCAGTGGTGGAAGCTCTTCGGGTGAGGTTCTGCGCAACATCTACATCACCGCCGTGCGGGTGACGAAATGACGCCCATCGCCTTCGCCTTCGTGGACGCGGAAGGCCTTCCTACAGGTGGCGGCATCCGGCCCACGCTGCCTGAAGGGGCCGTCCCCTTGACCGCGCCCTTCACCACCGCCGACCTGCCGCGCCTGCGGCTGGTGAAGGACGTCTGGACCCTGCGCAATGACCTTGTGCCCGACCCCGCCCCAACCGTGGCTGAGCTTGCCAGCCGCGCGGCCGAGGTGCTGGCCACCGGCCGGCGCGAGGCCATTGCCCGCGTTAACGCCCGTGCCGGCAAAACCCGGCTGAAGGTCTATACCGACATTCCCGCCCAGGACGCGATGTATCTGGAAAAGCGGGCCGAGGCGCTGGCGTTCCTTGCCGAGGTGCCGGAACCCAAGACCTTGGCCGACTATCCCCTGATCGCGGGCGAAGTCGGCCTGACCGCCCCCACCGCCTATGAGCTGGCGCAGATCTGGCTGAACCGCGCGCACCTGTTCAAGCTGGTCGGCGGTGCCACGGAAACCGCCCGCCTGCGCGCGACCTACGCCATCGCCACCGCCCGCGACGAGGACGCCATCGCCGCCATCGAGGCCGAGGCCATCACCGCCTTCGCCAGCCTTCCCATCTGATCAAAGGACACCCAGACCATGGCTTTCCAGTTTTCAACCGCCGTCCGCAACGCCGCCCTTGACGCGATGGAGACCGCGATCGGCGCGTCCCCCACGCTGGAGCTGCGCACCGGCGCGCCACCGGCCGCCTGCGCCACCGCCGACAGCGGCACGGTGCTGGCCACGATGGCCCTGCCGGCCGACTTTCTTGCCGCCGCCGCCGCCGGGTCCAAGGCCCTGTCCGGCACCTGGCAAGACCCTGCCGCCGATGCCGCCGGAACGGTGGGGCATTTCCGGATCAAGCAGGGGGCGACCTGCCACCTGCAAGGCACGGTCACCATCACCGGCGGCGGTGGAGATATGACGATCGACAACCCGGTGCTGGCCATCGGCCAGCTGGTGACCGTCACCGCCTTCACCCTGACGGCCGGGGGCGCGTGAGCCATGGTCGAGACCGCCAATGACGGGCTGATCCGGGGCAGGCTTCCGCTGGACCACGTCCTGGTGGTCAACCAAAGCACACCCGGCACCGAGACGCTGGGCCAGATCCCGATCGCGCATTTTGCCAAGTCGGCCCCATTGGCGCTTTTCGACATCTGGTACTACGCCACGATCACCAAGACCGGGGCGTTGGGGAACGACGACGTGTGGAGTGCCACCGCCCTTGCGACCGGCAGCAACACCACGGCCCTGCCGGCCCGGAACGACTTTGCGCAGGGCGGTGTCTTCATCCGGTCCAGTGCCACTGCGGGCAGCGGCTATCGATACAACTCGGCCTGGGCCTACCTGGTCGGAGCCAGATCAAACAAGTTCCGTGCACAGTTCATGTGGCTGACGTCGTTTACAAACCGCATCGGCTTCTTTGGCATGAATAACACCAACAACATCGACACGACCGACAATCACATCGCGGCCTTCTATCAGAACGGCGACCAGATCTATGGCAGGATCAAGAGGTCCGGTGTTGGAGAGACAAACACATCCTCCTACACCCTGTCCCTCGGCGTCGTTTATACGTTCGAGCGGGACATCAATGCGGCTGGCACAGAGTGCCGCTTCCGCATCTTCGCCGACCAGAACGAGACCCCGGTCTTCGATCAGACGCTGACAGCAAACGTTCCCATCTCCAAGTCAGGTGGGGACAAGATCATTGTTCGCCATGACGGTGCTGCGATCAGCGATATCGGCATCCTCTACTCGGTCGGGCAGGGCACGATTGAGGCCTATGAGCGCTGGAGGTGGGCCGCATGATGTATGTCCGCTTTTCCGCAGAGGGCATCCCGGATTGCTTTTCGCCATTGCCGGTGGATGGGTTCGAGGCCGTTGACACGGCCAGTATGGGTGATGATCCAAGGGCGTTTCTCAGCGCAATGCGCCGCCGTGCCAATGGCACATGGGTAAAGCGCGCCAAGCCGCCCGCCCCCACCGCAGAAGAACGCGAGGGCGCCCGGCTGGCAGAGCGCGAGGCGGAACGTCAAGCCCGGCAGGAGGCGCGCGCAGCGGCCCGCAAGCAGGCGCGGTTGGAGCGGCTGTTTGACCACATGATCGACGGTCTGGCAAAGATCGACCCCGGTTTTGCCGCCCGCGTTGCCGCCATCGATGTTGAGTTCGGGGGCGAAGACTGATGTCGACGATCCGTCTCAATGGGGTTGCCCTGACGCTGAACGGTGTCGATCTGGTGTTGAACGGCGCGGATGCCACCGGGGCTGCGGCAGCCGCCTCGGGTACCTTGCCCCTGGTGGGCAGTGCCACCGCCATTACGCGGGCGGCGGGCGCTGCGGCAGGTGCCTTGCCATTGGCGGGCAGCGCCAGCGCAGCTGCCAGGGCCGCTGGAGCCGGTTCGGGCGCCCTTCCCCTGTCCGGCAGCGCCAGCGCGGCGGCAAGGTCCGTTGCGGCCGCCCTTGGCACCCTGCCGTTTGGTGGCGGTGGCACGGCCCGGGCAAGGGCGCTGGGGACGGCTGCCGGCGTCGTGGCCTTGGATGGATCGGCGGAGGCGAAGGCCGCTGCCCGCGCCGCCGTTCAGGGCCTGCTGGACATTGGCGGTACGGCCGAGGCTGCGGCTGCCCCGCTGGTCGATTACACCCGGGGCCGGTTGGTCTTTGCCACCGCCACCCCACGCGCAGGGGCAGTCCTGAACCCCCAGCGCCGCACGGGCCGCATCGTGAACACCGCCCCGCGCCGGGGCACCATTATCACCGTAGGCACCCGCGAAGGGACGATCCTGAACCCTGACCGCGCCGGCCGCATCGTGGAGCTGACCGCATGAGCAAGATCTTCACCATCCGTGCAGGCGACCGGCTGCCGTGGCTGGCCTATGACTTCGGGTTCAGCCTGGAGGATGCGCTGGCCGTCACCTTCTCGGCGCGGGAAAGCGACGGGTCGCCCGTCTTCATCGACCGCCAGCCCGCGATCATCGCCAACGGGACCTACACGATCAACGGCGAGGAGCGGGTGCTGACCCCGGCCAGCGGGATCGTGTTCTACGCCTGGGGCGCGGGCGACACCGCCACCCCGCGCAAGGGCGTGCAGTGCCTGTTCCACATCAGCTGGCCGGGGGCCTTGCAGGAAACCCTGCCGTCCGACGGCTATGAGCGCGTGGTGATCGCCGAGAACTTCTGACCGCCTTTAACGGGCGGTTGAAGGGGTGCTTCAACACCCCCTCAACGCGGGGCAAAATTTCACAGGACCCCACCGACCAGACGAAGCTTATGGCCGCACCCGCACCCTCGAGGGCGGTGCCAAGTTCCGTGGGAATCGCCCGTCATGTCCATGTCCGAAATCCAGCCAATTCGACCGATCGCCCCTTACCTCGGCGGCAAGCGCAACCTGGCCAAGCGCCTGTGCGCCATCATCGACCGCGACACCCACGACACCTATGCCGAGCCGTTCGTAGGCATGGGCGGGATCTTCCTGCGCCGGTCCCGCCGCCCCCGGGCCGAGTTCATCAATGACCGGGGGCGCGAGGTCTACACCCTCTTCCGGGTGTTGCAGGAGCACTATGTGGCGTTCCTCGACCTCCTCCGGTTCCAGATCACGACGCAGGCCAATTTCGAGCGCCTGGTTGCGGTCGATCCCGAGACGCTGACCGACCTGCAGCGCGCGGCCCGGTTCCTTTATCTGCAGCGCCTGGCCTTCGGTGGCAAGATCAGTGGGCGGAACTTCGGCCTCTCGGCCGACCGCCCCGCCCGGTTCAACCTGACCACGCTGGAGCCGGATCTGGAGGCCCTGCACAGCCGCCTTGCTGGCGTCACGGTGATGAACCTGGACTACGCCGCCTTCATCGACCGCCTGGACAAACCCGGCACCCTCTTCTACCTCGACCCGCCCTACTACGGGAACGAGGGCGACTACGGCCCGGGCCTGTTCACCCGCGCCCGGTTCGAGGAGATGGCCGAGCAGCTGGCGGGCATTAAAGGGCGGTTCCTGTTGTCGCTGAACGACCACCCCGATGTCCGTCAGGTCTTCGGCCGGTTCCACCTGACCGAGGTGCGGGTGACCTACTCGGTCGGGTCGAAGAAGACAGTGGAGGAGGCGGGAAGGGGCGAGCTGATCATCGGGAATTGGCAGGCCTGACCGGAAGGGACGATTGTCCGATTGTCGATTCAGCGCAGAATCGGATCGTGCTACTGTAGCCAAAACCTGGGAGGCTGCCGTGGCTCAGAAGACGGAAATCGAGTGGACCGATGCGACATGGAACCCCGTGGCGGGGTGCATCAAGGTCGGGCCGGGATGCGACAACTGCTACGCGGAACGCTTCGCCGAGCGCTGGCGGGGCGTTCCTGGCCACCCTTACGAGCACGGCTTTGACCTTCGGCTTTGGCCTGAACGCCTGAAGCAACCTGCCCTGTGGAAGAAGCCAAGGATGATCTTCGTAAACTCGATGAGCGATCTTTTTCAAAAGGAGATCCCGAGGTCGTACGTCGACCAGGTCTTCGATTCGATGGAGGCAGCGGACTGGCACGTCTATCAGGTGCTGACGAAGCGCAGCTCGCTCATGCGGAACTACGTCCGCAGCCGCTATGACGGCGGCAAGGTTCCTTCGCACATCTGGCTCGGCGTTTCGGTTGAAGATGCGGCCCACAAGGGTCGGATCGCACATCTGAAGGACATCAACAGTGAGGCCAGGTTCATTTCTTTTGAACCCCTGCTCGGTCCGATCGGTGAGGTCGATTTGAACGGCGTCGCGTGGGCTATTGTCGGCGGCGAAAGCGGCCCTGGCGCTCGGCCAATGGACGGCGACTGGGCGACAGAACTACGGCTGACTTGCGAGCGTGACAACGTAGCCTTCTTCTTTAAGCAATGGGGCGGCGCACGTCCGAAGACCGGTGGCCGAGTCCTTGACGGGGTAGAGTGGAACGGGTTCCCTTGGGAAATCGTCCCACCGTCGATCATGGCAGAGCTGAGAGATTGAAGAAAAGCCATCGGGAAGGAACCGTCGGACCTTGGGCCAAGCTAAAGCTCGGAGCGCTGCAGGCCTATCTCGAAGCCTACATGCTTGTTATGAAGAACCAGCCGTTCCACCTTACTTACGTCGATGCCTTTGCGGGTGTCGGAATGTCAAAACTACGTCGGGCCGAGCCGCTGGAAGACGGCTTTCACACTCTTTTGGACGACGAGGACCGGATCGCCGCCGATGAGTTCGTTCATGGCTCGCCGCTTCGTGCCTTGGGGCTGGCTCGCCCGTTCGACCAGTACCATTTCATCGACCGGGATCCACGCCGAGTAGAGATGCTGAAGGAGCTGCGCGGGCAGTTTCCGGCCTGCCGGATCGACCCGATTGAGGATGATGCCAACACGGCTGTTCAGCGGATCGCTCAGACCTTTGGGGCTTGGAATCGAAGAGGGGTGGCGTTCCTGGACCCCTACGGAGCTCACCTTCACTGGAAGACGCTTCAGGCCTTGGCCGACACCGGAAAGTTCGATGTTATCATTAACTTCCCTTTAGACATGGCCATTAACCGGCTTTTGAAGGTCGACACCGTCCTAGCGGACTCCACGGTCAGCCAGTTCGACCTCTGCTTTGGCGACCGGGGCTGGTACGATGCAAGTTATGGCCATGACACCGGTTTGTTTGGAGATCAGGCCTTCAAAAGGCCAGACGCTCGGGATCGCCTTCTGCGTCTCTACGTCAGCAAATTAGAGCAAGCTTTTGGCCACGTCGCCGGACCGACGCTGGTCCGGAACACTAAGGGCGGTGCCCTCTACCACCTGATCTGGGCCAGTTCAAATGGTCGCGGGAAGGGCATCGCAAAGCACATTCTCAAATGGTCCTAAAGGCAGGCAGAACGAAATTCGTTTTGCTGCCAACTCTACTGACAATCCTTGCAGATTCTGGTGGCGAGCCACAGAGAAAACCGGTTGTCCACAGCTTATTCGCGCAGAAATCGCTTTACAGGCTTCCGCTTTAGCCACACCATATCTAGTAAGGGTCACGTCGGGCAAACGCAGACCCTTGCCAGACACCCAGCTTCTAGTGGGTCTGACCCCGCCTGAAGCTTTATCATGAGGCCGGGCAATGTCGCTTTCCGAGGACTACGCAACGATGGACGATCTTCACCCGATCGACATCGTCGAGACCCTGGCCGAACACCACGCGTGGGAGTTTGACCGCGTCACCGAAGACCAGATCGCCATGGCGGTCGAAGGCCAGTGGCGCACCTACTCCCTCACCCTTGCGTGGAGTCCGCAGGACGAAACCCTGCGCCTGATCTGCACCTTCGAGATGGAGCCGCCGGAAGACAAGATCCCGGCCCTTTATGACGTGCTGAACCGCTGCAATGACATGGTCTGGACCGGTGCCTTCACCTGGTGGGCCGAACAGAAACTGATGGTCTGGCGCTATGGCCTGTTGCTGGCGGGCGGTCAGATGGCAGCCCCGGAACAGATCGACAAGCTGATCGCCAGCGCGGTGATGGCGTCGGAACGGTTCTATCCGGCGTTCCAGATGGTGTCCTGGGGCAACGACACCCCGGCGCAAGCGATGAAAGTCGCCATTGCCGAGGCTTACGGCCGCGCCTAACCTGTCCCCCGGTTGACCAAAGGGGATCGCATGACACTGGATCTGGTGGCCCGGAATGGGCTTGTGCTGCTTGGTTGCGGCAAGATGGGCACGGCGCTTTTGACCGGCTGGCTGGCCGCAGGGCTGCCGGTGGATGCGGTCTGGGTGGTGGAGCCGAACCCGACCGACTGGCTGATCCAGACCGGCGTGCATCTGAACGAAGGCCTGCCAGATGCCCCCGCCGTGGCGCTGCTGGCGGTAAAGCCGCAAATGATGGGCAAGGCCCTGCCCGCGTTGCAGGCTATGGGCAATGGCACCACGCTGTTCATCTCCATCGCCGCAGGCACGACGATCGCCACGTTCGAGGCGGTGCTGGGCGACCGAACCCCCATCGTCCGCACCATGCCGAACACCCCCGCGATGGTGGGGCGCGGGATCACCGCGCTGTGCGGCAATACCCATGTGACCCCCGGTCAGATGTCGCTGGCGCGCGATCTGATCTCCGCTGTGGGCCAGGTCGTTGATCTTGACGGCGAACACCAGATTGATGCGGTGACGGCGGTTTCGGGATCAGGCCCGGCCTATGTCTTCCACCTGATCGAGGCCATGGCCGCAGCGGGCGAGGCTGAGGGCCTGCCCCCCGAAATCGCCATGCAACTGGCCCGCGCCACCGTCTGCGGCGCGGGGGAACTGGCGTTCCGGTCGCCGGAAACCGCCGCGCAACTGCGGGTCAACGTCACCTCACCCGGTGGCACGACCGCTGCCGCCTTGGCCGTGCTGATGGATGAAGATACCGGCTTTCCCGCCCTTCTGCGCCGCGCCGTCAAAGCCGCCGCCGACCGTGGACGGGAGCTTGGGAAATGATCACCTATGATCAGTTTGAGGCCGTCGATATTCGCGTGGGAAAGATCACCCGTTCCGAACCTTTCCCCGGGGCGCGCAAGCCCGCCATCAAGTTGTGGGTCGATTTCGGGCCGGGGATTGGCGAAAAACGCTCGTCCGCGCAGCTGACCCGGCACTACACACCCGAAGGCCTGGTCGGCCGGCAGGTGCTGGCCGTTGTCAACTTTCCACCGCGTCAGATTGGTACGGTCATGTCCGAGGTGCTGGTTCTGGGCGTGCCAGACGAAGACGGGCAGGTTGTGCTGATCGGCCCCGGCCACGATGTTCCACTTGGGGGAAAACTGTTCTGATGCAAAGGCTTTTGATAACCCGCCGCCTGCCAGACACCGTAATTGACGCCGCGCGCAGCCGGTTTGACGTGACGCTTCGCGACCGCACTGATCCGATGTCTGCACAGGAACTTCGCACCGCGCTGCGTGAGTATGATCTGGTCCTGCCCACCCTTGGCGACCGGTTTCAGTCCGAAGTGTTTGCCGATGTGCCCAACCCCCGCGCAAAGCTGCTGGCGAACTTCGGCGTGGGCTACAACCACATCGACGTGGACGCCGCACGCGCTGCCGGTGTGGCCGTGACGAACACCCCCGGCGCGGTGACAGATGCGACCGCAGACATTGCGCTAAGCCTTCTGCTCATGACCGCCCGCCGTCTGGGTGAGGGTGAACGTCTTCTGCGCGCCGGCAAGTGGGAAGGCTGGCACCCGACCCAAATGCTGGGCACGCACATGACGGGCAAGCGCCTTGGGGTCATCGGCTTTGGCCGGATCGGCAAGGCCATCGCCAAGCGCTGCCACTTCGGCTTTGACATGGAGGTGGTGTTTTACAACCGCTCTCCCGTCGCTGACCCCGGCCTGCCCGCCCGGCAGGTGGACATGGCCGAAGCGATGGCCGCCGATTTCGTCGTGGTGGCAGTGCCGGGGGGCCGCGCCACGCACCACCTGATCAACGCTACGACACTGGCGATGATGCGCCCCTCAGGCATTTTCGTGAACATCAGCCGGGGCGATGTCGTGGATGAGACGGCACTGATCGCGGCGCTGCAAACAGGCAAGATCGCCGGCGCGGGCCTTGATGTCTATGAGTTTGAACCAGACGTCCCTGCCGCCTTGATGGCGATGGAGAATGTCTCCCTGTTGCCCCACCTTGGCACCGCCTGTCTTGAGGTGCGGGTCGGCATGGGGATGATGGCTGTCGCCAACCTGATCGCTTTCGCCGAGGGGAAGGCGCCCCCGAACCTTCTGAACCCCTGACCCGGCGGCGGGTGGGCAACCTTGCCCACCCTGCGTTGCCTCACGCAGCGGCCTTTTCGCCGCCAAACCGGCCATAGAAGGTCTCACCCTTCTCGGCCATCTCGCGCAGCAGGGCTGGCGCGTGAAAGCGCGGTCCGAACTGGGCGGTCAGACCACGGCAGATATCAACCGCCTGTGCGGCCCCGATGATGTCCAGCCAACTGAACGGCCCGCCTGACCACGGCGCAAAGCCCCAGCCCAGAATAGCCCCGACGTCGCCTTCACGGATGTCGGTCAGCACGCCCTCTTCCAATGCCCGCACCGCCTCCAGCACCTGCGCGAACAGCAGGCGGTGTTGCACGTCGGTCAGTGACGGTTGGGATTTGTCGAGCGGATACTTCGGCTCCAATCCATCCCACAGGCCCAGACGGTCACCCTTGTCGTCGTAGGCATAAAAGCCTGACTTGGATTTCCGCCCCATTCGGCCCTGATCGGCCATCCAGAACAGCACCTCGTCCACCGCTTCATCCGGGTAGTCGGCCCCCATCGCCTGCTTGGTCGCCTTGGCGATCTTGACCCCAAGGTCGATGGACGTCTCATCCACCAGTTGCAGTGGCCCCAGGGGCATGCCTACCAGCTTGGCCGCATTTTCTACCAGCGCAGGTTCCACCCCTTCGGCCACCATGCGGATGCCTTCGTTGATGTAGGGAATGATGCAGCGGTTGGCATAGAAGAACCGAGCGTCGTTGACGACAATCGGGGTTTTCCTGATCTGACGCACGAAATCCAGCGCCTTGGCCACCGCCAGATCGCCCGTCTTTTCGCCGCGAATGATCTCGACCAGGTTCATCTTGTCAACCGGACTGAAGAAGTGGATCCCGATGAACTGCTCGGGCCGCTTGCTTGCCCCCGCAAGGCCCGAGATCGGCAGCGTAGAGGTGTTGGTCGCATAGGTCGCATCGGTTGCCGCCTCGACCTTGCGCGTCACCTCGGCCTTGATCTTGGGGTCTTCGAACACGGCTTCGACGACCAGATCGCAGCCAGTCAGCGTGGCGTAATCGGTGGTGGCAGTGATCCGCCCCAAAACCTCGGCCTTCTTGTCCGCCGTCACCTTGCCGCGCTTCATCCCCTTGTCGAGGATGCCTTCGGAATGAGACTTGCCCCGATCCGCCGCGTCCTGCGTTGCGTCGATCAGAACCACCGCAATTCCGGCATTGGCGGCAACATAGGCGATCCCCGCCCCCATCATCCCGGCGCCGATCACGCCCAGTTTTTTCACCGACTGGTCGGGGGCTGCAGGCCGGTTCGCGCCCTTCTCCAGCGCTTCCTTGTTGATGAACAGGCTGCGGATCATTGCGGCCGATGACGGGTTCATCAGCACTGATGTAAAATGCCGCGCCTCGATCTTCAGCGCCACGTCGAATGGCACCAGCGCGCCTTCATAGACCGCCGCCAGCAAGGCCTTGGCGGCTGGATATACCCCCATCGTCTTGCCATGCACCATGGCCGAGGCGCCAACGAACGTCATGAAGCCCGCCGGATGATACGGCGCGCCTCCGGGCATCTTGTAGCCCTTCGCATCCCACGGCTTGACAAGGTCAGCGTCCGTTGCCGAAAGCACCCATTCCTTGGCCCTTGCCAAAAGCTGGTCAGGTGCCACCACCTCATCAATCAGCCCGGCGGACTTGGCGGATTTGGGATCGACAAGCTTACCTTCCAACAGGAACGGTGCCGCCATCATCGCGCCGAGCTTTCGCGACAGGCGCGTGGTGCCGCCAGCGCCAGGGAAGATGCCGACCATGATCTCTGGCAGGCCGATCTTAGCCTTGGGGTTATCCGCCGCAATGATCCGGTGGCAGGACAAGGGCAATTCCAGCCCGATGCCCAGCGCGGTCCCCGGCAGCGCCGCAACAATCGGCTTGCCGCCCTTCAGCGTCTTGGGGTCCATCCCCGCGCGTTCGATCTTGCGCAGGGTCTGGTGCATCTGCATCACGCCGTCAAAGATCGCCTGCGCGCCACCTGCCCGCATCCGGGCGATGACGTTCAGGTCCATTCCGCCGGCGAAATCCTTCTTACCGCTGGTCAGGATGATGCCCTTCACCGCCGCATCGGCCAACGCCTGATCGACCAGATCGGACAGCAGCCCAAACGCTTCGGTCGACATCACGTTCATCGACTTTGCCGCCACATCCCAGGTGATCGTGGCGACGCCATCGGCATCGGTGGACATGGTGAAATCGGTCATCGGTTCGTCTCCTTGGGCCAGCCGGGATAAGGGGTGCCGTCCTTGTGCGACAAGGTGCGAAGACCCTTCCGGCGCGAATAGTGCAGGTCAATGTCGGGATAGGTCACGTCATCCTCGGCCAGACGAGAGCCTGTGACGAAATACGTGACCGGGTCAGGCGTGTGGTTTTCCAGCCGGTGCGCATTGGCGACGCCCGCAGGCCAGCACACGCAGGTACCGGGGGGCAGGTCGGTCGTGCCATCGTTTTCATGCAGGGTGACAATTCCGTCGAGGGTATAGAGGAATTCATCCTCGTCCGAATGCCAGTGCCGGTGGCTGGAGCATGAGCCCGGCATCAGCGTTTCGGTGAAGGCGCCAAACTGGGTGAGCCCGCCTGCGTCCGACAGCGAATGGGCGTGGTAATCGCCCAGCGTATCAAACTCGGCCGGGGCAGAGCTGGGGGAGCACTCACCCGCGCCTGACACGGCGCGAATGACATTTGGCCGGGATGTGCCGTCGAACGGCTTGCCCCAAGCGCCGCGAAGGCCAAGCAGTTCGTCAGGCAGATCGCCACCCTTCAGGATGGTGCCATCAACAGCCTCGATCCGCCAGGTGGTGGCCTCATTGATCTGGCGGCGGCCGTCGTCGGGGTAGGTGCAGATATCGCCACGACAGCGTGACCCGACGATCAGCCAGCGCGCGGGCACGTCGCCCCGGTTGATCAGGTGATGGCCATTCGGATCACCATGCCGCCAGCACACGGCGTCGCCGGGGAAAAGGTCGGTCATGGCATGGTCATCGTGCAGGGTGGCAGTCCCGGACAGAAGGAACAGAAACTCATCCTCGGCCGAATGCCAGTGGCGCTGGCTGGACCATGCACCGGGGGCGAGCGTGCAAAGATAGGCACCGAACTGCGTCAGACCGCCGGCCACGGACAGGTGCAGGCTGGTCAGGCCATCCTCATCGCTGACCGGTGCAGTCAGGGGATCGACAATCATGGCTGCACCATCAAGAAAAGCACCGCATCGTCTGCGTGCAGCGTGGTCATCTTCTCCCCGGGTGTGGGCCAGTACCGGTGGCCCCAGGATCGCACGGGCGGCATTTTGTCGACAATAACGCCAAACCGGTTCAAGCCGCCAAGATTGGCGACAGGCTGATTTCGGCAGAGGGTCGGGTGGGCGGTTGATCCCGGCCAAAGGGTTTCCACCTTTTCCAGCCCGTCGGAGAGGCTGGAAAAACGCGACCTTACACCGGCAGCACGGCCGGTCAGGCCGTCAGCGCAAGGGCCGCGAACTGCGTGTTCAATTCGGGTGACGACAGCCGAAGATACTCGATCATCTGTATCTGCAGTGCTGCGCCCTCGATGGAACAGAAATACACCGCCGACGACACCCGCGCCCCTTCGTGACCCGGTGCCAATTCGTGCCAATCCACCCAGACACGCAGTCGACCGGCGCGCGGCAGGTCCATTGCAGTGACTTCCGGCTCCAGCCGCGTCACGCCTCGGTCGATCATCATCTTGCGCTGCAGAGCCAGCATGGCGCGGCTTTCCTGCGGGTTTCGCACGATCACCCGCGTTGACTGCAAATCGACCAGCACCGGAAAGGAGTAGTCCCTTACCAATTCGTCCAGATTGCCCGCCATAAGCCCTTCGGCCCGACGGCGCATCTGCGCGATGATTTGCGAATACGTCACGGCAACCGCCATCATACCAGAATGAATCCGCGACCACCTTGGGAGAACCGGCCCAAGCGCGGCGTAGGAAAACGACATCGCACCCCGATATGGCGACATCAAGGCGGCCATGCACGGGCTGCATGGCTTTGACAGAATGGCGATGGAGGGCCTTGAGGCGCATCAGTTCAGACCCTCTCAATGATCGTGGCGACGCCCATTCCGCTGGCAATACAAAGGGTTGCAAGACCCATTGTTTTGTCCTGGCGCTCCAGCTCATCCAGAAGCGTGCCGATGATGATCGCCCCGGTCGCGCCCAAGGGGTGGCCCATCGCGATCGACCCGCCGTTGACGTTGACCAGCGCCGGATCAACGTCAAACGCCAGCTGAAAGCGCAGGACAACGGATGCAAACGCCTCATTCACCTCGAACAGATCGATGTCGCTGATGGTCAGGCCGCTGTCGTGCAGGATCTTTTGCGTGGCTGGCACCGGGCCGGTCAGCATGATCGTGGGGTCGGTCCCGATCTTGGCCGTGGCACGGATGCGGGCGCGGGGGGTCAGGCCGTGCGCGCGGCCAAACTCGGCGTCACCGATCAGCACCGCCGCCGCGCCATCCACGATCCCGGAGGAGTTTCCGGCGTGGTGGATGTGGTGGATCCGCTCCAGATGCGGATATTTCAGCAGCGCCACCTTGTCGAAACCGGGCATGGATTCCCCCATGTCCTTGAAGGCGGGCTTCAACGCGCCAAGCGTCTGCATGTCGGTGCCGGGGCGGATGTATTCGTCACGGTCCAGAATGGTCAGCCCGTTCTGGTCCTTGATCGTCAGCACCGATCTGGCAAAGCGCCCCTCGGCCCTGGCCTGAACCGCCCGGCGCTGGGATTCCACGGCCAAGGCATCGGCATCGTCACGGGTGAAGCCGTATTCGGTGGCGATGATATCCGCCGAAATCCCCTGCGGCACGAAGTAGGTCTTCATCGCAAGGCCCGGATCAACGGCAATCGCCGCCCCGTCCGACCCCATGGCAACGCGACCCATCATCTCCACCCCGCCGGCGATATAGGCGTGGCCTGCGCCCGCCTTCACCTGATTGGCGGCAAGGTTCACCGCCTCCATGCCTGACGCGCAAAAGCGGTTGATCGCCAGACCGGGGATGCGTTCGTCAAGGTCCGACGCCAGCACCGCCGACCGGGCCAGACAACCGCCCTGCTCACCGACCTGCGTGACGTTCCCCCAGATCACATCCTCAACCGCGTGGCCTTCCAGCCCGTTACGCTCTTTCACGGCGTTCAGAACCTTGGCCGACAGGGCCACGGCCGTCAGTTCGTGAAGCGCGCCATCCGCCCGCCCTTTGCCGCGGGGGGAACGGACAGCGTCATAGATGAAGGCGTCAGACATCTTGGTCTCCTCAGGTTGCGGGGAAGGCCCGCTGCATCAGATCATAGGGGTGTTTCCAGCCGGGCAGGGCCGCGATCCGGTCAAGCCAGCGGTCGATATGGGGCCAATCCTTGCGGTCAAAGCCGTAGGGTTCGGGGTAGTAAAGATAGCCGCAGCACGACAGGTCAGCGATGGTAACAGCCTCGCCCGCCACCCAGTTGCGGTTGGCCAGATGGTCGTTCAGCACCGTGTAGGCGGCTTTCAGACGGCCCTGCAGGAAGGGGATCACCGCCTCCGGCCGCTTGTCTGGGGGCAGGAAGTTCATCAGGAACCGGGTCGTCCCGATCTGCGTCGACAGTTTGTGATTGTCCCAGAACATCCAGCGCAGCACCTCGCGCCGTTCCGCAGCCGACCGCCCGCCCAGTTTCCCGGTCTTGGAGCTGATGTAGTCCAGGATCACCCCCGACTGCGTCAGCGTGGTGTCGCCGTCAACCAGCACCGGCACTTCGCCCATCTCGTTGATGGCCTTGAATTCAGGCGACCGCGCCTCGCCCTTGAAGAAGTCGACGAAGACCTGCTCCCACTCCAGATCGGTCATCACCAGCGCCAAGCCGCATTTGTAGGCGTTGCCGCTTTCGCCAAAGCAGTAAAGTTTCATGGGCTGCGTCATGGTTTGGGCCCCTCCTCGGGCCGACCGGCATCAGGTCTTGCGATCTGCGATGTCCTCGTGGAACTGCCGCAGAAGGGCCGCCAATTCATCGCCGTCCACCACAGCCGCCAGGTTTTCGAAAAGGAAGGACAGCGCCTCCCCCTCCTCAAGCCTGGTATCGGCTGAAAACCGCCGCAGCGCGCGATAGCCTTCTTCGGTCATCGCGGTGGCAAAGCGTCTGGTCAGGCGGATCCGGCGGGTCATCGTCTCCCCTCAGAACGCGTCAGCCGTCAGCGCCATCACCGTTTCGGCCCCGGTCTCGATCCGCGCCAGATGCATCCCGCAGGCGGGCAGTTGCCGCGCCATGTAGAAGCGGCCCGTGGCGATCTTGGCTTCATAAAAGGCTCGGTCTGTGGCCCCGGCGTCCAACGCCGCATAAGCCGCACCCGCCATCCGCACCCACATCAGCCCCAGACAGACATGCCCCATCATGTGCATGAAGTCGTTGGAGCCAGCGAGTGCCGCATTCGGGGTCTTCATCTGACCCATGAAATACATGGCCGCCGCCTGCAACTGCTTGGACGCAACCTTCAGGGGTTCCACCAACCCCTTCATCCGGGCGTCACCCTCATGCGCCTTGATCTCGGTCTTCACCAGGTCAAAGAACGCCATCACATGCTTGCCGCCATCGGATGCCAGCTTGCGGCCCACAAGGTCCAGCGCCTGCACGCCGTTTGCGCCTTCATAGATCATCGCAATCCGGGCATCGCGGGCGAATTGGGACATGCCCCATTCCTCGATATAGCCATGCCCGCCAAACACCTGCTGGGCCTGCACCGCCATGTCGAAACCCTTGTCGGTCTGGAACCCCTTGATCACCGGGGTCAAAAGGCCGATCAGGCCGTCCGCCGCCGCATCATGGTTGCGCATGTGCCGGTCAATCAGCGTGGCCCCCCAGAAGGTGAAGGCCCGCGCGCCTTCGACAAAGCTTTTCTGCTCCATCAGGTTGCGGCGGATATCGGGGTGGACGATCAACGGGTCCGCCGGGCCGTTCGGGTTTTCCACCCCGGTCACGGCGCGGCCCTGCAGGCGGTCCTTGGCATAGGCCAGCGCGTTTTGATACGCGGCCTCGGCCACGGCATAGCCTTGCAGGCCAACGCCAAGACGCGCCTCGTTCATCATGGTGAACATGGCGCGCATGCCCTTGTGCAGGTCGCCCAGCAGCCAGCCCGTCGCCCCGTCATAGTTCATCACGCAGGTGGCGTTGGCGTGGATGCCCATCTTCTCTTCCAGCTTCCCGCAGGACACCGCGTTGCGCGCGCCAAGGCTGCCATCGTCGTTGACCATCACCTTCGGCACGATGAAAAGGGAAATCCCCTTCGTCCCCTCACCCCCACCCGGAGCCTTGGCAAGCACCAGATGCACGATGTTTTCGGCAAGGTCATGGTCGCCGGCCGAGATGAAGATCTTCTGCCCGGTGATCTTGTAGCTGCCGTCGGCCTGCGGGTCGGCCTTGGTGCGCATCATCCCCAGATCTGTGCCGCAATGCGGTTCGGTCAGGTTCATCGTCCCGGTCCATTCGCAGGACACCATCTTGGGCAACCAGCGCGCCTTCTGGTCATCGGTGCCATGCGCAAGGATGGCCGAAACCGCGCCATGCGTCAGGCCCTGATACATGTTGAACGCCATATTGGCCGACACGAAGGTTTCATTCACCGCCGTATGCATCAGATAGGGCAGGCCCTGACCGCCAAATTCTTCCGGCGCGTCCAGCGCCATCCACCCACCCTTGCGCAGAGTGTCAAACGCGGCCTTGAACCCGGCGGGGGTGCGCACAACGCCGTTATCCAGCTTGCAGCCTTCCCGGTCACCCGGCGCGTTCAGGGGCGTCAGCACGTCCTGTGCCACCTTCGCCGCCTCTTCCAGCACGGCCCCGGTAAAACCTGAATCAAGATCGACATAGCCTGGAATATCGGCTTCGCTGATCTTCAGAACCTCATGCATCAGGAACTGCATGTCTTTCACGGGGGCGGTATAGCTGGGCATCGGGGGTCGTCCTTTCCTGTCTTATTCGGCCGCGTGCGAGGAAGCCTTTCCCCGCAGCGCAGAGGTGGCCAATTCGGCCTTGAGGTCGGCAATCGCCACATCCAGTTCGGCGCGCTGCGCCTCCATGATGGCAAGGCGTTCGCGGGCAATTTCGCAGGCGCGCTGGCGTTGGGCCGCGTCAGAACCGTCGCGGTCGTACAGGTCCAGCGTCTGGCGGATATCCTCCAGACTGAAGCCAAAGCGCTTGCCGCGCAGGATCAGCGTCAGCCGGGCGCGGTCACGCCGGGTGAACAGCCGCCGGGTGCCCTGACGTATCGGGGCCAGCAATTCCTTGGCCTCGTAGAACCGCAAGGT
>JANPJU010000055.1:0-2211 GCA_031425675.1 Paracoccaceae bacterium | reverse complement strand
GCCAGTTCGCGCATGTATTCGTTCAGCGCCTGCTGCATTTCGGCCATCAGGCGGTCAATCTCCTCGGGCGAGGCGCCGTTTTCGATGGCTTCCTGCAGGCGGTCTTGTGCGCGCTGCAGCCGGTCAAGCGCGGATTGCAGGTTTCCCTCTTCGACCATCAGCGCGATGGTCCACAGTTCTTCGGCCAGCACGTCGCGGTCTTCGACCGACAGGCTGACCTCTTTCGCCTCAAGATCGCGCATCAGCACACGCAGGCGCAGGAAGGCGCGGTCGTGGCGGATAAAGCCTTCGGGTGCGTTCGTCACCGCTTTAAGGATCTGCCCCGCGCGGGGGGCGTTGATCCGGTTCCAAAGGATATCGCGCCGCATCTCGATCAGTGCGCCGGCAAGGGGGTCAAAGAACCGCTTGCCCGGCAGGGTGACGGCGTAGGGGGCCGAGGCACCCTCTTGCCCGGCAGCATCCACCGCGGCGAAGACCATCGTCACCGGCAGGTTGGCGAAGACGTGTTTCGACAGGTCGTCGATCAGGGTTTCAGTGATTTCGGTCCGCTCACCTGACAGGGGCATCGGCAGGTCAAGCGTGACCGCCTCAACCGGCTCCGGGTCGGGGATCAGGCCATGGCGGCGGTCGATCTGGCCCATGTCCAGCGCAATGGTCACGCGGCCTGCGACCACGCCGTAATCATCGCTGGCGGTGAAGCCTTGGGTAAAGCGGCCATCCGCCTCACGCCCCATGTCGCCGGAAATGCCGATGCTGGGCAGGGCGTCGGGCAGCGCCGTTACATCCCATGCGCGGCCGTTGGGGCCTTCGATGGCAAGGCGGCCAGACCGCGTGACGGTCAGGTCAAACACCCCGGCCATGCCATCGGGTGCGGCGGCGGCTGGGGTCGGCTCACCGGCCACAGGCGGCGGGGGGGGCGGCGGCGCGTCGGCCACAGTCTGGGCCACGGTCGTTCCACCATCCGCGCCGTACAGCCGGATCTGCAAACGGGTGCCGGTGGGCAGTTCCAACCCCGGCGCGGTGATGTCGTTCAGGTAAAGCGAGGGCTTGCCGGTATAGGCGGGCGGCTGGGCCCAGCCTTCCCAGCTTGGGCCGCCCGGCATCGCCTCGGCAGCGCCGGGTGCCAGACCCGCGACCGAGGTGAGCCGCCAGAAGGACCCGAACAGAACCGCCATCACGAACGCGGTCAGCGCGACATAGCGCAGACTGAACGGATCGCGCGACGAAAGGCGCAGGTCCGGGGCCACCGGCTGTGCCTGCGCGGCGCGGGCGGTCATCCGGGCGCGGTGCGCCTCCCACACGGCAAGCGAGGCGGGGTCGTTGCGGCCGATGGCCTGCGTGTCCAGCAGCGTGGCAATCGGGCGGCCGGGCATCGTGCTGTCCAGCCGAACCAGCGCATCGCCCACCGTCGGCTTTTGAAACCGCCGCCAGCCCAACGCGCCAAGCCCCAAAGCCAGAACCGCCGCCACCCCGCCACCGATCTGCGCCCAATGCAGCGGCCCAAGGTCCTGCAATCCGAACGCCAGCGCCGCAAGCACCACAAGTGCCAGCGACCAAAGGGGCCAGAACGCCCGCGCCAACCGTTCCGCCCAAAGCCCGGTCAAGGTCAGCCGAACCGGCCAGACAAGGGATTTCAAGGGGGGTTGGGGCTTTTGTCCGGTCATCAGGCCTGCCTCTGGGCCCGACGGAATGTCAAAGCCAAGCGGGAATGGTATCGCGCTTCAGGATTTCGTCAAAGGTCGGTCTTTCCCTGATGACAGCGAATTGATCCCCGTTCACCAGCACTTCGGGGATCAGCGGCCGGGTGTTGTATTCCGACGCCATCACCGCGCCATATGCGCCCGCTGACCGGAAGGCGACAAGGTCCCCCTCAGCCACCAGCGGCAAATCGCGGCCCTTGGCAAAGGTGTCGCCGGTTTCACAGACCGGGCCGACCACGTCGAATTCCTGCGTTGGGCTGGCCACCGGGGCCTCAACCACCGGGATGATGTCATGATGCGCGCCGTACATCGACGGGCGAACAAGGTCGTTCATCGCGGCATCAAGGATCAGGAAATCCTGCCCCTCGCCGTTCTTCACATAAATGACCGTCGACACCAGAATCCCCGCGTTCCCGGAAATCAGGCGACCGGGTTCAATCTCGATCTCGCAGCCCAGATCGCCGACGGTCCGCTTGATCAGCGCGCCGTAATCGGTGGGCAAGGGCGGCGC
>JANPJU010000054.1:0-10848 GCA_031425675.1 Paracoccaceae bacterium | reverse complement strand
CGCAGGCGCGGGCAATCGTCTGCGCCTCAAGCGTCATGACCTTGAGGTAGTTCTTCAGGCGGCGGCCACCCAGCACCGGATCGAACCGTTTCGACAGTTCCGGGTCCTGTGTGGTGATCCCCGCCGGATCGCGGCCCTCGTGCCAGTCGTCATAGGCATCCGCCGTGGTGCCCAGCGCCTGATACTCCGCCTCCCACTTCGGATCGTTGTCCCCCAGCGCGATCAGCGCCGCCGTGCCGATGGCCACCGCATCCGCGCCCAAGGCCATCGCCTTGGCCACATCCGCACCGCTGCGAATACCGCCCGAGACGATCAGCTGCACCTTGCGGTGCATCCCCAGATCCTGCAGCGCCTTCACCGCCTGCGGGATGCAGGCCAGGATCGGCATGCCGACATGTTCGATGAACACGTCCTGCGTCGCCGCCGTGCCGCCTTGCATGCCGTCCAGCACCACGACATCCGCCCCGGCCTTCACCGCCAGCGCCGTGTCGTAATAGGGCCGCGCACCGCCCACCTTCACATAGATCGGCTTTTCCCAATCGGTGATCTCGCGCAGCTCCATGATCTTGATTTCAAGATCATCCGGCCCCGTCCAGTCCGGGTGCCGGCAGGCGGAGCGTTGGTCGATCCCCTTCGGCAGGTTGCGCATGTTTGCCACGCGGTCGCTGATCTTCTGGCCCAGCAGCATCCCGCCGCCTCCGGGCTTTGCCCCCTGGCCGACCACGATTTCAATAGCATCGGCGCGGCGCAGGTCGTCGGGGTTCATCCCGTAGCGGCTGGGCAGATACTGATAAACTAGCGTCTTGGAGTGCCCCCGTTCCTCCTCGGTCATCCCGCCGTCGCCGGTGGTGGTGCTGGTCCCCGCCTCGGACGCCCCACGCCCCAAAGCCTCTTTCGCCGGGCCGGACAGCGCACCGAAACTCATCCCTGCAATGGTGATCGGGATGTCCAGATGGATAGGCTTGGACGCAAAGCGCGTGCCCAGCCACACATCCGTCGCGCATTTCTCACGGTAGCCTTCCAGCGGGTAGCGACTGATCGACGCGCCAAGGAACAAGAGGTCATCGAAATGCGGCAAGTGCCGCTTCGTGCCGCCGCCGCGAATGTCGTAGATGCCGGTCGCCGCAGCCCGGCGGATTTCGGCATTCACTGCGGGGGTGAAGGTCGCGGAATAGCGGGGAGGAGTCTTGGGGAAGTCGGTCATGCGCTATGCCTCAATACGCGGCGGCGTTGTCGATGTTGAAGGTATAAAGCTTGCGGGCGCTGCCATAGCGGCGGAACTCTTCCGGCTTGGCTTTCCCGTCTGCCTCGCCCCGGCGCAGCAGGTCTTCGACCAGCGTGAAATGCTCGTCCCGCATCTCTTTCTCTATGCAATCCGCACCCAGCGACTTGACCGAGCCGCGCACGAAAATCCGCGCCTCATACAGGCTGTCGCCCAGCGCCTCACCGGCGTTGCCCAGCACCAGCACGTTGCCGGATTGCGCCATGAAACAGGACATGTGGCCGATGTTGCCATGCACCACGATGTCGATCCCCTTCATCGAGATCCCGCAACGGCTGCTGGCATTGCCCTTGATCACCAGCAAGCCCCCCCGCCCGGTTGCCCCCGCGTATTGCGAGGCATCGCCGTCGATGATCACCGTGCCGGACATCATGTTCTCGGCCACACCCGGCCCGGCAGAACCCTTGATGCGGATCGTAGCCTGCTTGTTCATCCCGGCGCAGTAATACCCGGTGGACCCCCGCACCGTGATTTCCACCGGGGCGTCCACCCCCGCAGCAATGGCATGCGCGCCCTTGGGGTTGACCACCTCCCATGCCGTCATGTTGGTCTGGCCCTTCAAGGCGTGAAGTGAGGAGTTCAGCGCGCGCAGTCCCTCGGCGCCAAGGTCGAACGTCTGCATTCTTTCAACGCTCCCAGAAATACACAGTGGCGGGTTCGGGTTCCCACACGCGAGCATCCTCGATACCCGGCAGGTTCACCAGCGCGCGGTATTCCGACCCGAAGGCGACGTACGCATCGGTTTCGGCCATCACGGCGGGCTTGCAGGCGATGGGGTCACGCACCACGCCAAAGCCGTTCTTGGTGCCGACGACGAAGGTGAAGAACCCGTCAAGATCGTCAAGGCCCGACTCCAGCGCGGTGCCCAGATCCTCGCCTTCCTTCAGCTTCTGGCTGACGTAGGCGGCCGCAACCTCGGTGTCGTTCTGGGTCTCGAATGTCATGCCCTTGCGGATCAGCTCGCGCCGCAACCCGTTGTGGTTCGACAGGCTGCCGTTGTGGACAAGGCACTGGTCCGGCCCGGTGGAGAACGGATGCGCGCCCATGGTGGTGACGGCGCTTTCGGTCGCCATCCGGGTGTGGCCAATGCCGTGGGTGCCGTGCATCTTGGCCACGTCAAAGCGGCGGGCGACGTCTTTCGGCAGGCCGACTTCCTTGAAGATTTCGATGCTGTCTCCCGCGCTCATCACTTTCACGTCGGGGCGCAGATGCGACAGCGCGAACCGGGCAGCGTCCATCTGGGACAGCGGAACCTCGATCACTGCATGGGTGGATTTGATCAGCAGGGCAACCGGCTGGCCAATGGCAGCATGCAGGTCCGCGTCCAGATCCTTAAAGTCCGTTTCGGGATGGGCCGATTGCACGGTGATCTTGCCCAACCCGTCCTTGGCACCCGAATAGATTGCGATCCCGGCGGAATCCGGCCCGCGGTCGGTCATGGTGATCAGCATGTCCGTCAGCATCTCACCCAGCCGAGGCTCAAGCTTCGGGTCCTTCAGGAATAGCCCAACGATGCCACACATGGATTCGCCTCCCCACTTTGTTGTCACAGACGCTAGCACCACACTGTGCACCTATCAACTGGTGAGAAACTTTTTTCACCTTGCAGGAAATTCAGCGCCTAATCTTAGGGCAGATGCGGTTTTTCTTGACAGGATGTCGCAGGTAGCTTTCCCTATGGAAAACATTCTTGCCGCACAGGGAACTTTAGGGAACGGCGACGTCGGGGCTGCGTCGCGGATCGGCAGGCAGAACAGCCCAAGGGAGGGAAACGTGGTTGACCTTAATCAGCGGATTGAGGCGATGCACAAACGGGACGTGCTTTTGGCATGGGCGTTCGTGATCGGCCTTTGGTGCGCAATGATCTTCGTGGCGATTGCGACCTGGGACCTTGCGCCGAACGAGACGGCGCGAACCCTTCTGCTGGTCGGTGGGGCGGTGGTCCTTTTGTTCAACACCGCCGCGATACTGGCGATGTTGCGCCATTACCGGGAGGATCGGGATTTCATGTACGGCCTCGACATCAAGTTCGGTGATGAAGCGCGCGCGTTAAGATCACGGGGGCGCAGGGGCTGACATGGCACATTACCAACCCCCGATCCAAGGCAAGGCCAGCCAGTTGGTCGATGTCATCGTCCTGGTGGTCCTGACCGTAGGCGCCCTTTTCGTGCCCATCTGGCTTAAGCTGGCGGGTGCGGCGAAATCCGTCACCAATCCGGTCGAAAATCCGACCTGGGAAGCCCTTGGCCAGAACGCCGCGCAAGCAGCCAAGTATGAGGCGCTGGGCTACACGCCGGCAAGCGCCCATGACCTGATCCTGTCGCGCTTTGACTACTCATTCTCCATCGGCGCACTGGTGGCGATGGTTGTGGTCATTGTCCTTTATTACGTCCTGATCTTGCGGTTTTCCGAAGTGGAATACCGTGAAGTCATTGCCGAAAAATTCGGGGAGTAGGCCGATGGATCTGTGGAACTGGCTTGAATACGCGGCTTGGGCGCTGTCTGCCGCCTTTGGTCTGCACATGGCGCTGGACTGGCTTACGACCGACCGCAGCTATCCCGAAGACGTCCTCATCTCCTCCCGCGAGGGCGAGCTTGAAGCGATGGCAGAAGAGCACAAGGTGCAATCATGACCCAGGTCGACATCACCTCAAAAACGATAGACGGCATGGGCCCACATGGGACGAAGGTCGGGTTGCTGCGCGTGCTTGGCCCCGCGCACGTCTGGGCCTTGGGCGTCGGCATCGTGCTGGTTGGCGAATACATGGGCTGGAACTTTGCCGTCGGCAAAGGCGGGGCCTACGCGGCACTGATCGCCTGCTGGTTTGCGGGCATCCTCTATTCCTGCGTGGCGATGATCGACAGCGAGGTCACGTCGACCGTCGCCTCGGCCGGCGGGCAATATACCCAGGCCAAGCACATCGTCGGGCCGCTGATGGCGTTCAACGTGGGCCTCTATCTGGTGTTTGCCTATACCATGCTGGAAGCCGCGAACGCGATCACCGCCGGATACCTTTTTTCCGTCGTGGCCACGATGACCGGGCACGAAGGCGCACTGGACCAGCGACCGTTCATCATCCTTGTGATCATGTTCCTGGCCTGGCTGAACTATCGCGGCGTCCTTGCCACCCTGACCTTCAACCTGGTCATCACCGCGATTGCTTTCGTGGCGATCCTGGTCCTGTTCCTTTCTACCTCTGGCATCGTCGGGGCGGGCATCATGGAGCACGCAGCCCTTTTTGAAGGACATGAACTGCCCTACGGCTGGATTGGCGTTCTGGCCGCCATGCACTTTGGCCTTTGGTATTACCTTGGCATCGAGGGCACGACCCAGGCCGCCGAAGAGGTACGTTCCCCCGCCCGAGCGCTGCCCTTCGGCACCCTTGCCGGAATCATGACCCTGCTCATCGCGGCATCGCTGACCTGGTATGTCTGTTCCGGCGTTTTGCCGTGGGAGTTTCTGGGCGACGGCGTCAACGGCTCAGTGGCTCCGCTGTTCGACACGGCGCGGCTTTCAGGGTCAACCGGGCTGGTCTGGCTTTTGGGGTTCGGCACCCTGTTTGCCACCCTTGCCAGTGCCAACGGCTGCATCAACGATGCCAGCCGCGCCTGGTTTGCCATGGGGCGCGACAAGTATCTGCCCGGCTGGTTTGGTGCTGTGCATCCCAAATATCGCACGCCGTACCGCGCCATCGTGTTCCTGGTCCCCATCGCGCTGATCTTTGCGCTTGGTGCGCCCTTGGATCAGGTGATCACCTTCTCGATCCTGTCGGGGTTGCTGGGCTATACGTTCATGCCGCTGAACATCATCCTGTTTCGGAAGAAATGGCCGCTGGACAGCATCAAGCGTGGCTATGAACACCCGTTCCACCCCATCCCTGCGATAACGCTGCTGACCCTGTGCGCCGTGACGTTCTTCGCGGTGTTCCTCGGCTACGGCACGCAACTGGTTGCGATGATCGTGTTCTACATCGTGGTGTCGCTCTGGTTTCACTTCTGGCGCTACCGCTTCGTCAACCGGGGCGCGCAGTTCACCATGCCCTGGCCAAAACCGCGCGGCTACTAAGGCAGAAAGGCCCGCCCCCCAACGGGCGGGCTATTTCCGATGTCCCCGCTTGTCCCCCTTGGTCTTGCCGTAGCGGCCCTCTGTCTTTGGCTTGGCCTGCGTCTTCTGCGCGAGACTCGCGCCCGCACCTCTGCACGCGAGGGGTACTTCGCCGCGATCAAACCGCTGTTCGATGATGGCGAAACGCGCGTGCAACCTACCGGTTTTCCCCGCATGACCGGTACGCGTAGTGGCCTGTCGTATGATCTGCAGGCGATTCCTGACACGCTTACCTTCCGCAAGCTGCCTGCACTTTGGGTGCTGGTCACCTTGCCCGGGCCTTTGCCGCTGCAGGCCACCGTCAGCCTGATGGCCCGCCCCTCTGGAAATGAGCCGTTCAGCCGGTTTTCCACCATGCCACAATCGCTGCCAACTCCAACGGGGCTGCCGCCACATGTCGCCATCCGCACCGATGATGCGGCCCGTGTCACCGTGGCAGATCTGATCGCCCGCCATGCCGACCTTTTCAATGACCCGCAGGTCAAAGAGCTGGTCCTGTCCCCCAAAGGTTTGCGCATTGTCATTCTGGCCGAAGAGGCAGACCGTGGCCGCTTTCTGATCTTCCGTGAGGCCGAAATGGGAATGACTGCGCTTGCGCCCGCGCGCCTGGCCCCGATCCTTGACCGGATACAGGACCTGCGCGCTGCCATTGTGAAGGATCAACCATGAATCCGCCACTGAACCCGCGTCTTGTCCTTGCGGTCGCGATGCTGCTTCCGGGGGTGGGTCAGGTTCTGAACCGCCAGCCGGTGCGCGGGCTGATCTTCGTCTGCTTTGCCATCCTGCTGGGGGCCTTTACCCTGAAGACTGCTGCGCCCGAAGTGTCATTCGTCGGCAAGATGGCCGGCGGGCTTTTCGTTTGGGCCATGGCGGTGCTGGACGCCTACAAGACCGCCCGCATCCGCAAGGCAGAATGGGACCATGCGCAACCCGAACCCGGCCCGGTAAGGGCACGTCCGCCACCCTAGCCTTGCGGGTAACAGATCACCGACAGATACCGCGCTGGCAGTCGGACAAGGCTTTCCGGCCCATGCGGTGCATCGGCATCGAAAAACAGGCTGTCACCGGGTTTTAGTGCGTACACCTCATCGCCGTGGCGATAGTCAACTTCGCCCTCCAGCATGTAGAGAAGCTCTAGCCCTTCATGCTGGAATGCAGGAAACGTGTCACTCTCGGTGGTCAGGGTGATGATATAGGGTTCCACCACCACGCCCGAGTTGTTCGATCCGATATGCCCCAGAAGGTTGTATTGGTGCCCAGCGCGGGTGCCCCGGCGTTCAATCTCGATGTGCTGGCCGGATTTCACATGCTGCGCCTCGCGACGCTCCTCATAACTTTTGAAGAACGAAGTTACAGGCACGGAAAACGCATGGCTTAACACCTGCAGGGTCGTCAAGCTGGGCGAGGTGTTGCCATTCTCGATCTTGGACAGCATCCCGATCGACAGGCCCGTTACCGCCGCCAGATCGGCGACTGTCATGCCTTGCTGGCGACGAAAGTTGCGGACTTCGCGGCCAATCGCGGCCTCAAGATTGCGCTCGCTGATTTCGCGGACACGGTGGGGGTCCTGATCAAAGGCAGGCTTGCCGCGAGGAAGCGTGGAGCTGGTGTCGCCGTCTGACATGGGCCTGATCCCGGGTGAAACCGATACCTGATTTTCACTACCGGGAAACAATGCACACATCAAGCAAAAGCCCTAAAGCGCAGAGGCCGCCGTCTTCAGCGCGTGCAGCAGGCTTTGTGCGCTGGACCTTGGCCCATGGATTCGCGCCGTCCCTGGCCCCAGCTTGACCAGATAAACTCCCAGATGCTCCATCATCGTCCGCGTCGCATGACCATCGGGCACCGCGCGAAAGTCCACGTTGCACAGCCGCTCCAGCACCGGTGCAAGATCGGCGGCGGCCAGATCGAAGGTCACCCAGGCGTCGGTCTGCTCGGTAACGCTGGCCGCATCGCCGAAAGTCGCCTTCAGCAAGGCGGCAATGTCTTCATGGCTGGCAAAAGGCGCGTCGACGAACCACATCTCGGGCGTGACCCAGAAACTGCTGTAAGGCACCCCCGACTGATAGCGCGCCGGCCCCGGCAAGGGCACCCCCGCCGCCTGGGCTGGCCCGGTCAGATCCCGCCCCCGCCGTGCGGCAATCGAGGCAAGCGCCACATCGAACCGCTCTGTCACGGTCAGCGGCCCCACCACCACCGTCTTGGGGTCATGCCCCCCCAGCGCCGTCATTGCCCGCAGATCAGCCACGCAACCGCTCCCCTTCCGGATCAACGAAATGCGGGCTGACAATGTCCACCAGCGTTTCCGTGCCGCCCACCAGATTGACCGCCCGCATCCTGTTGCCGATCTTCTGATCGCCACACTTAAGATACCCCAGCGCAATATCGCTGCCGACATGCGGAGAGTAGACCTTTGATGACAGCCATCCACCGTCGTTCGCCGCCACCGCAGCCGCGCCAATCTCCAGAAAGTGGCTACCGGCGGTCAGTTTGGCCCTTGGGTCCACCGGCTTGACACCAACCAACCGATAGCCGTCCGGATCGATCAGCCCCTCCCGCTGGGACAGGATCATGCCGATGGAATCCTTCTTTTTCGACACCATCTTGCCCAGCCCCATGTTCAACGCGGTGGACTGCCCGTTCAACTCGCCCCCCGCGACATGGCCCTTCTCGATCCGCATCACGCCAAGGGCCTCGGTGCCATACACCACCGGCTCAAACTCTGCCCCCAGCGCCAGCATCTTGCGCAACACCGCATCACCATAGCGGGTGGGAACGGCGATTTCATACGCCAGCTCGCCCGAAAAGCTGATACGGAACAGCCGCGCTCGCAGGCCACCCACCGTGATGCTGCCCGCCCCCATGTAGGGAAAAGCCGCATCGCTGATGTCCTGATCGACCACCTTCTCCAGCAACCGCCGCGCGTTCGGCCCCGCAACCGAAAACTGCGCCCAAGCCTCGGTCGTGCTGATCAGCTGCACGTCCATATCAGGCCAAAGGCACTGCCGGCAGAACTCCAGATGCCGGAAGACCGTGACCGCGTTGGCCGTGGTCGTCGTCATCACAAACTCATGTTCCCCCATCCGCGCCGTGGTGCCGTCGTCAAAGACGATCCCATCCTCGCGCAGCATCAGCCCATAGCGGCACTTGCCAACCGCCAGGGTGCTGAACGTATTGGCATAAACGCGGTCCAGAAAGGCTCCCGCATCCGTGCCCTGGATGTCGATCTTGCCCAGCGTGGTGACATCGCAGATCCCCACCGACTTGCGCGTCGCCAACACCTCCCGGTCCACCGACTGCCGCCACTCCGTCTCGCCCGCCTTCGGCACCCACTGCGTCCGCAGCCAGTTGCCGACCTCCACAAAGGTCGCGCCCTGCTCCGCCGCCCAGTGGTGCGAAGGCGTCAACCGATACGGCTTGAATTCCTTGCCCCGCGACCGCCCCGCCAGCGCCCCCAAAGCAACGGGAGTATAGGGCGGCCGGTAGATCGTCGTCCCCGTCTCGGGGATCGACCGCCCGGTCAGTTCTGCCATGATCGCAAGGCCGATCACGTTGCCGGTCTTGCCCTGATCCGTCGCCATCCCAAGCGTGGTATAGCGTTTCATATGCTCGACAGAGGTGAAATTCTCCTGCTGCGCCAGCTTGATGTCCTTGATGGTCACATCGTTCTGCTGGTCGATCCAGGCCCGCCCCTTGCCATGCGCCACATGCCAAAGCGGCGTGACCCGCACCGGCGCATCCTCGGCCACCGGCAGTTCCGTAGCCCCCGTCAACCCCAGCGCCGCCACGGCCGCATCTCGCCCCGTCCGCAAGGCTCCATTGGTGGAGAACACCCCCGCCGCCGCCCCTGCAACCGAAAGGCCCGGAGGTCCATCCGCCCCCGGCACGAACGCCGCAATCGAAGCATCCCAGACCGGCCGCGCCCGTTGATGCGAATTAACGTTCACATTCGGATTCCACCCGCCCGAAACGCCAAGCGCGTCAAGGGAAATTTCTTCAACCCGTCCGTTCGAATGCCGCACCGTGATGCCCTTCAGCCCCAACCGGCCCTTGGTATCAATCACCTCAGCCCCGCGCAGATGCCGGATGCCGGGCAGAAGATCACCACCCTCACGGTTGTCGATCACCGCGACCACATCAATGCCTTTGGCCTGCAAATCCGTGGCTGTGCGCAAGCCATCATCGTTATTGGTGAAGACCGCCACCCGCTCACCCGCCTTCACGCCCCAGCGGTTGGCATAGGCCCGCACGGCCCCCGCCAGCATGATTCCCGGCCGGTCGTTGTTCTCGAACGCAATCGGCCGCTCCGTCGCCCCGCCGCACAGGATCGCCCGGCCCGAATATATCCGCCACAACACCTGCCGCGGCTTGCCCGGCATAGGCACAGCAAGATGGTCACTGACCCGCTCCACCGCCGAGTAGATGCCGTGGTCGAACGCTCCCAGCACTGTCGTCCGTGCCAACAGCCGCGCGTTTGGCATCCCCGCCAACTCGGCCACCGCCGCGCTGGCCCAGTCCGCTCCTGATGCCCCGCCAACCGCAAAGGTCTCGGCGTTCAGCCGCCCGCCAAAGGCAAAGTCCTCATCCGCCAGAATCACCCGCTTGCCTGCACGACCGGCGGTCAGCGCGGCCATCAAACCGGCGGGCCCCGCCCCGATGACCAGCAGATCGCAATGCAGGAAGCCCTTGTCATAGCTGTCCGGGTCCTCCTCCCGGCTGACCGACCCAAGCCCCGCAGCGCGGCGGATGATTGGTTCATAAACCTTTTCCCAAAAGGACTTGGGCCACATGAAAGTCTTGTAGTAGAACCCCGCCGCGAAGAACGCATTCAGCCGATCGTTGATCGCCAGCGCGTCGAACCGCAGGCTTGGCCAGCGGTTCTGGCTGTTCGCCTCCAGCTCTTCAAACAGTTCCGCCACCGTCGCGCGAGTGTTCGGCTCCTGCCGCGCGCCGCTGCGCAATTCGACCAGCGCGTTCGGCTCCTCCGAGCCCGCAGAAAGCGGGCCCCTTGGCCGGTGATACTTGAACGACCGCCCCATCAGCCGCACGCCATTGGCCAGCAGCGCCGAGGCCAGCGTGTCCCCCGGATGCCCCTGATACGGCAGCCCGTCGAAGGTGAAGCGGACCGTCTTCGTCCGGTCGATCTGCCCGCCGTGGGTCCGGTGCGACTGGCTCATTTCGACCGTCCCCGGGCCCGTGCAACGCCCTGCGCCAACTCAACGCCGCTGATCTCATGCGTCACCGTGTTCCGAGTCACCACCAGCCATGACCGGTCGCCCTGCTCGTGATACCAAAGCTCAAGATGCACCGCCGCCGGGTTGTCGCGGTTGTAGGCATATTCGTGAAACGCCTCGACACTGGCGGTCATGCCATCGGGTCGGTCGATCAGGCTGGCATCGCCCAGATATACGAATTCCTGCGCATCGCGGGGCCCGAGGATCGGATGGTGAATGATCATTCG
>JANPJU010000053.1:0-2947 GCA_031425675.1 Paracoccaceae bacterium | reverse complement strand
GCCAGAAGCATCAGTTCGATCGACATCAGGATGACGATCACGTTCTTCCGGTTGAGGAAGATCCCGAAGATCCCGATGACGAACAGCGCCGCGGCCACCGTCAGGTAATGTTCAAGTCCGATCATCTGTCCGTTCCCTCTTGGGCTCTTGGGGCCCGTTATTCCACGTGGCCCTTGGGCCTGTCTTGTTAGGGTGCGCTACAGCGCACCTTTACAACCCCTGCCCCGGCTTGACGTCCTTCAGTTCCATCGCCTTGGCCGGGTCGCGCCACATCTGTTGCAACACGTTCTGGCGCTTGACGTCCTTGCGGTGGCGCAGCGTCAGCAGGATCGCCCCGATCATCGCGACCAGAAGGATCAGGCCGGAAAGCTGGAACAGCAGGAAATAGCGGTCATACAGGATCATCCCAAGCGCGCGGGTGTTCTCCATTTCTGTCGGGGCGGGAGCCACGGCCTGACGCAGGCCCTCGGCCCCGTCCGCCGCCGTCCAGACGCCGACGCCGATGGCGACCTGCATCAGAAGGACCACGCCGATCAGCAGGCCAAGCGGCATGTAGCGCGCAAGCTCACCCTTCAGCGCGGCAAAGTCGATGTCCAGCATCATGACGACGAACAGGAACAGCACCGCCACCGCGCCGACGTAAACGATGACCAGCAGCATCGCCACGAACTCGGCCCCGAGCATGACGAACAACCCGGAGGTCGACAGGAACGCCAGGATCAGCCACAGCACCGAATGCACCGGGTTGCGGCTGAGGGTAACCATCAGGCCCGAGGCGACCGTGGTGAAGGCGAACATGTAGAAGGCGAAACTGAAGACGGTCATGCGTCTTTCTCCTCAGGAGTCTCTTGGAAAACGCCTTGAGCAATCTCAAGCGCCTTCTGCATGGCGGGGACACCGCCGAACATCGACATCTGCCAGATCACTTCCGCGACCTCGCGTTTCGTGGCCCCGGCGGCCAGCCCGTTCTTGATCGTCATCCGCAGTTGCGGCTCACCCACCGGCCCCAGCACGGTCAGCGCCGCGATTGTCACCAGAAACCGGGTGCGCGCGTCGAGACCCTCGGGGTTGAAGGTCTTGCCGAACCACATTTCCAAGAGTTCCTTCGGCATCGCCGGGAAGAACTTCTCGAACGCCTTCGCGTCGACGTTTTCCATGCCGGGCATGAAGGATTGGGCCATCTTCTGGCCCTGCTCCATCATCGCGGCGAAGATCTTGGCGAAATCGTCGGTCATGGGGTCACCGGTACGGGGCGTCGATTTCAAGGTTGCGGGCGATCTCGGCTTCCCAGCGGGCACCGTTCTCCAAGAGCCGGTCCTTGTTGTAGAACAGCTCTTCCCGCGTCTCGGTCGAAAACTCGAAGTTCGGGCCTTCGACGATGGCGTCCACCGGGCAGGCCTCCTGGCAGAAGCCGCAGTAGATGCACTTGGTCATGTCGATGTCATAGCGCGTGGTGCGGCGGCTGCCGTCCTCACGCGGTTCGGCGTCGATGGTGATCGCCTGCGCCGGGCAGACCGCTTCGCACAGCTTGCAGGCGATGCAGCGTTCCTCACCATTCGGATAGCGGCGCAAAGCATGTTCGCCGCGGAAGCGGGGGCAGAGAGGCCCCTACTCGTGCGGGTAGTTCACCGACGATTTCGGCGCGAAGAATTACATCAAACCCAGGCCGAAGCCCAAGATGAAAACCAACAATAGGAAATACCGGGTCGCGCGGTTCCAATCGATGTTGGACATCTATTCTTCCCTTTCCACGCATTTCAGGTTCTCGACGCTATTGGCATCAAGCAGATAATCAAGCCGCGCATTGAGCGCTGCATCGTCCTTGCTGCTGTCCATCGCTGCCTTAGCGTGACGAAGCCGGTCATTGAGGCAAGTCATGATCTGAAACGATCTACGACTGGAAATGCTGTCCATCGGTCCTTTTTCGTCCAGAACAGCCTGACGTTCCGCAGCGCTCGGGGCGAGGCAATCCGCCAAAGCCAGTGTCGCGGCCATGTCCGCTGCAACCTCCGCCCGTCCCTCAGGCATCCGCGTCCTTCGTGAGGCCACCAGATCGAAAGCGGCTGACAAGGTAAGGCTACTCCAAGTCCCGACGGCAAGGTTTGCTGGATTGGCGGGTAAAGACCCGTCCCAAGACGTACGATCCGGCTCGAAGATCGACGTGCCGGTCTTCCGTCCAGACTCATAGGCAACGAGTTGCGCGCCGCAGCGCGCTTCTACAAAGGCACGCACATTGGCCTTTTGCGCCCCTTCTTCGGCAATGCCCAGATCGGCGCCACCACAGAGGACAACGCACGCCAAGCCGGCCCGCTGGATCGCCTGATTGACTGACAACCCCTGCCGCACAGTCAGCCTCCAATCGCCCAGCGGGCCCAGAAGCCGCCGAGCACTTCGAATTTCGCAAGGAACGCCACGATCACGACCCAGGCCAGCGACATCGGCAGGAAGACCTTCCAGCCGATCCGCATCAGCTGGTCATAGCGGTAGCGGGGGACGATGGCCTTCACCATCGCGAACATGAAGAAGAAGAGCCACATCTTGGCGACCATCCACCACCAGCCGTCCGCCAGCCCGGGGATCGGCGACAGCCAGCCGCCGAAGAACAGAAGGCTGATCAGCGCGCACATCAGGAAGATCGCGATGTATTCGCCGGCCATGAAGAGGAGGTATGGGGTGGACGAGTACTCCACCATGAACCCGGCGACGAGTTCCGATTCCGCTTCTGGCAGGTCGAAGGGCGGACGGTTGGTCTCGGCCAGCGCGCTGATGAAGAACAGGAAGACCATCGGGAAGTGCGGCAGCCAGTACCAGTTGAAAAGCCCGTAGGCCCCGTCTTGCGCGGCCACGATGGCGCCGAAGTTCATCGCTCCGGTCGAGATGATCACGCCGATGATGATGAGGCCCAAGGAGACCTCGTAAGAGATCATCTGCGCGGCCGACCGCAAGC
>JANPJU010000052.1:0-12779 GCA_031425675.1 Paracoccaceae bacterium | reverse complement strand
TCATCATCAACTCACAGCTTCGGGTGTCTCGTGAACAGGGCACTTGCCCACCCGTAACCCGAAATACCACACAGGTTGACGTTAACGTCAGCGTAACGTCACGTCATGACTGCTCCTGACGTGAAGTCAGCAGGTCCGCCCTGCCCGCTTCCTTTCTGCAAAAATATCCCACGGGGGTCCGGGGGTGTGAAACCCCCGGCGGGCGGGCACAAAGTGCTCCAGCGAACGGATCAGCTTTCTTCAGGAAGCTTTTCCAACTCGGCCACCGCCGTTTCGCGCAGCGCCTGCAGGTCGGCCAGCGCCAGATCCAGGTCAGCCCGCTGCACGGCCAGCGCCTCAAGCTGGCGGTCGGCCAGCGCCAGCCAGGTTTCAAGCTGGGGCCTTTCACCCTTCTTGCCATAGATCAGCAGCCACTGACGGATTTCCTCAAGACTGAAGCCAAAGCGCCGCCCCCGCAGAATCAGCTTCATCCGGGCCTGCTCTCTTGGTCCGTAAAACCGGGTGCGGCCTTCCTTTTCCGGGGCAAGAAGTTCGATGTACTCGTAGTAGCGCAAGGTGCGGGGTGTCACATCGAACCGGACGCACATCTCCTTGAAGGTCAGGCGGGTGTCAGTCATGCGCAGTCCTCCCATCGATCAGCCTAGCCTGATGCACACAGCAGGCGCAACGGTCGCGGACCCTTGCGCTTGCTTCGGTCCGGCGTTTTGATGCCCCCAGACCGGAGGCCACATGCCTGACATCCCAAAAACCGAACCACCGAAGCCCGACACCCTCAAGATTGCGCGGCAGTTCATCGCCGCCCTGCCGCATGCGCAGGCATTGGGAATGCGGCTGGACGAGATCAGCGCAGGCCTTGCCATCGTGTCGATGCCTTACGACACCCGTCTGATCGGCGACCCGGCGACGGGGGTCATCCACGGCGGTGCGGTCTCGGCGCTGATGGACACCGCCGCAGGGGCCGCGGTGATGAGCCATCCTGAGGCAGGCATCTCTACCGCCACGCTTGACCTGCGGATCGACTACATGCGCCCTGCGACCGCCGGCCAGACCATCCGCGCACGGGCCGAATGTCACCACGTCACCCGCAGCGTGGCCTTTGTCCGCGCCGTCGCCACAGATGATGATGAGGCCCGCCCCGTCGCTATGGCCACCGGGGCTTTCACCGTGGATCGGGGTGCTGCATGAAACGCCCCGAACCGGTGCAGATCATCAAGCAGCGGCGCGAGGGGCTGTTGCGGTCTTTGGTCGAAGGCGTGCCGTATATCGGCTTTCTCGGCATCCGGTTCGACCGGCGCGGGGATGAGCTGACGGCGATCCTGCCCTATCATGACAGCCTGATCGGCAACCCCATGCTGCCCGCCCTGCATGGCGGGGCGACGGCGGCTTTTCTTGAAGTGGCCGCGATCATCGAGCTTGCCTGGTCGTCGATGTGGGAGGGGGTTGAGGCCGAAGGCACCCTGCCCGAAGGCCCGCTGCGCCTGCCCAAGACCATCGACTTTACCGTGGACTACCTGCGCGCAGGCCTGCCGCGTGACGCCTATGCCCGCGCCCGCGTCAACCGGTCAGGCCGGCGCTATGCAAGCGTCCATGTCGAGGCGTGGCAGGACAACCGCAGCCGCCTCTTTGCCCAGGCCACCGGGCATTTCCTGATGGCACCCGGCGGGCCGGCCGGTTGACCGACCTTACCCATGGTCGGATCCTGCGGATTGCCGGACCAATTGTCCTGTCCAACGCCACCGTGCCCCTGCTGGGCGCGGTCGATACGGCCGTGATCGGCCAGTTGGGCGATGCGGCCAGCCTGGGGGCGGTGGGGATCGGGGCGGTGATCCTGGCCACGTTGTACTGGGCCTTCGGATTCTTGCGCATGTCCACCTCGGGTCTTGCCGCGCAGGCGCAGGGGGCGGGGGATATGGCGGAACGATCGGCCGTCCTGTTGCGGGCGCTGATTGTGGGCGCAGTGGCAGGGTTTGCGCTTGTGGTGGCACAGGTGGCGCTGTTCGCAGGCGCGTTCTGGATCGCCCCGGCCAGCCCGCAGGTAGAGGGGTTGGCCGGCCAGTATCTTGCCATCCGCATCTGGGGCGCGCCCGCCACCGTGGCACTTTACGCGCTGACCGGTTGGCTGGTCGGGCTGGAACGGACGCGGGAAGTTCTCATCCTGCAACTGTGGCAGAATGGGCTGAACATCGGGCTGGACCTGTGGTTCGTGTTGGGTCTGGGTTGGGGAATTCCCGGCGTCGCCGCTGCAACGCTGATTGCGGAATGGACGGGCTTGATGCTGGCCCTGTGGCTGGCGCGCGATGCGTTCGGCGCGGGGTTCCGCCCCGCAGTGGCCCGCCTGTGGGACCGGCTGGCGCTGCGCCGCATGTTCACCGCCAGCCGCGACATCATGGGGCGGACAGTGCTTTTGCAACTCTCGTTCACCAGCTTTGTCTTTCTGGGCGCGCGGTTCGGCGATGTGACCCTTGCCGCCAACCAGGTGCTGATGCAGTTCCTGGAAATCACTGCCTTCGCCCTTGACGGTTTCGCCTTCGCCGCCGAGGCGCTGGTCGGTCAGGCGATCGGCGCGCGGGCGAGGGGCCAGACCCAAGCTGCCGCGCGGATTTGCATGCAGTGGGGTATTGGCGGGGCCGCGGCGCTGTCGCTGGTCTTTGCGCTGGCGGGGCCTTGGGTCATCGACCTGATGACCACCGCACCCGAGGTCAGAGAGGCCGCGCGGGCCTATCTGCCGTGGCTGGTGGCAGCACCCATGATCGGCGTGGCGGCCTGGGTCTATGACGGCATTTTCATCGGTGCGATGCTGACGGGCGACATGTTGCGCGCGATGCTGATATCGGTCGCCGTCTACGCGGTGGCGCTTTCGGTGCTGGTGCCCCTTGCCGGCAATCACGGGCTTTGGGCCGGGCTGATGGTGTTGAACGGGGTCAGGACCTACGCCATGTGGCGGCGTTACCCCAAGGTGCTTGCGTTGGTGGCAAGCGGATAGGGCACCGGCTAAGGCTTGCCTTTCCCCCCGGTGCCGGGCCATCATGCGCCGCGCCAAAGGGGAATATCATGCGGAAGTTTCTGGTCGTGCTGGACGACAGCCGCGAATGTCTGAACGCGATGCGCTTTGCGGCGTTGCGGGCGGCACATACCGGCGGGGGGGTGACGATCCTGTCGATCATTCCACCCGAGGAGTTCCAGCATTGGATGGGCGTCGCCGACCTGATGCGTGCCGAAGCCCGCGAACGGATCGAAGCGCATTTCGAAGTTTTCGCCAAATGGATGCGCGACAAGCAGGGCGTGAACCCCGAACTTGTCATCCGCGAGGGTGATCCGGTAACTGAAATCCTTGCGCAAGTGACCGACGACCCCGCCATCGCGGTTCTGGTGCTGGGCGCCGGCACTGACAAGGCGGGCCCCGGGCCCCTCGTCAACGCGATGAGCCGTGCTTCGGGCAACCTTCCGATCCCGATCACCATCGTCCCGGGCGACATGTCCAAGGAACGGCTGGAAGAGATCACCTGATCGCTGTGCGCCGGGGCTGAGGGGGCGGCATGTAAGCGCCTGCTTACATCAATTGCGCCCAGACAGATGTAGGGCGAAGGGGCCGGGCAGCTTCCCGGTGCTTCTGAAAGCCCCCGCATGACCGCTGATCTGCCCCCCCGCCCCGCTGGCGCACCTTTCTCCCTGTCGCCCTTTGCGCTGAACGCGCTTGTCGCCAGCTACCTTCTGGCCGCCTGCAACGCGACCTTCTGGGGCCACCTGTCGCGCATCTTCGATGGCAGGGTGCTGGCCGCCGCAGGTTTCGTCGCCGTGATCTGGGCACTGATCCTGTTGCTGATCGCCCTTCTGGCGGTGCGTCGGTTGCAAAAGCCGGTGCTGGTGGCGCTGGTGATCATCGCGGCGGTATCGTCCTACTATGTGGACGTCCTTGGTGTCGTGGTCGACCGCGAGATGATCCAGAACGCCGTCACCACAACCTTCGCCGAATCGAAGCACCTGATCACTCTGCGCTTTATAGGCCATGTCGTGCTTTATGGGGTGCTGCCGTCAACCCTGATCCTGTGGGTGCCGGTCAGGCGGTCAAGGATCGGCCGGGCCGTCGCGGGCTGGGCGATGGTGACCATCGGGGCCACGGCTCTGGTGGTCGGCATCCTGTTCGCCAACTTCAAGGGCTACAGTTCCGTGCTGCGCGAAAGCAAGGAACTGCTGGCATCGGCGCAACCGTTGGCACCGGTCGCGGCGGCGGCGCGCTATGGTCGCATGATGTTCAAATCGACACAGATCGTGGTCGCGACGACCGGCGCCGATGCGAAACCCGGCCCGTTGCTGTCCAAGGCCGGCCCACCGGTGCTGATGGTCATCGTCGCGGGCGAAACGGCGCGGGCGGCCAACTGGTCGCTTGGCGGCTACGGGCGGGAGACGAACCCGATGCTGGCGGCACGCGATGTCCTTTACTTCAACAATGCCACCAGTTGCGGCACAGCGACGGCGGTTTCCCTGCCCTGCATGTTCTCACCCCTGACAAAAGCCGAATACTCCTACACCGGCGGTCTGTCGAACGAGAACCTGCTGGATGTGCTGGCGCGGGCCGGGTTCAAGGTGGAGTGGTGGGACAACAACACCGGCCACAAGGACATTGCCGCGCGGGTGCCGTCCCGCACCATGACGGCCGAAGACGGGGCGGAATTCTGCACGCCCGAATGCATCGACGGCGTCTTCCTGAAGCGACTGGAAGAAACCGCCGCCACGATGACGGAAAACACCGTGATCGTCCTGCACCAGATCGGCAGCCATGGGCCCAGCTACTGGCTGCGCTATCCGGCGGACCGTGAAGTTTTCACCCCCGCCTGCCAGACCCCCGACCTTGCCGCCTGCGCCTCCGAGGAAATCGTCAACGCCTACGACAACACCATCCTTTACACCGATCAGACCCTGTCCGAGACGATCGACCTGCTGGAGGCCCAGGGTCGTGTGATCCCGGCGCTTTACTATGTGTCCGACCATGGGGAAAGCCTTGGCGAAGGTGGACTTTATCTGCATGGCGCACCTGACTTCATGGCACCCAGCGAACAGACGCATGTGCCCATGCTGCTCTGGATGTCGCCTCGGTTCCGTGACAGATTCGCGTTGGACCAGACCTGTTTGGCCAAAGGAACGGAGAACGCGGTGAGCCACGACAACATGTTTTCAACCGTGCTGGGGATGCTCGACGTGTCCACCACGGCCCGGAACCCCGCGCTTGATCTGACGGCGGCCTGCCGTCCGGGGGCCTGATCGTTGAACCCGCAAAAGCCGGAACGCAAAAGCGGGATCGCCCACTTCCTTGCCGCAGCCAGCTATTCGCAGGCTGGTGCGCGGCGGCTGTGGCAGGAATCGGCCTTCCGGCAAGAGGTGCTGGCCTTGGCCGCCATGCTTGCGGTCTTCGCGCTGACCGGTGCCAGCGCGGGTGAGGCTTTGGGGCTGATCCTCCTCGGCCTATTCGTGCTGGCGGTTGAGGCCCTGAATACCGCAGTGGAAGAACTGGTCGATCACCTGTCGCCCGGCTGGTCGGACTTTGCCAAGAACGCCAAGGACATGGGGTCGTTCGCCGTGGCCTGCGCCCTTACGGCGACCGGGCTTTACGCGGCCTGGGTGGTGTTCCTGTAACCGGGCCATGCAATCCGTGCAGGCCGGTCATGCGCCCTTTCCGCTTTCATCCGGAGTGCCGTCGCATATCTGAAATCAAGGGAGACCCTTCGATCAAGGAACCTTGCAATGTCCAGCCAGCCGCAACTGAAACCACCACTCGCTGCACCACTGGCCGGGGCGGTCTACTACATTGGAGACCGCGCCCCGATCGCAGCTCTGCGCCCCCTGACGACAATCGAGCAGATGTTTGCCTACTGGGGCTCTGACCTTGCCGCATGACGATTTAGAAGCGTTCCAAACTTGACAGTGCGCCAGTCAAAGCGCATATCCGAGTGGAATAGTCGGAGACCGAAAATGTTCATCCAGACCGAATCCACTCCAAACCCCGCGACGTTGAAATTTCTGCCCGGCCAGACCGTGCTTGACCTTGGCACAGCCGATTTCCCCAGCGCCGAAGCAGCGGCGAAATCCCCGCTTGCGCGGCGGATCTTCGCGGTGGCCGGCGTGACCGGCGTGTTCTTCGGGACCGATTTCGTGACCGTGACCAAGGTCGAAAGTGTCGACTGGCAGCACATCAAGCCCGCCATCCTTGGCGCGGTGATGGAGCATTACCAGTCCGGCGCTGCGGTGATGGAAGGCGAAGGTGCCACCGGTGGCGGCCATGCCGAACACACCGGCGAAGATGGCGACATCGTGCGTCAGATCAAGGAACTGCTGGATACCCGCGTCCGCCCTGCTGTGGCGCAGGATGGCGGCGACATCACCTTCCACGGTTTTGACCGGGGCGTGGTCTATCTGCACATGCAGGGCGCTTGCGCCGGTTGCCCCTCCAGCACGCTGACGCTGAAGATGGGGATCGAGAACCTGCTGCGGCACTACATCCCCGAGGTTCTGGAAGTTCGCCCCGTCGCGGCCTGATTTCTCGTGCTGGTCCCCATCCTTGCCTTCGACACATCGGCCGCGCATTGCGCGGCCGCTTTGCTATGGGATGCGGCCTGATCCAGCGGCAAGAGCCGATGGAAAAGGGCCAGGCCGAACGGCTGATGCCCCTGCTGGAAGAGGTGCTGGCCGAAGCCGGCCTTGGTTGGCGCGACCTGAAGGCGATTGCTGTGGGCACCGGGCCGGGCAACTTTACCGGCGTGCGGATTGCCGTGGCGGCCGCGCGGGGCCTTGCCCTGGGGCTGGGCATCCCAGCGGTCGGCGTCACCCGGCTTGAGGCGCTGGCCTATGGCCTGCCCCGCCCGCTGACCGTGGTGGAAGATGCCCGGCGGGGCGAGGTCTATGTGCAGCTGTTCCTTGAAATGGGCACCGGGCCCGCGCACCTGGCCACGCGCGCCATCGCGGCAACCGATGTCACGGGATCGGCGGCCGGGGATGCCGCCCTGCCCGCCGCGATGCCGATTGCCGAGGCCACTGCCCGCATCGGGGCGGTGCGCGCCCTGACCCCGCAGCCCCGCCCAGCGCCCTTTTACCTGCGCGGGGCGGATGCGGCCCCGCCGAATGATCCGCCACCGGTGATTCTTGATGCCTGATGCGCGCAAGGGGGCGCTGCCCCCGTCGCCCGTTCCGGGCGCCTCCCCCGGGATATTTGGCGAAGAGAAAGCCGGGGGTCGTCATGACACCTGAGGCCCTTGCCACCTTGCACGCCCGCGCCTACACCTTTCCACGGCCGTGGACCTTGTCCGAAATCACGGGCTTTCTTGTCGATCCGCTGGTCTTTCTTCTGGTGGAAGGCGACGCCGGGTTCCTGCTTGGCCGCACCGTCGCCGGTGAGGCCGAGCTTTTGACCCTCGCCGTCGCCCCCGAGGCGCGTGGCCGGGGTCTTGGCACGCGTCTGGTGGCACGCTTTGTGTATCAGGCACGCCTGCGTGGGGCCGAGGTCGCTTATCTTGAGGTGGCCGAGGACAACGCCCCGGCCCGCGCCGCCTACACCCGCGCGGGCTTTGCCGAAACCGGACGCAGACGCGCATATTATCGCACAGCCGAAGGCCACGCTGTCGACGCGCTGGTGCTGGCCCGTGTGCTGACGGATGGGGCAGCGACCGCCCCAACCTGACCGGACGGTCAAAATTCCCACCCCTGCCCCGCGAATATCCCTTGACCGCCCCAAGCGACTGCGCCCAACTTCAAAGGGAGTGCCAGTGCCGACTCTGACCCCGCTCGGGGGCTTTGGTCAGCACAAGCTGGCATGACAGACAACAACAACCGACCGGGAGACTCCGATGACCTTCATGAAATCCCTGATGGGTGCCACAGCCATGGCCCTGACCGCTGGTGCTGCGCTGGCGGAGCCTGCGATCATCTTCGATCTGGGTGGCAAATTCGACAAGAGCTTCAACGAAGCCGCCTTCAACGGCGCCGAGAAGTGGGCCAAGGAAACCGGCGGCACCTACAAGGAACTTGAGATGCAGTCCGAGGCCCAGCGTGAGCAGGCCCTGCGTCGTCTGGCCGAATCCGGTGCCAACCCGGTCGTGATGACCGGCTTTGCCTTCGGTGACGTGCTGAACACCGTTGCCCCCGACTTTCCAGACACCAAGTTTGCGATCATCGACATGGTTGTCGATCAGCCAAACGTGAAGTCAGTGGTGTTCACTGAACATGAAGGCTCGTTTCTGGTCGGCATGATGGCCGGCCTTGCCTCCAAGACCGGCACGGTCGGCTTTATCGGCGGCATGGACATCCCGCTGATCCGCCGCTTTGGCTGTGGCTACGCTCAAGGCGTCGTTGCTGCGAACCCCGATGCAAAGGTTGTGCTCAACATGACCGGCACCACCCCGGCGGCCTGGAACGACCCGGTCAAGGGCGCGGAACTGGCCAAAGGACAGAAGGCGCAAGGCGCGGACGTGATCTATGCGGCGGCGGGTGGCACCGGTGTGGGCATCTTGCAGGCGGCGGCGGATGAAGGCATCCTGTCGATCGGCGTGGACAGCAACCAGAACGGCATGCACCCGGGCATGGTCCTGACCTCGATGCTCAAGCGCGTCGACGTGGCGGTCTACAATGCGTTCATGGAAGGCGTCGACCTTGCCCCCGGTATCAACGTACTCGACCTCAAGTCCGAGGGCGTGGGCTATGCGATGGACGACAACAACGCCGCACTCGTGACCCCGGAAATGCAGGCGACCGTTGATGCGGCAGCCGAAAAGATCAAATCGGGCGAGCTTGTGGTGCATGACTACATGTCCGACAACACCTGCCCGGCGGCGACGTTCTAAGCCCCGCGCTTAGGGAAAATCAGTGCCGCGCCAAGGTCTGGCGCGGCACTTTTCGCAAGGATGAACCGAAACCCGCGCAACAGAAGCGGCCTCATCCGGTGCAAGCAGGGGGATATCATGGCTGCTAACGGCACCCTCGCCATCGAGTTGAAGGGCATATCCAAAGCCTTCGGTCCGGTCCAGGCGAACAAGGACATCAACATCGCGGTGCCACGCGGCACGATCCACGGGATCATCGGGGAAAACGGCGCAGGGAAATCCACGCTGATGAGCATCCTGTACGGCTTCTACAAGGCCGACGCCGGGCAGATCTTCGTCGGTGGCCAGCCGACCGTCATCCCCGACAGCCAAAGCGCCATTCGGGCCGGGATCGGCATGGTGTTCCAGCATTTCAAGCTGGTGCAGAACTTTACCGTGCTGGAAAACGTGGTTCTGGGGGCCGAAGATGGGGCGTTGCTCAACACCTCACTGGCCAAGGCGCGCAAGGTGCTGGAAGGCCTGAGCCGGGACTATGAACTCGACGTCGATCCCGACGCCTTGATCGAGGATCTTTCGGTCGGCCACCAGCAGCGGGTCGAAATCCTCAAAGCGCTGTACCGTCAGGCCGATATTCTCATTCTTGACGAACCCACCGGGGTGCTGACCCCGGCCGAGGCGGACCACCTGTTCCGCATCCTCAAAGGTCTGAAGGATCAGGGCAAAACCATCATCCTGATCACCCACAAACTGCGGGAAATCATGGAGGCCACCGATAACGTCAGCGTCATGCGGCGCGGCACGATGGTGGCAACGGTCAAGACGGCAGAGACCAGCCCGGAACAGCTGGCCGAGTTGATGGTCGGCCGCAAGGTGCTGCTGGAGGTTGAGAAAAAGCCCGCTACGCCCGGCAACGTGGTCTTGACGGTCGATGACCTGCGTGTGCGCGACGAACACAAGGTGGAACGGCTGAAAGGCGTCAGCTTCGAGATCCGCGCCGGCGAGATTCTGGGGATTGCAGGCGTTGCTGGCAACGGCCAGTCGGAACTGCTGGCGGCCCTGGGCGGCATGATGCGCGCCACGGGCAAGATCACGCTGAACGGCGCGGACCTGCCCCTGTCCGGCAAGGGGTCAGATGGTCAGAGCCGCCGGCGCGCTGGCGTGGCCCATGTGCCAGAAGACCGGCACCATTACGGTCTGATCCTTGACTTCACCGCCTGGGAAAACGTGGCCTTCGGCTATTTCAACGACGCAAAATACCAAAAGAACGCAATGTTCATGGACAATGACGCCCTGCGCCGCGACACCCAACACAAGATGGAAAAGTTCGATGTTCGGCCCCCGGACCCGTGGCTTGCAGCCAAAAGCTTTTCCGGCGGGAACCAGCAAAAGATCGTCGTCGCACGCGAGATCGAGCAGAACCCCGAACTCCTTCTGATCGGCCAGCCCACCCGTGGTGTGGATATTGGTGCCATCGAATTCATCCACAAACAGATTGTCGCCCTGCGCGATCAGGGCAAGGCGATCCTTCTGGTAAGCGTCGAACTGGATGAGATCATGAGTCTGTCAGACCGCATCGCCGTGATGTTCGACGGCCGACTGATGGGCTTTCGTGACCCCGAAAAGACTGATGAGCGTGAGTTGGGGATGATGATGGCCGGGATGACAGGGGCAGACCCGGGCAAAGGGGAGGCCGCGTGATGGACCGTTTGCCGCGTTGGGCCGATGTCATCCTTGTCCCGCTGATCTCGCTTTTCCTGGCGGCCTTCATCTCGGCGCTTGTCCTCCTCGCCATCGGGCAAAGCCCGGTTGAAGCGTTCAACGTCATGGTCGAAGGTGCTTTGGGGTCGGCCTATGGCTGGGGCTATACGCTTTACTACACCACCAGCTTCATCTTCACCGGGCTTGCAGTGACCGTGGCCTTCCATGCGGGCCTTTTCAACATCGGGGGTGAGGGGCAGGCGCAACTGGGCGCGCTGGGTGTGGCGCTGGTCTGCCTGTCGCTGGATTGGCCGCACTGGACGCTGGCGCTTGCGGCGGCTGCGGTCGGCGGTGCCGTTTTCGGGGCAGCCTGGGCCGCGATCCCGGCCTATCTGCAGGCCAAACGCGGCAGCCACATCGTGATCACCACGATCATGTTCAACTACATCGCCGCCGCCCTTCTGGTCTATCTTCTGGTCGATGTCCTGCGCCCGGCGGGCCAGATGGACCCAGCCTCGGCCCGCTTTCCCGCTGGTGCTGCCCTGCCGACCTTCAGCGAAATCCCCGGCATCCGACAGTTTTACGCGGTGTTCGGCCCGGACGGGCTGCAACGCGTAAACTCCAAGGGGGAGCTGATGTTCACCGGCGTGCCTGCGAACGTGACGCTGTTTCTGGCGCTGGGGATGGCGGTTGTTGTGTGGGCCATCCTGTGGCGCACGCGTCTGGGCTACCAGATCCGCGCCTTCGGCAAGTCTGAGGCGGCGGCACGCTATGCCGGGATCAGTCCGGTCTACATCATCATGGTCGCCATGCTTCTGTCCGGCGCGCTTGCCGGAATGATGAGCGTGAACAACGTCATGGGTGAAGCCGGGCGTCTGTTGCAGAACTCCTCCGAAGGGGCGGGTTTCATCGGCATCGCGGTGGCGCTGATGGGGCGCAACCATCCGGTGGGCGTGGTTCTGGCGGCGCTGCTGTTCGGGTTTCTGTATCAGGGGGGCGCGGAACTGGGCCTGATCCTGCAAATCCCGCCCGAAATGCGGATCGTCGTGCAGGGTCTGGTGATCCTGTTCACCGGGGCGCTGGACATGATGGTGCGGATGCTTCTGACCCGGATCTTCGGCCTTTTCCGCAGCCGACAGCTGGGGGCCGCGTGATGGATTACAACACCGTTCTGCAAATCCTTGATACCACCCTGCGTCTTGCCACCCCGCTGCTTTTCGCCTGCCTTGCGGGGTTGTTTTCCGAACGCTCCGGCATCTTCGACATCGGGCTTGAGGGCAAGATGCTGGCCGCTGCCATGGCTTCGGCTTCGGTGGCATTTCTGACCGGATCGGTCTGGGTCGGGCTTCTGGCCGGGATCGGCGCCTCACTCCTTTTTGCGGCGATCCACGGGATTGCGTCAATCACCTTCCGCGGCAACCAGCTGATTTCCGGCGTGGCGCTGAATTTCCTCGCCTCCGGCCTGACGGTGCTGATCGCGCAGGCGATGTTCGGCCAGGGCGGCCGCACCCCGCCCCTGGAGGGGGCCGCACGGTTCTATCCGGTGACCCTGCCCTTCGCCGACACCCTGCGTGAGGTGCCGATCCTTGGCCCCTTCTATTATGAGGTGATCTCGGGCCATTCGCTTCTCGTCTATGCCGCTTTCGCGCTGGTGCCGATCTCGTGGTGGGTCCTGAACCGCACCCGGTTTGGCCTGCGCCTGCGCGCTGTCGGGGAAAACCCCGCCGCCGTCGATACCGCCGGTGTCTCCGTCGTCGGGCTGCGCTTTGCGGCGGTGGCGATCACCGGCGTGTTGTGCGGCCTTGCCGGGGCCTACATGGCCACCGCCTTGCAAGCAGGCTTCGGGCGCGAGATGACAGCCGGGCGCGGCTACATTGCGCTGGCCGCCCTGATCTTCGCCAAATGGCGCCCGGTGGCGGCGCTCTGGGCCTGCCTTCTCTTCGGCTTTTTCCAGGCGTTGGAGCTTAATCCCAACGCTTTGGAAGCCATCTCTGGCGTCAAGCTGCCTGGCCCGCTCCTCAGTTCACTGCCCTATATCCTGACCGTTGTCGTCCTGGCCGGTTTCATCGGCAAGGCGATCCCGCCCCGCGCGGGGGGTGAGCCCTATGTCAAGGAACGCTGATCCGAACACTTTGCTTAAAATTGCGTTTTCTCTTCCCCAAGTATCCCACGGGGGTGCGGGGGTGTGAAACCCCCGCTTCGTCCACAGCCGCAAGAGCTTCCGGATGACCAACGCCACCACACTTGCTGAAATGATCCGGGCGCGCACAGGCG
>JANPJU010000051.1:0-5412 GCA_031425675.1 Paracoccaceae bacterium | reverse complement strand
GCCTGCAGATAATCCATCAGCGCCATCAACACGCCCGAGATGACGAAGGTCAGATGAATCACCACCAGCCAGAACATCTCGGACTGGCCGAAGGTGACAGCCGAGTCGATGTCGCGGATTTCCATGAACTTCTTCAGCAAATGGATGCCCGATATCGCAACGATCGACGCGATCAGCTTCATCTTCAGGCCGCTGAAATCAACCTTGCCCATCCATTCCGGCCGGTCTGCCCCAGCGTCGAAATCAAACTTCGACACAAAGTTCTCATAGCCTGAAAACAGCACGATCAGCAGCAGGTTGGCGGCAAGGGTCAGGTCGATCAAGGTCAGGGCGGCAAGGATCGTCTCTTCCGCCGTCATCACCAGCAACTTGGGAAGATAGTAGAACAGCTCTTTCACGAAGATCACCGACATCATGCCAAGGGCTACGACCAGCCCCAGATACATTGGCGCCATCAGCCAGCGGCTGGCGAAAAGCCCACGTTCAAATCGGGCTTCAAGGCTGGGTTTGTCGGTCATCGCGCGGGCCACCTTGTGCAGCTTTCAGATGCTTGCCTGATACAGAGCCGCAGGCCGTTGCGCAATCACCGCGTCGGGCGCAACCCCAGCCAGCCCGTCTTGCAAAGGCGTCAGGCGGCAGGGGCCTTCTTTCTTCACGCCAGGCTTTTGGTCGCCCGACTTTCTACGCGGCCCAATGCGAAAAGTCCGCCCCTTCCGGAGCGGCCTTTGCAGCTTGTGCAAGGTGCGCCAAGGCGCACCAAACGATTAGTTCTTGGCGTAGAATTCGACGACCAGGTTCGGTTCCATCTGCACCGGATAGGGCACATCGCCCAAGGCCGGGGTGCGGACGAACTTGACGACCATCTTGTTGTGGTCAACCTCAAGATAGTCTGGCACGTCGCGTTCGGTCAGCGCAATCGCTTCCAGGATCAGACCCATCTGACGCGACTTTTCGCGGACCGAGATGACGTCACCTTCGGCCACACGGTACGACGCGATGTTGACGCGCTTGCCATTTACCAGGACGTGGCCGTGGTTGACGAACTGACGGGCGGCAAAAATGGTCGGGACCAGCTTGGCACGGTAGCAGACCGCATCCAGGCGACGCTCCAGCAGACCCACCAGCATTTCGCCGGTGTCACCGCGCACACGCTCGGCTTCGGCGAAGATCTTGCGGAACTGCTTTTCGGTCAGGTCGCCGTAGTAGCCCTTGAGCTTCTGCTTGGCGCGCAGCTGCGTGCCGAAGTCGGACAACTTGTTCTTGCGGCGCTGGCCGTGCTGGCCGGGGCCATATTCACGCTTGTTCACCGGGGACTTCGGGCGGCCCCAGATGTTTTCGCCCATCCGGCGGTCAATCTTGTACTTGGCAGAGGTGCGTTTGGTCACCGCTGATCTCCTTCTATGCTGCGAAGGGCGTTGTCCTATGCCCCGGACTTGATCCGGGGCCGACAGGTCATTCCTTGCGGAAGCCACCAACACCAATGAAAAGCCCCGGAATCACTTCCGGGACTTGGGCGGCTTATATAGGGGGAACTGGCAGAGTCAACAGCACCTCACCCGTTCACGTCCACCACCACGCGGCCCTGCACCTCGCCCTTCAGAATGGCAGCCCCCAGCGCAGGCAGATCGGACAAGGTGGCGGGCTGCACCATCGCCTCCAGCTTGGCCATCGGCAGGTCGGTGACAAGCCGCCCCCACGCGCGCACCCGGTCGGCATAGGGCTTCGACACCGAGTCGATCCCCAGAATGTTCACACCGCGCAACAGAAACGGGATCACGCTGGCCGGCAGCCCGGCCCCCCCGGCAAGGCCCACTGCCGCGACCGATCCGCCGTATTTCAGCTGCCCCAGCACCCGTGCCAGCATGGCCCCGCCCACGGCATCCACGCACCCGGCCCAGGTTTCGGCCTCCAGCGAGCGCTTGACCGTTTCCGCCAGATCGGCGCGCGGCACGACGCGCGTGGCCCCAAGGTCGCGCAAGTACCCTTCCGTCTCGGGCCGCCCCGTCACCGCTGCCACCTGATAGCCAAGCCCCGCCAGCAGCGCGACCGCGACCGACCCCACGCCCCCAGCGGCACCCGTCACCAGCACCTCACCGCGGTCAGGCGTCAGCCCGTGATCCTCCAGCGCCAGCACCGCCAACATCGCGGTAAAGCCTGCCGTGCCCACCGCCATCGCGGCCCGCGTCGTCAGGCCCTTTGGCAGCGGCACCAGCCAATCGGCCTTGACCCGCGCCTTGGTGGCATAGCCGCCCCAATGCACCTCACCGACGCGCCAGCCGGTCAGCACCACCTTGTCGCCGGATTGGTAGCGGGCATCGTCTGACGCCTCCACCACCCCGGCAAAGTCGATCCCCGCCACATGCGGCCAGGCCCGCACGATCCCCCCGCCATTCGGCGACAGGGCCAGCCCGTCCTTGTAGTTCAGCGTCGAATATTCAACCGCGACCGTCACATCGCCGGCAGGCAGCGCGCTGTCGTCCAGCTCGCGGACATGCGCCACGGCCGCATCGCCATCCTTTTCCAGCACCAGCGCACGCAACATCCTTGCCTCCCCCCGTTTGATCCCAGCCACTGCGCCGCGCCCGGCCGGGATTGTCAACCCAAGGCCGCTGCCCCATGGTCCCCGGCAAAGAAGGAGCATCCCCATGACCACCGAACACATCGGCTTTGTCGGCCTTGGCCTGATGGGCCACGGCATGGCCAAGAACATCGTGACCAAGGGCTATTCCCTGACCGTCACCGCCCACCGCAACCGCACCACCGTTGATGACCTGCTGACCCGCGGCGCGGTTGAGACGACGCTGGAAGACCTCGCCGCGCAATGCACGATCATCTTCCTCACCCTGCCCGGCTCACCCCAGGTGGCTGAGGCTGTGGCGCGGATGACCCCCCACCTGAGACCCGGGACCGTGATTGTCGATTGCTCCACCTCTGACCCCACGGTCACCGAACGCCTTGCGACTGACCTTGGCACACGCGGCATCCACTTCGCGGACGCGCCCCTCAGCCGCACCCCGAAAGAGGCGTGGGAGGGCGCGCTTGACTGCATGGTCGGCGCTGACCCTGAGGTTTTCACCCGCATCCAGCCCGTCATCGCCACCTGGGCCGGGAAGATCGTCCACATCGGCGGGGTCGGCGACGGGCACCGGATGAAACTTTTGAACAACTTCCTGTCGCTCGGCTACGCCGCGATCTACGCCGAGGCGCTGGCTGTGGCCGCCAAGGTCGGCATCTCTACCGCCACGTTTGACAGCGTGATCCGTGGTGGCCGCATGGACTGCGGCTTTTACCAGACCTTCATGGGCTACGCTTTGGAGGGCAACCGCGAGGCCCACCGTTTCACCCTATCCAACGCCTACAAGGACCTGCGCTATCTGGAAAGCATGGCCAATGCCGCCACCGTCACCACCACGATGGCGAGTGCCGCGAAGAACAGCTTTGCCGGGGCGGTGGCGCAGGGCGGCGCGGGGCCGGAGGACTATGTGCCGCACCTGACGGACTTCGTCGCACGTGCGAATGGGGTGGACTAGAGGATGTTTGCCTACTGGCAGACCTTGGAGGGGGTCTCGTTGTGTGCCCCAAAGTTATGGTTACCCACGTAGGTAAGCGCTTGTTTCTTCTGCTGGGCGTCCAGCATAGAAAACATGCCAACCATAGGCTTTGGAGTAGGAACAAGAAGCTCCGGCGGCTTCGGTTGAGCGGTTTCCAACCCGAGAGCTCGGCGGAAACCATTTGCAAATTTTGCAACTGCGTTCATGTCAAGCTTCTCCTTAGGTAGTCCACGCGACCCTTGTTCAACACTTCTTCGAACCCGAAGGTTCCACAATATAGTGACTTAAGTGTGTCGTTCACGGGCTCTATGTGAATTTCTTCACAACCAAGCCTCTGACCATATGTTGCTGCCAAGTCAAGCATGACGATAGCACGCTGTCCTCGCATCGGGCAATCCTCTCGTGGGTCCCCCTCCAAAAAGTGAACCTTAACCCAAGATCTTCTGGCTAGGATGACTGACAACGCCGCCAAACGATCACCGCACCTGAGTGCAACGACCCGATCTTTCGGAGGCGCATACCGTCGACTGATATCAGTCCAGTCCCAAGCAGTCTGCCGCGGCACCGGACACCATTGATCTTCAAATGCCTGCCGAATCGCTCGTGACCACATCGCGACCGAGTAGGGCTCCTTGATGTAGTCCCTCAGATTCAGCGCCGACTGCAGCGTAGCATCTGTCCACGCCTGATCGTCGCGGGCCTTCGCCCTCTCAAGCTCTTTGTTCACGATCACACACGCGCTAGGTCAGGGGGGTAAAGGTTTGAGGCGACGTCACTTCAGCATCGCATTGTTGAGCTTCCTGTTCCCGCATCCCCTCACCCACACTTCGAATGCCCACACGACCCGCAGGTCAAACACCCTTCCACCATCCGCAGGTCATAACTCCCACAGGCCGGGCAGGCCTTGCCGCGCGGAGCCTCTCCGACCCGCACCAGTTCCGCCTTGGGGTCGGATTTCAGGCCCAACCCCTCGCCCTCGATAAAGCCGATGTCGATCAGGTGGCGCTCGATCACCCCGCCGATGGCCGCCAAAATAGACGGGATATACCGCCCCTCCATCCAGGCCCCGCCGCGGGGGTCGAAGACGGCTTTCAGTTCTTCCACCACGAACGAGATATCCCCGCCCCGCCGGAACACCGCACTGATCATCCGCGTCAGGGCGACGGTCCAGGCGAAATGCTCCATGTTCTTGGAGTTGATGAACACCTCGAACGGGCGGCGATGGCCTGCCGTGACGACGTCGTTGATCGTGATGTATAGCGCGTGCTCCGACCCCGGCCATTTGACCTTGTAGGTCTGCCCCTCCAGCGCGGCGGGGCGATCCAAAGGTTCCGACAAGTACACCACCTCACCGGTGGAGACCCCGCCCCGGACCTGATCCGGGGCCTCGCCCGGTGCCTTGTCCGTCGCCTCGGATACTGTCAGCACCGACCCCGTCACATCATTCGGCCGATAGGTCGTGCAGCCTTTGCAGCCCTGATCCCAGGCGGCCATGTAGACCCCGGCGAAATCATCAAAGCTGATGTCCACCGGGCAGTTGATGGTCTTCGAGATCGACGAATCCACCCACCGCTGCGCCGCCGCCTGCATCCGCACATGGTCCAGGGGCGGCAGGGTCTGGGCGTTCACGAAATACTCGGGCAGGTCGGCATCGCCGAACTTTTCGCGCCAAAGACGGACGGCGTAATCGACCACTTCCTCCTCTGTCCGCGAGCCGTCCTTTTGCAGCACCTTGCGGGTGTAGGCATAGGCGAAGACCGGCTCGATCCCCGAACTGACGTTGCCGGCGTACAGGCTGATCGTTCCCGTGGGCGCGACGCTGGTCAAAAGCGCGTTGCGAATACCATGCTCGGCAATCGCG
>JANPJU010000050.1:0-20632 GCA_031425675.1 Paracoccaceae bacterium | reverse complement strand
GCGGCGGGTTTGTGGCTTTTGGCACAGCTGGCGGTGCACAACCATGTATCGGCAGCGTGTCGGGGTGGCCCCAATCCACCCCCTATGCCTGGGCGCGCACGGGGTCATGCGCGTCGCCATTGCCCGTGAGCCAGTGGGGGTGGGTTGCCCTGGCAACCACGTCGTCGCCCGATTGTTGAAGGATGGTTTCCCCGTCGGGCAGATGCGGCCTGAGGCAACGCCGTGGCCCATGTCCAATCCGTCAATCTGACCGTGGGCAAGACGACTGCATGCAGCACGCGCACCAGATCGCTGCGGGAGGTCGCCTGTACCTCACCCGCCACCATCGCCATCGCCGTATCGAACTTGCAGCGGGCGATGGTGGTGCCTCGTCCAGTGTCGGTGGCCAAGCCTTGGCGTTCCCGCAGGCATACCCGCGCCCGCGTTTACGGCAGCTTGATCGGCCTGCCCGGGATTTTCTTGGCTGGAAGGTAGGCGCCAAAAGCGCGTTCGCCGCAGGCGAGGCCGTTTCTGACGGGCCGCGATGGGCAATTGTCGTCCTGCACAAAGGTCGGCGCAGCGGCCATCACGGTGCGGACGGCGGTGCGGGGCATGGTCTGGCCACTGATCCTGTGTTCCGAAATCCTTCGCAGCGGTGCTGTTTCCAGCGCTTTCACCACAAGGTGCAGCCCCTCGACCAGATCGCTGCAGGCCACTGATCTGTCGGCAACCGTGACCGTGCCATCTGCCATGGTCAACGTATCCGCCGCCCCCACAACCCGACTGCGGCCAGCTTGCGCAGGCTCTGGTGACGCTCGGTTCCGCGGTGTCGATCATCAGCGAAGCGTTCTGATCGGCGTTGACCTTGAGTCTGGGCATTCGTCGGACAGGCCGACGTGCTGCAACGGCCCAGTAGGTCTGGCAAAAAGACGCCTGCTAGAGGGCTTTGGCCGCTATTTGCGCGCGCAGGCGCGTCAACGCCAGAACCGTGTCGATGGTGGGTGTTGGCGTGTCCGTCAACCGGCCCAGATCGGCGACGGAGCCCACCAGCGCCTCAACCTCCATCGGGCGGTGGGCCAGCAGGTCTTGCAGCATGGAGGTGCGGTGCGCACCCACCGCAGCGCCGCCATCAATCCGGCGGTCCACGTCGATGGGGAAGGTCACACCCAGCTTCTCGGCGATGATCTGCGCCTCGACCATCATGGCGCGGGCGACGGCGCGGGTACCGGGGTCGGTGCAAAGGACATCCAGCGTGGCGTGGGTGAGCGTGGAGATCGGATTGAACGACAGATTGCCCCAAAGCTTTACCCAGATTTCATCGCGCAGACGCGGGCGGACCGGGGCCTTCAATCCGGCAGCAGTCAGCGCCTTCGACAAATCCTCGGCCCGTGCGGATTTCTCGCCCGAGGGTTCGCCAAGCGAAAAGCGGTTGCCCTCGACATGGGTGATGGTGCCGGGTTCGGTCACCTCGGCCGCCGGGTAGACCACGCAGCCCAGCACGCTGTCAGGGCCGAAGCCGTCCCATTGCAGGCCGCCCGGATCGACCGAGGGCAGGCGCGTGCCTTCCAAGGGGCCGCCAAGCCGGTGGAAATACCACCAGGGGATGCCGTTGACGCCGCTGACCAGCGTGCTGTCAGGGCCAAGAAGCGGGGTGATCTGCCCGACAACCCCCGGCACCGAATGCGCCTTGAGGGTCAGGATCACATAGTCCTGCGGCCCAAGGGTGCGGGCATCATCGGTCGCGCGGACCTTGTGGGTGGTGGCCACGCCGTCCTCGATCAGGGTCAGGCCTTTGGATTGCAGCGCCGCCAGGTGCGGACCGCGCGCCACCAGGGACACGTCGGCCCCCACGGCGGCAAGTTTTACACCCATGTAGCCGCCAATCGCGCCCGCGCCGAAGATGCAGATTTTCATGGGACCTCCGAGGGGATGGGTGCCTGAGGGGCGCGCCTGTTTTGGGCGGCGAAGCCTCCGGCGGGGATACTTTCAGACAGAAAATGGTCAGGAAGAAAGGCCCAGTTTCTGCGCGAGGCCGATGCGTTGCAGCTTGCCCGTCGCGCCTTTCGGGATTTCGGGCAGGATGACCACGCGGCGGGGCACCTTGAAGGCGGCAAGTCGGGTGGCGGCGAAGGCGCGGATCGCGGCTTCATCCGCTGTCATGCCGTCGTGCAGGACCACAGCGGCGGCGACCTCTTCGCCCAAGGCTGCATGGGGCATCGCGAAGGTGACCACCTGCTGCACCGCCGGGTGATCCATCAACACGCCGTCCACCTCAAGCGGGCTGATCTTTTCGCCGCCGCGGTTGATGATTTCCTTCAGGCGGCCAGTCAGGGTCAGGTAACCTTCATCGTCGAGCGAGCCCTGGTCGCCGGTGCGGAACCAGCGCAGGTCACCTTCGATGAAAAAGCTTTTCGCGTTGGCGTCGGGGTTGCCTTCATAGCCGGGGGTGACGTTCGGGCCAGCGATCACCACCTCACCAATTCCGGCGTCCAGCAGGTGGTTTTCCACCTCATGCGCGATGCGCAACTGCGGGCCTGCGGCGATGCCTACGGCCCCCGGTTTCTGGGCGCGGGGGGGCAGGGGGTTGGACGCCATCTGATGCGCGGCCTCGGTCATGCCATACGCCTCGATCACCGGTGCGTTGAAGGTGGCGGCCAGTTCCAGCATCACCTGCGCGGGCAAGGACGCCGAGGATGAGCGCAGGAACCGCAAGGGTGCGCGGGCGATGATGTCGGCGTTGCGGGAACTGCGTTGCAGGATGGTCTGGTGCATCGTCGGCACCGCCGAATACCATGAGGGCCGCGCGCTATCGAGCCAGCCGAAAAACCGCATCGCATCAAACCCCGGCGTACACCAGACCGAGGCCCCGGCCGCAAGACTGGCCGAGACGGCGGCGATCAGGCCGTGGATGTGAAACAGCGGCATCATGTTCAGGCAACGATCCGATGGCGACAATTCCAGTGATTGTTGAATGTGCCGGGCCGAGGCGACCACGTTGCGCTGCAAGAGGGGCACGATTTTCGGCCGCGACGTGGTGCCCGACGTGTGCAGGATCAGCGCGATGTCGTCAGCGCCGGCAAGGGCGGTGTCAGGGCTGGCACCGGTCGTGCCTTCGGCGGTCAGGGTAAAGCTGCCAGCGGGGTCGGTTGGCGCAAAGGCCAGGCGCAGGACCACAAGGCCGTGCTTTGCCGCAGCTTCCAGCGCCGGGCCGTCATAGCCTTCGGGCAGGATGATCGCGCGGGCCTTGAGGTCAGAAAGGTAGAAATCAAACTCATCCAGCTTGTAGGCCGGGTTCAGGGGGGCCGTGACCGCCCCTTGGGCGACGGTGATGAAGGCCGAAGCCATTTCGGGCCCGTTTGGCAGCACGATGGCCACCCTGTCACCCCGCCCGACGCCTGCGCGATGCAGCGCGGCAAGGGTGCGGGCGGTCTGGTCGGCCAGGCCCGCGTAGGTCAGCCAGGGCCGATCCGGTGCGCCGATGGCAGGGGCGTCCGCGGTGGCACGGGCGAGAAGGGCGTGAAGCGTGTCGGTCATTGAATCACCTGCCTTGGGGAGCGTGAACAGTCGGGCCTAGAGGGGGGCGATGGCAAGGTCTTTGGCGATCCGGTCAAGATCGGCGCGCAAGGCAGGGTGGAGCGCGATGCCTTTTGCCAGGCGGTCGGCGCGCTGGGCTTCGCGTCCGTCGCCGGGCACGCGCACCGCCTCATGGTCGGGCAGGGGCGGCGAGGCGCGCATTTCGGCAAAGACGCGGGCGGCGGTCGCGGTGAAGGCGTCAGCGTCACCGAAGGCCGCGATGTCGATGGCAGCGACGAACTGGCCGGTGTTGGTGGGGCTTTTGGTGTCGGTGGTGAAATCCACCACGTCCGCCCCGAAGGCCGCACCATTCAGCACCCCGGCCAGCAGCCCGATGGCCATCGCCAGCCCGTACCCCTTGGCCCCGCCGATGGGCAAGAGGAAGCCTTCATCCCGGCGGTTGGGGTCAGTGAGGGGCTTGCCGTCACGACCGACCATCCAGCCCTCGGGCATCGCCTCACCGCGCTGGGCGAGGGTCTTGATCTTGCCCACGGCGGCCACGGTCGTCGCCATGTCAAGGACGAAGGGATCAGCCCCGCCGGGTGTGGCGATGGCAATGGGGTTGGTGCCGAGAAGCAGGTCCGTCCCGCCATAGGGTGCCACATGGTTGGCGCTGCCGACCGCCGCGCAGATGCCGATCATCCCCACCGCCGCTTGCGGGCGGACATACAGCGCCGCTGGACCCGCGTGATTGCTGCCGCGAACGCCGACCCAGGCGATCCCCGCCGTGCGGGCCTTGGTCATGGCAAGATCGCAGGCCATTGCCATGGCCAGATGGCCCAGCCCGTTGTCACCGTCGATCAGCGCGGTCGCCACGGTTTCCCGCAAGATGCGTGGTTTGGCAGTCGGGTTGCAGCCCCCGTCGCGCAGCCGGGCCACATACTGGCGCAGGCGGAACAGACCGTGGGTGTCATAGCCCAGCAAGTCAGCCTCGACCATCAGGCCCGCGACACGTTTGGCATCCCCGCCGGGGACGCCAAGGCTTTGAAAGGCGCTGGCGGCAAAACCCGTCAGCAGATCGGCCGCGACGGGACCCGCCATCGGCTATTCGCTGGCCGCCGAAACGCGGTCTTTCTGCCAGAACACCACCCGGCGCTGCGCCCATGACACCAAGGTGAATAGCAACATCCCCACCACCGACAGGTACAAGATAAGCGAGAACACACGCGGCGTGTTCAACTGGCTGGCGGCGGTGCGGATCAGCTCACCAAAGCCCTTGCCGCCGCCCAGAAACTCACCCGTGATGGCCCCCGCCATGACGCCGACCGAGGCAATCTTGAGGCCGGTGAAGATCTGCGGCAGCGCCATCGGGACCTTCATCTTGACCAGCGTCTGCCACCGGGTCGCGCCCATCGTCTTGAACAGGTTGCGGCTGTTGGTGTCGGCGGCGTGCAGACCGGCTGCGGTGCCAACCACGATGGGGAAGGTCGCGATGAAGGCGGCAAGGGCCACCTTGCTGTCGATGTCAAAGCCCAGCCAGGCCACGAACAGGGGGGCGAAGGCGACCTTGGGCATCGTGTCGATGGCGACAAGGTAGGGCATGATGGCCCGCTCGCCGAAGGCAGTTTCGCCGACGATGGTGCCAAGGGTGAAGCCGATCGCCATCGCCAGGAGAAAGCCGTAGAACACCTCTTGCAGCGTGATCCAGAGAGCGGCCAGCATATAGCCACCAGACAGCAGGTTCTTGCCCACGAAGATCAGGTCGAGGAAGGTTTCAAGCGGCGTTGGCAGGATGATCGGGCTGACCAGGCCAAAGCGGGTGATCAGGTCCCAGAACAGGACGAAGACAGCAAAGACGAAGATCATCTGCACCGCGCGCGGCACACGGTCCAGCCAGCTTGTCTGTTCAGTCCAGACGGTATCGGGGCCTCCGTTTGGACCCACATCGGCGATGCTTTCAAGGTTGCTCATTTGAACGCCTCCTTGTCCAGCGAACCCCGGATGTGTTCGACAATTGCGCCGAATTTCGGGGTTGTCATCATATCCAGCGTGCGAGGGCGGGGCAGGTCGATGTTCACCACCTCGGCCAGCCGCCCCGGCCTTGGTTTCATTACATAAACAACGTCGGACAGGATGACGGCTTCGGGGATTGAGTGGGTCACAAGGAACGCTGTGGCACTGCGAGAGGTGCAGATGCGCTGCAGTTCCATGTTCATGAAATCACGGGTCAATTCGTCCAGCGCGCTGAAGGGTTCGTCCAGCAAAAGGACGGCGGGTTCGGTGATCAGCATCCGGCAGATCGATGCCCGCTGCGCCATGCCGCCCGACAACTCTCCCGGATAGGTGTTCTCGAACCCTTTCAGTCCGACAAGGTCCAGAAGGGCCTTTGCCTGAACCTCGGCGGCCTTGGCGGCGGCTTTGCCATCCCTGATCTCGATCGGCAGGACAATGTTTTCCAGCGTGGTGCGCCAGGGAAAAAGCGTGGCTTGCTGAAACATCATCCCGATGTCACGGCGCGGGCCGATCACGGGTTTGCCCTGCAGGATGACCCGCCCCGTTGAGGGCGGGATCAGGCCTGACATGATTTTCAGGAGGGTGGACTTGCCGCAGCCGCTGGACCCGATGACAGCCGAAAAGCTGCCGCGAGTCAGAGTCAGGCTGACCCCTTCCAGCGCCCTGATTGCGTTGCGGGCATAAGTCTTGCCCACGTTTGACAGCTGATAGACAGGTTCACCCGCTGGCTTTGCGGCCTGTGTCAGGGCTGCGGCAGCCATCATCAGTTCGTGCTCCCGTTGACCTTGAGCGTGAAGTCGTTGGTGTAGGCGGCGCTCAGGTCGGGCAGCGGGGCGGCCAGTTCCCCACCGGCAATTTGGGTGGCCTGCCATTCTTCCCACACTTCGGGCGGCTGGTAGCCAAGGCCATTGGTCATGTCGACGGGAATGGTCTTGTCACGCACGGCGTCAAACAGGGCTGCCGCAAACTCAGGGTCTTCGCTTTCCTGCGGGTTGCCTGCGGCCAGATGCGCCAGCACCTTTTCGCGGTTGGCATCGTCCAGGGCAAAGGCGTGGCCCTTGTTGATGGCGCGCACGAACTTTTCCACCAGATCGGGGTTGTCACGGATCGTGGCCCCCATCGTCACAAAGCCATTGCCGAAAAAGCGCATGTATTCCGGCGGGGTGATTTCCCGTACAGCCACGCCACGCTGGTTCAGGATCGCGGCATCGGCGGTCGACGCGGAGTAAGCGTTGATCTCACCAGAGGAGAAGGCCGCCGTTGCAGGCCCGCCATCGCCCACGGTCAGGAAGGTGTAATCGGTACCATCGGTCAGACCGGCGCCCGACATCACGTTGCGGGCAAAGCCCACTTCCGCGCCGTCAGCGGTGCCGGTGCCGATGATCAGGCCCTTCAGGTCAGCCGGGGTCTGGATCGGGCTGTCAGCCGGGACCACAAGGCCAAAGTTCGACTTGGCGGCGAAGTTGTAGATGAACACCACATCTTCACCCCGCCCACGCGCGGCCAGAACCGGGCCAGGGCCGGGGCGGCCGAACTGCGCCTGACCCGACGACAACGCCTGCAGTACCGCGCCCGAGCCGTTGATCGCCTCAACCGCGACCTCAAGCCCCTCTTCGGCGAAATAGCCTTCGCCGATGGCAACGAAGACGTTGAACGAGTTGATCGCCGATGGGCTTGGCTGCACGAAGGTGATTTTCGTCAGGTCTTGCGCCACCGCCGGCCCTGCAAGCCCAAGCGCAAGGGCGCTGGTCATCAAGGTGTTGAATGTACGTCTGTTCAGCATGTTGTTTCCTCCCGGTTGTTCTGGTTAGCAGGTCTTCAAATCCGGTTCTTGCGACCGGTCTTCCAGTTTTCAGACGGTGCGGACCGGATTGGTCAGCCGCCCGATTCCGTCAATTTCGCAACTGACCTCATCGCCGTCCTTCAGGAAGTTCGGCGGGGTCATCGCATAACCCACACCCGATGGCGTTCCGGTGGCCAGGATATCGCCCGGCTCAAGCGTCAGACCTTCAGACAGTGAGGCAATCAGCGTGGGAATGTCGAAAATCATCTGCGCGGTGGTGCTGCTCTGGCGCAACTCGCCGTTGACAAGGGTGCGCAGGGCAAGCGTCTGCGGATTGGCCACCTCATCCCTCGTGACGATGACCGGGCCCATCGGACATGATCCGTCCAATCCCTTGCCCTTGAAATATTGCCCGCCATGGCGGCGCTGCACGTCACGCGCGGTCACGTCGTTCAGGACGGTATACCCCCAGATATGGTCAAACGCCCGGTCTTTGGGAATATCGCGGCCTGCGGTGCCGATGATGATCGCCAGTTCCACCTCATAGTCGATCTGGGTTGAAACATGGGGGAAGATCGGGACCGTGGCGCCCGGGCCGATGACGGCGGTGCAGGGTTTGGTAAAGAAGACCGGCACTTCGGTGACGGCAACCGTGGTGTTCTGCGCCCGAGCACCTTCGGCGATGTGTTCGGCATAGTTGCGCCCGACGCAGAAGACGTTCTTGCGGGGCTTGGGCAGCGGAGCCAGAAGTGTCGGGTCTGCCACTGCAAGCCCCGCAATGGTCGGCTCACCTGCATTTGCCCGGCTTGCGATCTGCGCCATTTCGGTCAAGGCTGACGCCCCGCCGTCGATCACGGCCTGAAGGGTCCCATGCAGAAGTGGGCCGTCCACGATGCCTGCGGCCGCGCAGGCCGAACCAACAGGCAGAAACCGCCCGTCGGTCAGTTGAACCGCAGCAACCGGACCGGCCGAGGTAAAGATTGTGGCAAACCGCATGGACCTGTCTTCCTTCTGTCGTGTCAGCTTGCAACCTGTCTGCCCTGCCAACTGCCACCGGCGCTGGAGGTAGATCCGCCGGTGCCGCCCGTTGCCGGCAACACCGGATTCCCCCTGACTTCGATTGATGCTAGCCATCTTTGAAAGCCATGCATAGAATTTCAGCGTAACCAATACGAGGATTGGTCAAGATGGCTGCCACAACGCCCACCCAGCTGGCCGAGCAGATCCGGAAGTTCATTTCGGCAGAAAAGTTCAACCATAATGATCGGCTGCCGCCAGAACGGCTCCTAAGTCAGCACTTTCAGGTGACGCGCGGAGAATTGCGCAAGGCGCTGGCCGAGCTGGAGACCGATGGCCTGATCTGGCGCCATGTCGGACGCGGAACCTTCATCGGCGCGAGGCCCGTGCTGAACCTTGCCGACGCGGCCTATCTGGGGGAACTGGCAAGCCCGGCCCAGGTCATCGCCGCACGGCTGGTGATCGAACCTGAACTGGCACGCCTGGCCGCGACTTATGCCACAAAGGCGGATTTCGATGAGATTCAGTCCTGCAACAGCCGTTGCCGCTTGGCCACCGACTGGCGCAGCTATGAGGCATGGGACAACAACCTGCACTATGCGATTGCAAAGGCTACACATAACAAGTTGTTGGTCCACCTTTTCGACATACTAAATGTTGTAAGGCGGTCAACGGTCTGGGGCCAGCCAAGAACAACTCGGATGCCGCCCCGTGACCATATCAGTTTCACCGAACATGAAGCGGTCTGCGCGGCCATTACCCAACGGGATGGCGCAACCGCGTCCGTGCGGATGCGCGACCATCTGGTGTCGGTCCGCGACAGGGTGCTGCCAGCCCTGAGGGGCTGACAGCGAACGGCTTACACCACAGTGACCGTCAGATTGCCCACGCCTTCAACGTGACACTCCATGACGTCACCCTTCACGACCGGGCCCACGCCTGACGGGGTGCCGGTCATGATGACGTCGCCAGCAGAAAGTTCAAAGAAGTCAGAGAGATATGAGATCATCTCTGGCACCTTCCAGATCATCTGGTTCAGATCACCAGTCTGCTTTGCTGTGCCGTTAACCTTAAGTTGCACCAGTCCGGCGGCGGGGTGCCCAACGTCCGACACCGGGCGCAGCGGGCTGACCGGGGCCGAATCTTCAAAGGCTTTGCCAATTTCCCAAGGACGGCCCATTTCCTTCGCGACGCCCTGCAGATCGCGCCGGGTCATGTCCAGCCCGACACCGTAGCCCCAAACATGGTCCAGCGCGGTTGCGACGGGAATGTTCTTGCCGCCCGATTTCAGCGCAACGACCATCTCGATCTCGTAGTGGACGTCCTTGGTTTGCGGCGGATACGGAAAGCTGTCGCCCGTGGTCAGATTGTTGGGATTTTTCTGAAAGAAGAACGGCGGCTCGCGGTTCGGATCATGTCCCATCTCTATCGCGTGGGCGGCGTAGTTCCGGCCGATGCAATAGACGCGACGGACGGGAAACAGCGCGTCAGAACCTGCGACCGGCAGGGTCACGATGGCTGGAGGGTTGATCACGTAGTTTGACATTGGCTGGGCGCTCCTCGTTCTTGGAAAACCTCCTTTCCAGAGTTCCGGTGGCAAATCAATCCAAATCAATCTGGACGAGATAAACCAATCCGGGTATTGACCAAGTATGCCGAACGACATGAACGCCACGACTGGCACCCCCCTTGTTTCCGCCCGGACCGAGCCCGCAGTTTCGGGTGGTGCGGCCCTTGCACAGCTACGCGCCTACATTGCAGACCGGGCTTTCAAGCCGGGGGAGCGGCTGCCGCCCGAACGGGTGCTGTGCGCTGACCTTGGGCTGAACCGGACCGAGCTTCGGCGCGCGCTTCAGGTGCTGGAAGGCGAGAATCGGTTATGGCGCCATGTCGGCAAAGGCACGTTTCTGACCGACGCTGACCCGGACGTCGCGTCGACCGATCCCTTTGGTCTTCTGGCGCAGCAGGTCAGCCCCGCCGACGTGCTGCGCGCCCGTGCCGCCCTTGAACCCGCCATCGCGCGGGAGGCGGCGCTGCACGCCTCGGCTTCGGCCATCGCCAGGCTGCGCTTGAACGTCGACCGGGCCGTGCAGGCCGCGACCTGGCGCGAGTATGAGGCGCTGGATACCGAATTTCACCGACAGATCGCCGAAAGCAGCGGATCAACCACCCTTCTGGCGCTGTTTGACCAGTTGAACATGCTGCGGCGGATGGTGTCCTGGGGGCGGATGGTGCGCACAAGTGTGCGCCCCCCGGCCGATCATTCCAGCTTTGCCGAACATGCGCGGATCGTTGACGCCATCGCTGTCCGCGACGCCGAAGCGGCCCAGATCACTATGCGCGCCCATATCCGCACGGTCGAAAACCGCCTGCTTGGGTAACGGAATTGCTTCGGTATACATTCGGATACTGACGTTTGCCTCCTGTTCTGCTATGGCCGGGCAAGACATTCGCAACCGCAACAAGACAGGTTCTCGCCATGGCCAACCCGCAGGTTCCCGACATCATCTACACCAAGGTGGACGAAGCACCGCAGATCGCCTCGGCCTCGCTTCTGCCGATCATCCGGCACTTTGCCGCGGTCGCCGGCGTCACGGTGGGCACCAAGGACATCTCTTTGGCCGGTCGGATCATCGCGGCCTTTCCCGAAAAGCTGACGGCAGCGCAGCGTCAGCCAGATGATCTGGCGGAACTGGGTGAGCTGGTGAAAACGCCGGCGGCCAACGTGATAAAGCTGCCGAACATCTCGGCCTCGGTGCCGCAGTTGGTAGGCGCAGTGAAAGAGCTGCAGGCCCAGGGCTATGACATTCCCGATTACCCCGAAGACCCGCAAACGGCCGACGAACAGGCCATCCGCGCGCGCTTTGACGCGATCAAGGGGTCAGCAGTGAATCCGGTGCTGCGCGAGGGCAACTCTGACCGGCGCGCGGCGATTGCGGTCAAGAACTATGCCCGTGCAAACCCGCATTCGATGGGTAAATGGTCACCCGACAGCAAGACCTGTGTGACCACCATGACGGCGGGCGACTTCCGGTCGAATGAAACCTCGGTCACGCTGACTGCCGCACAAGCGGGCGCTGCACGGATCGAACATGTGGCCAAGGATGGCACGGTCACCGTGCTGAAAGACAAGCTGACCTATCCCGAAGGAACCGTGGTTGACGCAACCTTCATGTCGGCGGCGGCGTTGCAGGCCTTTCTGGCCGAACAGATTGACGCCTCCAAGCGCATGGGTGTTCTGTTCTCGATCCACCTGAAGGCCACGATGATGAAGGTGTCAGACCCGATCATCTTCGGTCATGCCGTGCGGCAGTTCCTCAAGCCGGTGTTCGACAAGCATGGATCGGCGCTTGATGCGGCGGGGGTTGACCCGAATTCAGGCCTCGGCGCGCTGCTGGACCGGGTGGCCGAGATGCCGGATGGTGCGGCTATTGCGGACGACATCGCTGCCGTGATGGCAGACCGGCCGCCGCTGTACATGGTGAACTCTGACCGTGGGTTGACCAACCTGCATGTGCCATCGGACGTGATCATCGACGCCTCGATCCCCGCGCTGATCCGGGCGGGCGGCAAAGGCTACGGCCCCGATGGCAAGGCCGCCGACACCAACTGCGTCATCCCCGACAGCAGCTATGCCGCCGTCTACGACGAGGCGATCCGGTACTGCAAGGAAACCGGCGCGCTGGACCCTGCCACAGCTGGCACAGTCCAGAATATCGGTCTGATGGCCCAGAAGGCCGAAGAATACGGCTCACACCCCACGACTTTTCTGATCCCGGCAGATGGTACGGTGCGCATGATTGCGGCCAACGGCGATGTGCTGCACCAGCACGCCGTTCAGGTCGGTGACATCTGGCGCGCGGCATCCACCCGCAAGGCCGCGATTGAGGATTGGGTCAAACTGGCCATCTCGCGCCAGAGGGCCGAGGGCTTCCAGGCGATTTTCTGGCTGGACGAAACCCGTCCGCATGACGCGCAGTTGATTGCCTATGTCAAACCCCTGCTGGAAGCGGCGGGGGTGACGGATAAGTTCCAGATACTGGCGCCGCGCGAAGCCACCCGTCTGTCGTTCGAGACGATCCGCAGGGGCGAAAACTCCATCGCGATCAGCGGCAACGTGCTGCGTGATTACCTGACCGACCTGTTCCCGATCCTGGAGCTGGGGACCAGCGCCAAGATGCTTTCCATCGTCAAGCTGATGCAGGGCGGCGGCATGTTTGAAACCGGCGCTGGCGGGTCGGCGCCCAAGCACGTCCAGCAGATCATGGAGGAAAACCACTTGCGCTGGGATTCGTTGGGTGAGTTCTGCGCTTTGGGCGAAAGCCTGAAGTTCCTGGCTGACGCCAAAGGCAATGCGAAGGCCCGCGTGCTGGGCGATGCTGTTGATGTAGCAACCCAAGGGGTGCTGGACAACAACCATTCGCCCATGGGCAAGGTTGGCCAGACCGACAACCGCGACAGCCACTTCTACTTTGCGCTGTATTGGGCGCAGGCGCTGGCGGCGCAGACGGTGGATGCGGGCCTTGCCGCCCACTTCGCGCCTGTCGCCAAGGCGCTGGCCGAGAGTGAAGCGGTGATCCTTGCCGAGCTGGCGGTCGGGCAGGGAACGCCCGCCGATCTGGGCGGCTACTACCATACGGATGATGCAAAGACCGAGGCGGTCATGCGCCCGTCGGCCACCTTCACGCGCATCATCGGCTAAATCGACACCAGCGGCAGGGCGCGAAGCCCTGCCGCATACGCTTTGCGTCGCGGCACTGCGCGCAGGGTGAAGGCGATCATCGGCATCGGGCCCAGCTTGTTCCCGTGCAGCATTATCGCGCAGTGCGCGGCCGAAGTGTTGGCAGTTTCCGCCCGGCATGATCCAACGCCAATGCGCTGCAGGGCAATGTACATCCGGTAGCACCCAGTACTTGGGTCAGCATCATCGAATTCCGTGTGATCCATCCCGTGCAACCTTACCGGCAATTCGGATCACGCTGGGTTTATCCGGGCCGGAAGCAAGAAATTCAGGAAATCGGTCCTGGCGCATTTGTCTTTGCCAAGGGACGCCCCCACGAGATCGTGCTCACTCAGCGTGGCTGTACATTGCATTGCGGGATTTTCCAGCGCAGACGGAGGCGCTTGGTGAGTTAGCAGGGTCACCCAAGACCCAGGCCAACCGCCAGAGTCGAACGCCGCGTTCCAAGTCCGCTTGTGTACTGAGGCCCGCGACACCCGACGTTGCAATTTCTGGTGCGATTACCTATTTCCACGGCAATGTCAGTGACTGAGCCCGCCCCTTCAACAACCGCAGCCGCTGCGCCCTCGCGCAGGCCAGATATTTGCGTTATCGCCAATGCCAAATCGGGTGCAACCGCGCGCGTGGGTGCAGTCATTGAACGCGCCATGACAGAGTTTGGCGACCGGGCCGAACTGCGCACCTTTACAGGTGATCCCACACCTGTGGCTGAACAAGCCATTCGTGACGGCTTCTCGATCATCGTGGCGGCAGGTGGCGACGGCACAGTTGCGGGCGTCGCGCATGCGCTGGCCGGAACGTCGGCGGTCATGGGCGTTTTGCCGTTGGGCACCTTCAACTTTTTCGCTCGCGGGCTCGACACGCCTGCCGATGCCGTCGAGGCCGCGATGGCGATAACGGAGGGAGAGCCGCATGACATTGCCGTTGGCAGCGTGAACGGCAAGGTTTTCCTCAACAATGTTGCACTTGGACTTTATCCTGCCATTCTTGATGAGCGCGAAGCGGCGTATAAGCGTTGGGGTCGCAGCCGCATCATGGCCCATTGGTCTACCTTGCGCATTATCCTGCGCTTGCAACGTCCAATGCGCGTCCGCATCGTCGCAGATGGTCAGGTGCAGGTTCGTCGCTCGCCCATGATCTTCGTTGCGCGCTCTGCCTATCAGCTGGACCAGTTCGGCGTGGTCGGTTCCGAAGCGATCAGCGATGACCGTTTTGCGGTGTACATCGCGCGACAGACCACACGGATGGGCCTCTTGAAGCTGGCTTGGCGGCTGATGCGGCCGGGCAAGGTAGACCTGTCGGATGATCTGGAACTACTGACGCCCCAGACCCTCGAGATCGACTGGCCCAAGCGACGGCGCATCCGCATCGCCTACGATGGCGAGCGAGAGAAGATGAAACTGCCTCTGACATTCCGCATCGACCACCATGTTCTGTCGGTGATTTTGCCGCCCTCGAAGGCTGCAACGGTCAAAGGCAGCAAATGACACGGATCCTGCACGTCTCGGACCTTCACTTTGGTGCGGTCAACGCCCGGATGCTGGAAACGCTGCTGGAGCTGGCGCGTCGCCTGCAGCCGGAGGCGCTCATAGTATCGGGCGATCTTACCCAACGTGCGCGACCCTCGCAGTTTCTTGAGGCAGCAGCGTTTCTTTCGCGTTTCGGCCTGCCCGTCCTGACGGTCCCCGGCAATCACGACGCTCCGCTTTACAACCTGCCCTTGCGTCTTTTGTGGCCGTTCCGCCGCTACCAGAAACTGGTGCATGCAGACTTGGAACCCGTGCTGATCCTGCCCGGTATCGTGCTTGCAGGCGTGAACACCGCGAACCCGTGGGTCTGGAAGGCCGGCCGCCTGACGTCCTCCTCAACTCAGGCCTTAATGCGGGCCTTCCGCACCGCACCTGCGGGTCATCTGCACATCGTCGTGATGCACCACGCCCCGGTGCCCGCAGCCGACGGCACCCCGGCCGACATCCATGACCCTGCCGCAGTGCTGCGCGATCTGATCGCTGCGGGTACCGATATTGTGCTTTCCGGCCATACCCACTTGCCGCATGTCGGCGCGGCAGACACGGCTGCAAGCATCCTTTTCCTGCAGGTCGGGACCGCAATCTCGACCCGGCTCAAGTCACGTTGGAATGATGTTTGCCTGGTCGAGACTGCCGGCAATAGCGTTTCGGTCCAACCCTTTCTTGCCGACGCGAGCCATCGGTTTCATACCGGTCCCGTCCAGCACTTTCATCGAAAGGACGCGCGTTGGGTCGAAGCGGGGGGGGCAGCGTAGGGGCTAGGCCACACAAACAGCCGCTGGTAACCGAACCACCGCCTCTCGTTGCCCAGATCTCGCAACCGCCCCCTTGAGTGCTGTGACCGGCGTGCGTTGCGACTGGTAACGCACCAATTTCCGGCCAGCCCCGGCAATCTGCCAGGTCCGCCGTTCCGACAGCCCGGGATGAGCTTTCAGATGCGCGACAGCTTGGCGCTTCGCGACCGGCGCTACCACTCTTTTGACGGCATTTCCTTCATCGCCGCCAGATCGAGCATCTGCTCGGCCACCAGTCGCTTCAGTTTCCCATTCTTGTCGTCCAGCGCTTTCAGCCGCTTGGCCTCGGCCACCGTCATCCCCGAAAACTTCGCCTTACAGGCATAGAACGTGCCTTCCGACATGTTATGCTTGCGGCAGAATCTGCGCACTTCGCGCCAGCCTCGCGCTCTTGCAAGATGCCGATGATCTGCTCTTCGGTTCGTGTCGTTTGCTTCGTCGTCCATCGTCTCCACGGGGGGGGACTTTACTTGAAGATAGAGGAAAAATTCCGTGGCAGATCACAAGGAATTGGGGCCGCCGAAGACCCTCTACAACCGCTGGAAGCGCGAAAGCGACAGGGGGTGTTCGCCCGGATGATGGATGGGTTGGCTGCCGAGGCAGCTGTTCCAAAGACGGTGATGATCGACGCGACTATCTGCTGGCTGTCGCCAGCCGAAAAACTATATGCTCCCTTGGCGTGCCGCCTTGACGAACCCGGCATGTCCGAATACCTACCGAGCGGCACGCGGGCGTTGTGTAATGGTAAGACCTTAGCCTTCCAAGCTAAAGACGCGGGTTCGATTCCCGCCGCCCGCTCCATCCCCCTTCTTGTCGCGTTTGTTGCTGGGTTACCGGCAGATTTCAGCCATTTGTCGCGTCATGCCAAAGGTTTGCGACGGAAAGTGCGTGACGCCGCGTATGGTGCTGAAAGCTGAATGGAGCCCGCAATGCCGCACCCGGATGACCCAGACCACGACCCTGACCCAGTTCATGACCACGGGCCGGAAGGCTTGGCCGCCGATCTCCCTCATCTGATGACCCGGCGGCTTTTGGTGGCGGGGCTTGCCATGGGCGGGGCGGCGCTGTCGCTGTGGGCCGCGCGCGGCGGTGCGGCCGTTCTGACCGGGACCGCTGCTGATGGATCAATCTGCGTCCAGCAACCGGCAGCGACGGCCGGGCCGTTCCCGGCGGATGGCAGCAACATGCGCGCGGGCCAGACCGTCAATATCCTGACCGAGGCGGGCGTAATCCGCGATGACATCCGCCCCAGCATTGCCGGGCTGTCCCCGGTCGCCGAAGGTGTGCCACTGCAGCTGGAGATCACGCTGGTCGACGTCGACCGGGCCTGTGCCGCCTTTGTGGGGCATGCGGTCTATCTGTGGCAATGCGATGCTGCGGGGGCCTATTCGATCTATGACGCCCCGGACCGCAACTATCTGCGCGGCGTGGCGATCAGCGATGCCGACGGGCGGCTGCGGCTGACCACGGTCTTTCCCGGCTGCTACCCCGGACGCTGGCCGCATCTGCATTTCGAGGTCTTCGCGAGCGCCGAGCAGGCGGTGTCCGGTGGCGCTGCGCTTCTGACCGGTCAATTTGCGCTGCCCGAAGACGCTTGCCGCGAGGTCTATGCCGGGCAGGGACTGTATGCATCCAGCGGGCCCGCGCTGGACGGCGTCAGTCTGACGCGCGATGGTATCTTCCGCCGCAGTGCTACCGAGGAACTGGCCGCACAGACCCTGGCGCTTATGGGCAGTCCGAGGCAGGGCTTTGTCGCGACCGGGCAGGTGACGCTCTAAGGACCGCGAACGGTCAGTCGGCGGGCGGCGTTCCAACGGCCAGATCGCGCACCACCACAACGGCAAGTCCAAGCCAGCGGTCATGAAGGAACGCGCCCCGCCAGCGGACCGCCGGATTGACCCACAGCACAAGGACCGCCAAGATCGACAGCAGTTCAAGGCTGATCGCGACCACCTGAACGACCGGTAGCACCGAAGGCAGCGGCCGCAGGGCCATGTTGATGGCCAGAAAAGTTGGTATCGTCAGCAGATGCGGAAGACTGCGGATAAGCTCGCGGCGAAACGCCGGAATCGGGGCAGCGCCGACGACCCGCAACCCCATCATCTTCTTGCCGGGCGTGGTTCCGAACAGCTTCAGTCCAAGGATGCTGGCGGCAAGAAAGGTGAGGAAGGCCAGCGCATCCCCATAACGGTGGCCGGTGTCCAAAGTGAGCGGGACATTCACCACCCTTCCCGCCAGATCACCGGCTTTGGCTGTGTTGGCGAAGGTCAGCGTGGCGCTGCCGCCCACCGGCATTCCATTGTTGCGGTCAAAGCACGCTTCGGCACCGATTATCTTTGCCGGGGAGACATACTCCCGCAGCATGGGCAAAAGATCGACCGGATAGCCGCAAGTGTGCGAGGCGATGTAAACCGGCGGCTTGAAGCTGCCGGATTCAAGACCGACTCCGAGGCGGAAGGTCTTGGTCTCCCGGTCCAGCTTGCCGACAACAGGGTCGTCGAGAACGATTGACATGCCAATCAGGACGATCAGCCAGGCAATGGCCACGTCGACTGCAAAGGCACAGAAGCGGCGCAGCAGGTGGCGGGGGCGGCGCGCGTCGTTCAGGGCCATGCCCTCAGATATTGTCAGCCTGCGGCATCCCCAGCACGTGGTAGCCGCCATCGACATGCACCACCTCACCGGTCGTGCAGGCCCCCCCGGCGGAACACAGCCAGACGGCGGTGCCGCCAATGGCGTCAAGTGTGGCGTTGGCGCGGAGGGGGGCGTTCGCCTCGGTATGGCGGTAAGTGGCGCGGGCGCCGCCGATGGCCGCGCCGGCCAGGGTTTTCATCGGGCCGGGCGAGATGGCGTTGACGCGGATGCCTTGCGGCCCAAGGTCATTGGCAAGGTAGCGTGTGGCGCTTTCCAGCGCGGCCTTCGCCACCCCCATCACGTTGTAATTCGGCACGACGGCGTTGGAGCCCTGGAAGGTCAGAGTAATCAGCGACCCGCCCTCGGGCATCAGCTGGGCAGCGCGGGCGGCGACGTCGATGAAACTGAAGCACGAAATGGTCAGCGAGTTCTGGAAATTTGCGCGGCTGGTGTTGATGAACCGGCCAGTCAACTCGTTCTTGTCAGAAAAGGCGATGGCGTGGATCAGGAAATCCAAGGTGCCCCAGCGGTCCTGAAGAGCGGCAAAGCAGGCATCCAGACTTTCATCATTGGTTACGTCGACATCGACAAGGAAGTCTGATCCGACACTTGCAGCCAAAGGCTCCACCCGCTTGCCGAACGCGTCACCCTGATAAGAGAACGCCAGTTCAGCACCCTCTGCGGCAAGGGCCGAAGCGATACCCCAGGCGATAGAGCGTTCGTTGGCCACACCCATGACAAGCCCGCGCTTGCCCTTCATCAGATCAGCCATGCTGGCATCCTTACGCGAGGTATTTCGACATGACGAGGGTGGCATTGGTGCCGCCAAAGCCGAATGAGTTCGACAGGACCGAGTCCAACTGCACCCCGTCGCGCAGCGTTGTCACGATTTCACCCGGATCAAGTTCAGGGTCGGGGGTGATGACATTGGCCGAGGCGGCGATGAAGTTGCCATTCATCATGATCAGCGAATAGATCGCCTCCCACACGCCAGCGCCGCCAAGGCAGTGGCCGGTCAGCGATTTCGTCGAGGCGATGGGCGGCGTCGTGCCACGGCCAAAGACGCTGCGGATGGCCTGGACTTCGGTGATGTCGCCGACCGACGTGCTGGTGCCGTGACTGTTGATGTAGTCGATGGTGCGGCCCTTGGGCAGGGTGGACAGCGCGAGCCGCATCGCGCGTTCGCCGCCCTCACCCGACGGGGCCACCATGTCATAGCCGTCCGAGGTGGCACCGTAGCCGGTCACCTCACAATAGATCTTGGCACCGCGTGCAAGGGCGTGTTCCAGTTCCTCCAGCACCACGATCCCGCCGCCGCCCGCGATGACAAAGCCGTCGCGGTTGGCATCATAGGTGCGCGACGCGGTCTCGGGTGTGTCGTTGTATTTCGACGACATCGCCCCCATCGCGTCGAACAGGCACGAGAGTGTCCAGTCCAGCTCCTCGCCCCCTCCTGCAAAGACGATGTCCTGCTTGCCCATCTGGATCAGTTCCGTCCCGTTGCCGATGCAATGCGCCGAGGTAGAGCAGGCCGAGGTGATCGAGTAGTTCACGCCGCGGATCTTGAACGGCGTCGCAAGGCAGGCCGACACGGTGGAAGACATGCCCTTGGTCACGCCGAAGGGGCCAATCCGCTTTGGCGCGCCGGTTTCGCGGACGATGTTGTGCGCCTTGAAGAACGACTTGGTGGAAGGTCCGCCAGAGCCGACGATGATGCCGGTACGGTCGTTGGACACGTCAGCCTCTGACAAGCCCGAATCTTTCACCGCCTGATCCATCGCGACGAAGGTATAGGCCGCGCCATCCCCCATGAAGCGCAGGTCGCGCTTGTCGATATGGTCTTCCAGAACGATGTTCGGCTGGCCATGGACCCGGCAGCGAAAGCCGTGCTCGGCATAGTCGGGGGCGAAGACGATGCCGGACTTGCCCGCGCGCAAGGATGACTCAACCTCGGCGGCGTTGTTGCCGATGGAGGATACGATCCCGATCCCGGTGATGACGACGCGACGCATGGCGGCCCTCCTTCAGTGAGTTACGGAGTGTTTACGGCAGAGGGGGGGAGGGGGCAAGGAGGTTGGCAGAAGGGCAGCCGACGGGTCCCTCTGGACTTTCTTCCTTCGCCCGGACTCAAGGCGCTTGCGCCGCCGGGCAGCGCCCGTCCGCCCCTCGGGCGGGCGCTTTGCAACGTCAGCCTGCGGAACTACTGCGGCAGGGGTTGCACCATAAATCGCCCAGAACTGCCGTGGCTCGCCCACCCGGCGGACGGGCGCTGCCCTGGGTCGGGCCTTACGCCTCGCTCAGCGCGACCTTCATGTCCTTGACCTGATAGATCACCTCACCATCCGCCTCGACCCGGCCATCGGCCACGCCCATCGTCAGGCGGCGGGTGGTCAGCGCCTTGGTGAAATCGACGAAGTAGGTAAGCTTTTTCCGGTCGGGCCGCACCATGCCGGTCAGCTTTACCTCGCCCACCCCCAGCGCATAGCCGCGCCCCTGCCAGCCGCGCCAGCCAAGGTTGAAGCCGGTCAGCTGCCACAACCCGTCAAGGCCAAGGCAGCCGGGCATGATCGGGTTGCCGGGAAAGTGGCATTCGAAGAACCACAGGTCCGGCGTGACGTCGAATTCGGCC
>JANPJU010000049.1:0-1896 GCA_031425675.1 Paracoccaceae bacterium | reverse complement strand
GCGGCATGATCCGCGCGGGCTTCAGGGGTCAGGGCAAGATCAGCACAAAGAAAGGCTGCGCCAAGCTCTGCGACCAGCTCTTCCTTGGCATAGCCCGCGTCACCCCATTGCTTGCGGCCAAAGTCACGGTCAAGGCGGCTCTTGTGCTTGGTCCAGTGGGTCAGCTCGTGGGCCAGGGTGGCATAGTAGGCTTCGGGGCTGATAAAGCTTTCAAAGGGTGGCATCTGCACATGATCGGTTGCGCCGCTGTAGTGGGCTGGCGGTTTCGACCAGCTCATGTGTTCAAGGTTGAACTGTTCGAAGCGGGCCTGTCGCACCTCGCCCAGACGGGCACCGGTCAGCATGCACATGCGGATGATGTCGGCAGCGCGGCGGTCTTCGGCAGCATCGAGGGCTGCGGCTAGGCTGTTGATTTCGTCCTTTGACAGGAACCGCTCTCGCGCTGTTTCAATCCGGCGATGGAAGCGCTGGGCGGGGTTGTCCTCGCACCACCCCCACTCGACCGCCAAGGTGAACATCTTGCGCAACACCTCCCCGATGCGGTTGGCACGCACCGGCGTTGGCTTTGAGGGCTGCAGTTTCTTGGCCCGGTTGTTGGGTTTTTCCTTGTGGGGCCGAGGCCGACCCTCGGCCACCTTGTTCAGCAGCTTGTCGACGTCGGTCGAGGTGATCTCCGTCACCAGCTTCCGGCCCCAGACCGGAGCGACCATCTTGGCCAGTGCGGACTTCTGGTCAGACGCGTTGCGCTCGGCCAATTTCGGCAGATGCTGGGCACAGTAGCGTTCGATCAGATCGTCAACGCGCGGCGCTTCGCGCAGCGCCCCACGCTGGGCCAGAGGGTCAGCACCGGCGTCGATCTCGCGCCGGATTTCCTTGGCCCGCTCACGCGCCGCCGACACCGACCATTCCGGCCAGCGCCCGAAGGTCATCCGGCGCTGCCGCCCGGCGTGGCGATAGTCGAGGGTGAAGGCACGACCGCCGCCGCGGTAGATGCAGGCAGCGAACCCACGCACCTCCGTGTCGAAGATCTGGTAGTCGCGCCCCACGACGGGTACGGCGTCGCGGAGCACCTTTTCGGTCAGCTTGATGCGTTCGGGCATACGTTGGATCCTTCTTGCATCCGACATGAGGCGTGGTTCCGCCGCACTATCAAGGCAAGCATGGCAGCTCGGGTGGCGGGAAGGCGCAGGGTGGCGGAAAGGTCGCCCTCCATGCGCCACCCCTTGTTTCCTTGAGGATTCAGCGTTGGCCGGGCCGATCTTCGCCACGCGTGACCATGCCCGATCCTGCCTTCATCAACCGACATGATTACTTCGAGGCGCACAAGGACGAGTACATCGAGCGGATGCGGGCCGTTTCCGCCACAGGCGATTGGACCGGCTGGGTGGTGTTCTTCCTCCAGGCGATGCACGCCCAGGCGACGGTCAACATCCAAACAGCCGACGCAATCTTCCGCCTTCACGGCGAAATGCGGGAACGGTTCCGCGATGTCCTGAATTCGCAGTTCCACGATCAGGTATTGGACTTCGTCTTTGCAAGCCCGGTGTTCCGTAACGACCGCTTCGTCGAGCGGTCAGGCATTCCGCCATCGTCCGCTCGTGCACTTTCGCGACGCTTGGTCGAGGCTGGGCTTCTGCGCACGATCGAAGGAGCCTCGGGCCGTCGCGCCGCGATGTACGCCTTTGATCCCCTGCTTGATCTGCTGAAGGTCTGAAACGCAAAAGGCCCCCGCTTTGCAGTAGGGACTCGTCAAACGTTGAGGTGGCGTTGAGGTAAAACTAACCTTGCTATACACAAGTGTTTTTGTCTGATTCCAAGTCTTTGTTATCGCACGGTTTTTTGGTTGCGGGGACAGGATTTGAACCTGTGACCTTCAGGTTATGAGCCCCATCTCCC
>JANPJU010000048.1:0-17578 GCA_031425675.1 Paracoccaceae bacterium | reverse complement strand
CCCGACGCCCATTTCGCCGAGGCGATGGATATTCTTGAAGCCTCGGTCGCCGCAGCCCGTCTGGGCTGACCCTCATGGGCTATCTGACGGAGACGGCCAAGGCGGGCGGGATTGATCTGATGGCCTCGATCGAGGCGCTTGCAAAGGCGGGCGGGCCAAGCCCATTGCGGCAAGCCGTTGATCTCGCCCGCCTTGTGATGGCAAGGCAAGGGGTCCGTCCCGAAGAGTATTTCACCTATGCGCTGTGGCGCAAGGATCGAGGGCGGGCTTTTCTGAAAGGGTTCCTGCCCAACCGCCGCACCCGCGTCTTCAACACCGCGTTGCAGTTGCCCGATCTTGGCATCGCCACCGAGATTCTGAACGACAAGGTCAGGACCGAAGCGATCCTCACCGCGAAGGGGCTTGCCGTCACCCGCACCATAGCGGCGTACCTGCCCACGCCGGACCCCAACCTCGCCGGGCTTTCGGGTCTGCGCCAGCTTCGTTCGTCTGCCGACATCGCCGGCTTTCTGGCTGATCCGGCCAACCTGCCGGTTTTCGGCAAACCCAGATCGGACAGCTTTGCGCGCGGGGCGGCGATGATCGAAGCCCGCGTTGGCACGGATCAGGTCCGCTTTCTGGACGGCAGGATAGCGCCCATCGCGGCGCTTGCGGCCGAGATTGCGGCAGACTGGTCGCGCGGCTATCTTTTTCAGCCGTTCTACCAATGCGAGGCTGGGCTGCGGCGCCATGTCGGGGCGGCAATGGCCTCGGTCAGGATCGTCACCCTGCAGACCGACCAGGGGATTGAGCCGTGGTATGCCGTGATCCGCCTGCCTGCCAAGTCGGCGATGCATGACGGCGACGCGCTTGAGACGAGGATCTGGGGGCTGATCGACCTTGCCTCAGGCCAGATCGCCCGCCTGCGGTCCCTGCGCGATCCGTTGTCGCCCGACCTGACCCATGGCAATGACGACGAAGCGGTGTTTCTTGGCACCACCCTTCCGCAGTGGGACCAGGCGGTGCAGCTGTGTCGCGCCGGGCATACGAACTTTCCGGGCCATGGCATCCTGGGCTGGGATGTGTTCCTGACCGATGACGGCCCGTTGTTGAACGAGGCGAACGTGAACCCCGGCCATGTCTATCAAGTGGCCGCCCAGCGCCCGCTTCTGAACCCTGACTTGCGCCCGGCATATGAACGTGCCCTGGCCTTTGCCCGCAAGCATGGCGGTGGTGCATCGCGGTTCTGATCACTGTTGCGTGCCCCGCAGCGTGGCGCCGCCGATCCTGACGTGAAGCAGTTGGCAACACACCCGTCGGGGCATATGTTTCATTCGCAACGGCGAATCGCCGTAAGGAGCAAAATAATGACCCGTGCCTTTTTCATTCTTCCTGCTTTGGCCCTGACGCTGGCGGCTTGCACGCCAGCTGAGCAAAGCCTTGCTATTGGTACTGTTGGTGGGGCCGCTGTCGGCGCCGCCGTTTCCTCCGGCGATGACCGGGCCAAAGGCGCCATCGTCGGCGCTGTTGTCGGCGCGACCGCTGCAACGCTTCTGGGACCTGCCCAGCAGCAAGGCAAGTGCCGCTATCGTGACCAGTACGGTCGGGAATACATCGCCGCTTGCTGATTTTGGCAAGCCTTTGCCCAGTCGCGTGACCCCCGTGTCATGACCTTGGGCGATGGGCAGCAGACCAAAAGGGGCCGCGCCATCACGTCGCGGCCCTTTTCACTTTTGCGTGCAGCGGTTAGAAGGACGGTCAGTTCCTGCAAGGCCATCCATGCCTGATCGCACTCAGCCTGACGCACCTGATCCCGCCCACCAAACTGGCATCACCCTTGACGCAGCCACAGTCACCCTGTCCGGGCGCGTGGTGCTTGACCGGATCAGTCTGAGCCTGACCGAAGCCCGGATCGGAATTCTGGGGCGAAACGGGTCAGGCAAGACCACGCTTCTGCGACTGATCGCCGGGCTGATCGCGCCCGCCAGCGGCAAGGTGCGGATTGACGGGATAGACCCCTTCACCGACCGCAAGGCCACGCTGGCAGCCCTTGGCATCCTGTTTCAGAACCCTGACCACCAGATCCTGTTCCCTACGGTAGAGGAAGAGCTTGCCTTCGGTCTGGTCCAGCAAGGCCAACCCCAGGCCCAGGCCACCGCAACGGCCCTGCGGGCGCTGGCAGATCAAGGGCGGGCGCATTGGGCCAAGGTGCCCGTCTCTACCCTCAGCCAGGGGCAGCGGCATTATCTGTGCCTACTTGCCGTTCTGCTGATGCAGCCGCGGACGATCCTGCTGGACGAGCCGCTTGCCGGGCTTGATCTGCCGACACGGACGCGCCTTGCCCGCCGCTTTGCCGCCTTGCCGCAACGGCTCGTGACGATCACCCACGACCCGGAGACGCTGGTGTCAGCCGACCGGCTGATCTGGCTTGACGGTGGGCGCATCGCGGCAGATGGGCCGCCGGCACAGGTCATCCCCGCCTTCACCGCCGAAATGGAACGGATCGGAGCGCGCGATGCTGACGCTGACCTCACCAGTTAGGCTGTGGGCGCATGACCTGCCTGCGGGCGCGAAACTGGCTGCACTGGCGCTGGCGACCATGGGCCTTTTCGCGCTGACAACGCCGCTCCCACTGGCCTTTGGCGCGGTCGGGGCGGCCAGCCTATACGCAACCGGTGGCGCGCGCTTTGCAAGGGCCGGTCTGCGCCTGCTTTGGCCGCTGTGGCCCTTTGTCCTGATTGTCGGGCTGTGGCACCTATGGACTGACGATGCCATCGGTGGCGCGGTGGTCCTGCTGCGGATGCTGACCGCTGTGGCGCTGGCGAATTTTGTGACCATGACCACCCGGCTGTCCGATATGATCGCGGTCTTTCAAACCCTCGCCCGTCCGTTTGGCCCACTTGGCCTGTCGCCGCGCCGTCTGGCCATCGCCTTGGCATTGGTGATCCGGTTCATCCCGGTAATGCTCGACCGGCTGACCCAGATCAGCCAGTCCTGGGTCGCCCGGTCGCCGCGCCGTCCCCGTTGGCGGGTGCTCGTCCCGGCCACGCTTGCCGCCCTCGACGATGCTGACCACGCGGCCGAGGCCTTGCGCGCCCGCGGCGGGGCTGATTAAAGGAGTTAAAACGGGGGACCCCATGGAACGCAATCTGACCCATATCGCGCTGTTCGCATCGCTGATCGCTGTGCTGGGGCTTATCCCCCGGATCGACCTTGCTGCAGGCGTGCCGATTACGGCGCAATCCTTGGGTATCATGCTGTGCGGCACTGTCCTTGGGGCGCGGCGCGGGGCTTTGGCGGTGTTGCTGTTTCTTGTTCTTGTCGCCGCTGGGTTGCCCTTGCTGTCGGGCGGTCGCGGCGGCCTGGCGGTCTTTGCCGGGCCATCGGTCGGCTTTCTTGTTGGCTTTCCCATTGCCGCCTTTGTCACTGGCTGGATCATGGAGCGGACGACCCTGACGCCCGGTCTTGCCGGAACTGCCGCTTCGGTCATCGGTGGGATCGGCGTGCTTTATGTGTTCGGAATCAGCGGCCTGGCAGTTGTTCTGGACAAACCGCTGGCTGAGGCTGCGTTCCTTGGCATGGCGTTCCTTCCCGGTGACATCCTCAAGGCCGTGCTGGCCGGCATGGTGACGCAAAGCCTTGCGCGGATGCGTCCGGCATCACTCCTGTCGCGCGCCTGACGCCTCGACCAGCAGCGCCGCCCCGATCCCCCCCGCCGATGCGATTGCGGCCAGACCACGCCCCCGGCGCAGGCCGTGAAACAGCCGCACCGCAAGGATGGCACCCGATGCACCGATCGGATGCCCCCGTGCCAGCGCACCGCCGCCGGGGTTGGTGACGGCCCGGTCCAGCCGCGCGCCATCGACCACGGCAATGGCCTGGACGGCATAGGCCTCCATCACCTCGATCATGGCCAGCGGTTCACCATCCCAAAGTCGCGCGATTGCGGCGATGGGGGCAAGCCCCGGCTCTTCCGGGTTCGCACCCACCGTCGCCCCGGCGATGAGAGCCAGCCCCCGCCCCTGCGCCACGCGGTCCGACACCACAAGGCACACCGCCGCCGCATCCGCAGCGACCGCCGCCGTCGCCGCCGTGATGCTGCCTGCAACCACCGGCGCGCGCGCCAGAAGGCCAGGTGTCAACGCCCGCGTAAAAGCGTCCCGGGTGATCCCCGCCACCGCAACGATTTCGGAGGAATGGTCTGAGATCAACGCCTTGGCATGACTTTGCACGGCCCATTCCTCTTGCGCCGCCCGGCTGATCGCCAACCGCTGCGCCAGGGCATCGGCCGCTTCGGCCATTCCGGGATCACGGTCGGGCCAAGGGGTGAAGGGCGCTTGTTCATAGGCAACGGCAGGCCCGCCATCGGGATCTGTCCGCAGCCGCAGCGGCCGGCGCGAATAGCTTTCCACGCCCCCTGCCAGCACGACATCTGCCGCACCACTGTTCACCAGCGCCCGCGCAAGGAGGATCGCGTCCAGTCCCCCCGCGCATTGCCGGTCGATGCTGAGGCCACCGACATGGCCCAGCCCTGCCGCCAATGCCAGCCGACGCGCTGGATTACCGCCCGCGCCAAGGGCGTTGGACAGGATCACCTCATCCACCTGACCGAGGCCGAAGCCGGCATCTGCAAGGCAGGCAAGCAGCGCCGGCGCCGCAAGATCTTCGATCGACAGCCGCGCAAAGGCCCCGCCATGCGGGACCACTGCAGTCCGTTTCGCGGCGATCAGGCGGGCCATGTCACCAGCGCCTCCAGCGCCCGCAGGTCACTTTTGCCCGAGCTGAGGACCGGCCATTCCTCTAGCCAAATCATGGCTTTGGGTGCCTTCAACGGCCCAAGCCTGGCCCGAAGCTCTGCCATGACGTTGGCCTCGGCTGCGCGGTCGCCCTGCACCAGCGCCACCAGAACCTGCCCGCGCTTTGCATCCGCCACCGGCAAAACAGCCGCGCGCCGGATCCCTGCAAGGCTTTCCAGCAGGCCTTCAATCTCTTCAGGGAAAACGTTGTGGTCTGCCACCGTCACCATGCGCCCGGCCCGACCATGCAGATACAAAAGCCCATTGTGCATCCGCCCCATCTCGCCCACGGAAAGCCAGCCGTCACGCCAGCTGGCGCTGCCGGGTTCACCCGCGTAGCCTTTGAAAAGATAGGGGCTTTTGACCCAGACTTCACCATCCTTGATTTCGATGTTGACCCCAGGATAGGCCCGACCGACCGATCCTTCGGGTGTCGCTTCATCCGCCAGCGTGATGAAACTTGCCTCTGCAGCACCGTAAAATTCCCGCACAGCCGCGGCCGGAGCCAGTGACGCAACCGTTGCCCGCAAGGCAGGGTCCAGTTTTGAGCCGCCCACCAGGATGAGCCGCAGGTCAGGGCAGATGCCCGGCCCCAGCAGGCGCAATTGGGCCGGGGTGGCGTAAAGGTGTGTGATCCGCCGGTCGGCAAGCGCCTGTAGCTGTCGGTCGGGTCGCAAAAGGTCAAGAAGGTGCACCTCAGCCCCCAGATGCAGCCCCTCAACCGCACCGTAAAGTGCCAGCGATTGAACCAGCCGACCCAGCACCGCAACGCGCGCGCCGGGACCGATGCCGAAGCCTGCGTTCACCCTGAAACTGGCAATCCATGATCCTTGGGTCCGCAGGATGCGCCGGGGCGCGCCGGTCGAGCCGGAGGTGAGCGTCTCAAACACCGGCACGCCGTCGGAAACCGGGTCAGGCTGATCCAGCGCACCGATCCGAAATGCCTTCAGACCAATGACTTGCGCCATACCCGCAGCATCATCGCTGACGACTGGCTTGCCTTGGCGATCTGGCCCAACTTCGCTCCCTCGCGCGTCGAACAGATGCGCGTCCGTGTGCCAGCGGAACCTGTCTGTCATCCGCTCAGAAGCGATGCCAAACGGCGCACAGCCAGCAGGTAGCCATCGGTGCCAAAGCCCGCAATCACCCCATCCGCGCGGTGGCTGACGTAGGAGTGATGGCGAAATGCCTCACGCTTGTGGATGTTCGAAATGTGCACTTCCAGCACCGGGCCGTCATAGGCGTTCAGCGCGTCCAGTATGGCAATCGAGGTGTGGGAATAGGCCCCCGGATTGATGATGATCCCGTCCGATGTGCCCCGCGCCTCGTGAATCCAATCGACCAGCTGACCCTCATGGTTCGATTGCAGCGCGCACAGGCGCAGACCCAGTTCCTCGGCGAGGGTGGCTGTGCGCGCGGCGACATCGTCCAGCGTTTCATGCCCATAGATCTCGGGCTGGCGCAGGCCAAGCAGGTTAAGGTTCGGGCCGTTCAGAAGGGTCACAAGCTTGGGCATGGTTGGTCCTGTCTTCTCACGCGGCGAGATTAGACTAAGTAGACCAAGGGGCAAGCCCAAGGAAAAATGGCGGCCTTCCGGGGCTTGCTGAAGACAGGTCGGAAGGCCGCCCAGGGAGACATAGGTGATGCCAAGCGCCTGATCTTATGCCACTTTCTCCAGAACCACCTCGGGCGTGATCCCAAGGGCACGCACCACCTCACGCGTGAGGTGGGGTCGGTTCAGGGTGTAAAAATGCAGGTCTTCGACCCCGCCTTGCAGCAACTGGTCACACAGGGCGGTGCAGTGGGTCAGCGCCAAAAGCTCTTCCCGGCCGTCACGGGCGGCAGTGGTGAAGGCCTCATCCAGCTTTTGCGGCACCTGCGTCCCGCAGCGCGCGGCGAACTTCTTGGCCCCGGTCCAGCTGGTGATCGGCAGGATGCCGGGGATGATCGGCGCGGTGATCCCGGCGCGCGCGCAGGCGTCGCGAAAGCGGAAGAAGGTGTCGGCGTGAAAGAAGAACTGGGTGATGGCGCTGGATGCACCGGCGTCGATCTTGCGCTTGAGCCAGGTCACGTCTGCGGTGCTGTCGGCGGCATCGGGGTGCGGTTCGGGGTAAGCGCCCACGCGGATCTTGAACTTGCCGGTTTTCGCCAGCTTTTCAACCAGCTCCACCGAGTTTGCAAAGCCCAACGGGTGCGGGACAAACCGCTGCGCGCCTTTTGGCGCATCGCCGCGCAGGGCGACAATCTCGGTCACGCCGGCAGCGGCGTACGCTTCCGCAATGGAAAGTGTCTCGGTTTGCGTCGCATCGACGCAAGTGAGGTGCGCTGCGACGGGCAACCCGTAGTTGCGGTGGATTGTTGAGACCGCCTCATGCGTAAGGGTCCGGGTGGTGCCGCCCGCACCGTAAGTTACGGAAACGAATGAGGGTTTCATCGGGGCCAGCGCCTGCACGGTTTCCCACAGGCGGAACGAGGCGTCCAGCGACTGGGGCGGGAAGAATTCGAAACTGATGCGCGGGGCCATGGTGGTCTCCTTCATTGGCCCTCTTGTCTCAGATTCGGCGATGTGAGACCAATTCATAGTTCTCACGTTCTTCATGAGGTTCGTTCATGTATGTCGAGCTGCGCCACCTACGCACGATCCGGGCAATCCAGCAGGCGGGGGGCCTTGCGCGGGCGGCTGAGGTGCTGAACATGACCCAGTCGGCGCTAAGCCATCAGGTCAAGGGGCTGGAGGATCAGGCGGGGATGGAGCTGTTCGTCCGCCGGTCCAAGCCGATGCGTTTGTCCGCCGCCGGACACAGGATGTTGCGTGCGGCAGAGCGTATCTTGCCAGAGATAGACGCGATGGAGGAGGAATTCCGCGCGCTTCGGGCCGGTAGAACCGGGCGGTTGCACATCGCGATCGAGTGTCACGCCTGCTTTGACTGGCTGTTTCCGGTGCTGGAAATGTTCCGCCATGCCTGGCCCGAGATTGACGTGGATATCCGCGCGGGGCTGGCGTTTGAGGCTTTGGCGGCGCTGAACCGTGAAGATGTGGATCTGGTCATCAGTTCGGACCGCGAACCGCCACCGGGAATCGTGTTCAATCCGCTGTTTGATTATCACCCGACCTTTGTGGCCAGTTCGCAGAATCCGCTGGCCGAAAAGGCGTTCATCACGGCAGAAGATTTCAGGGATCAGGTATTGATCACCTACCCGGTCAGCCGCGACAAGCTTGATATCTTTACAGAAATCCTGACCCCGGAGAAGGTGGAGCCGCGTGCCCAGCGCACGGCGGAACTGACGGCGGTGATCCTGATGCTGGTCGGATCGAACCGCGGGGTGGCGGTTTTGCCGGACTGGGTGATGCGGGAAGTGAAGTCCAACGCGGATTATGTGACGCGGCCTTTGGGGCCGGAGCCGGTGTTGAAGCGGATGTATGCGGCAACGCGGGTTGAGGATGCGGGGAAGGCGTATATGGCGCATTTTCTGCGGTTGGCGCGGTCTGAACCGGTGAAGTTGCAGCGCGGAGCATAAGCTCTTGCGTTCGCTGAGGTAATCGGGGGTTTTGGCCCCGTTTTTGGGGTCTTTCTTCCATCTTGCCTGCGTCTTCTTTTCGTCTCTACGCGCCTAGCCCGAAGCCTGCATTAACCGTGGGTCGCGGATCGGGCTGGGAGGCACACGGCGGCGTTGGGGGCGTGCCTTTCGATCTGCGCATTCAGCCCGAGTTTTCGACCGCAAGGCCGGGCGTCACATGCAGAAGGTTCCGGCCGGCATAGATGTCGCCGGCCAGCTGCAGGGCAAAGCGATCTGCGTCGCGCAACCGCAGGTCGCTCACGGTTTCCTGGATCCGCGCTTCTTCGATCCCGAAATGGCGCAAGAGGTTCATGCCAAGAAGCAACGCTGATTCGTAGGTTTCGCGGATCGGCGCCTCAACCCCGGCCTTGATCAGCTCGATTGAATGGCGACGGTCGAAACTGCGGGCAAAAACCGGGATCAGCGGACATTCGTCGCGCAGAAGATGCGCGATACGGGTGGCCGAACCCTGATTGTCGATGCAGATGATTGCGGCGCGGGCACTGGCCGCGCCGGCAGCGCGCAGGATGTCGAGACGCGTGCCGTCGCCGAAATAGACCTTGAAGCCCATGCCCGTGGCAGTGGTGATCATCTCGGTGTCGATGTCGATGATCGACACGCGGTAGCCTGAGGCGAAAAGTGGTTGGCTGACCACCTGGCCAAACCGTCCGAAGCCGATAAGAAGCACAGTCGCGCCATCATCCTCCGGCGCAAGCATCCCGTCGGTCGAGACCTGGGCCTTTGGCATCAGCCGGTCATGCAGGATGACGAACAGCGGCGTCATTACCATCGACAGAATGATGATGGCGGTCAGCGTGGCGCTTTCCTCCACCGTGATCAGCCCAACCGATAGGGCAGCCGCGTACAGGACGAAAGCAAATTCACCCCCCTGGGCCATCAGGACAAGACGTTCGATTGCCTCACGGTGGGTGGCCTTGAAGACCCGGGCGACGACATAGATCGCCAGCATCTTCAGCGCGGTCAAAGCGACGACGGACGTGAGGATCAGTTGCCAGTTGCGGGCCACCACCGACAGGTCCAGCGCCATGCCGACGGCGAGGAAAAACAGGCCCAGCAGCAGGCCGCGGAAGGGTTCGACATCCGCCTCAAGCTGGTGGCGGTATGTCGAGGTGGACAGAAGGACCCCCGCAAGGAACGCCCCCATCGCGGCAGAAAGGCCGCCGGCCTGCATCCAGAGCGCGGAGCCAAGCACGATCAGAAGCGCGGCGGCGGTCATCACCTCACGCGCCTGGGCCGCTGCGAGGAGAGAGAAGATCGGGTTGAGAAGGTAGCGCCCCGCCACGATAAGCGCGGCGATGGCCCCAAGGCCAAGGGCGATCCCCTGCGCGCGGTCGGCAAGGGTAAGGGCTTCACCACCGGGTGCCAGGAAGGCGACCATGGCCAGAAGCGGCACGATGGCAAGGTCTTCCAGCAGCAGGATCGACACGATGCGCTGGCCCTTGGGGGCGGAAATGTCGCCACGCTCCTCCAACATCTGCATGACGATGGCGGTGGAGGTGAGGACAAAGCCGGTGCCTGCCACCAATGCGGGGGCAAACGGATAGCCAAGCGCAAGGCCCACCAGCGACAGCAGGCCCATCGACAGCAGCACCTGCGCCAGACCAAGGCCGAAAATATCATGACGCATGGCCCAAAGGCGCGACGGCTGCATTTCCAGCCCGATGATGAAGAGAAACATCACCACGCCCAGTTCGGCGACATGCAGGATGGCCATGGGGTCGGAAAAGAGACCCGCGCCGAACGGGCCGATGGCAAGGCCTGCGGCAAGGTAGCCGAGGACCGAGCCAAGGCCCGCGCGCTTGAACAAGGGCACCGCAACAACAGCCGCCCCCAGAAGGATGACGACGGACGGCAGGTCGACGCCGACGCTTTCGGTGGCCATGAGCACCCTCACTTTTCCCGCAAAGGGTGGCGGGAAGTGGCGGGATTGGCAAGCGGTCGCGGGGCTTTGCGGATCATGGGTTTCGCCGTACCCTGTGGGCCGGAGGTGACCAATGCTGCGCCTGGTCTTGCCGCTGCTTTGGGTGGGGACGGCTGTTTCGGCCGATTGTCGGCTGGCGCTGGCACTGGCGGTCGATGTGTCACGGTCGATCGACGCGGTCGATTACCAGATCCAGACCGAAGGCATGGCCGCCGCGCTGAACGACCCCGAGGTGCGGGGGGCGATCTTCTCACGCCAGGGCGAGGTGGCGCTGGCGGTCTATTTCTGGAGCGGATCGGGCCATCAGGATCTGGTGCAGGACTGGGTCCTTCTGGACGGGCCCGAGGTGCTGGACCGCGTGATATGGGCGGTGCGGGGGGCAAAGCGGGGTGAGGCGCGGCTGCCCACGGCGCTGGGGGCAGCGCTGGTCTATGGCGCGGGGCTGATGCAGGCGGCCCCGCCTTGCGCGCGCCGGGTGCTGGACGTGGCGGGTGACGGGCGCAACAACGAAGGGATCTCGGTCGCGACGGCCTATGAAAGGGCTGCGTTCGGCGATGTCGTGGTCAACGCGTTGGCGGTGGGCGAGCATGAGCAGGACGTCGCGCGCTACTACCGCGACGAGGTGATCCGCGGCCCCGGTGCCTTTGTGGAAGTTGCGCCCCGGCAGGTGGACTATCCTCCGGCGATCCGCCGCAAGCTGTTGCGCGAGTTGGAGGGGCCGACAATCGGCATGAACAGCGGCGCGGGGCATTTTGTGCAGGCGGGTCGAAAATCCTGACCCCGTTAACGGGATTTTTCCGTTGACAGGGGCAGGCTTGATGCAAAGTCTGACCCGATTGACGATTATATTCGGAGATGTGCATGCGCAGGCATTTTGCTGCAGTGGCGTTTGGGCTGGTGGCCCTTGCGGTTGGGGCTTTGCTGCCCCAGCCGGCGCTGGCGGACCGGGTAGTGGCGCGGGTGTCGATCTCGGCGCAGACGATGAAGGTCTTTCATGAGGGGCGGCATCTTTTCACCTGGTCGGTGTCAACGGCGAAATCTGGCAAGATCACCCCGACGGGCATTTACGCACCGGAGTTCTTGTCAAAGCATCACCGCTCCAGCTTGTACAACAACGCGCCGATGCCGTTCGCGATCTTTTACGACGGGAACTATGCGATCCATGGCACGGACCAGATCAAACGGCTTGGGGCGCCAGCCTCAAACGGCTGTGTGCGGCTGCATCCCGAGAATGCGGCGATCCTGTTTCAGATGGTGAAAGCCGAAGGAATGACGAATATGCGGGTCGAGATCGTGCAGTAACCCGCGCCCCTTCCTTTCCCGCGCGTGACGCCCTATAGAGCCGGGCTTGAACGGTGCCCCGGGGGCGCCACGCTTGGGAGCGGACGCATGCAAGGCTCGGCCAACCTGAACCTGATGATCAAGGCCGCGCGCAAGGCCGGGCGCAGTCTGGTCAAGGATTTCCGCGAGGTGGAGAACCTGCAGGTGTCCACCAAGGGGCCGGGGGATTTCGTCTCCAAGGCCGACCGTGAGGCGGAGCGGCTGATCAAGGAAGAGCTGATGGCCGGGCGGCCGACCTATGGCTGGCTGGGTGAGGAAACCGGCGGTGCGGCAGGGGCGGACCCGACACGGCGCTGGATTGTTGATCCGTTGGACGGGACCACGAACTTTCTGCACGGGATGCCGCATTGGGCCGTGTCGATCGCGCTGGAGCACAAGGGCGAGATCGTGTCCGCCGTGGTCTATGATCCCGCCAAGGATGAGATGTTCTGGGCCGAAAAGGGCTCGGGCTGCTGGCTGAACGACAATCGCCGCCTGCGGGTGTCAGGCCGCCGCGCGATGCATGAGGCTGTGTTTGCGACCGGCATCCCGTTTGGCGCAAAGGCAACCCTGCCCGCGATGCTGCACGACCTTGCGCGACTGATGCCGGCGACGGCAGGCGTGCGGCGCTGGGGGGCGGCGGCACTTGATCTGGCTTACGTCGCGGCGGGGCGGTTCGACGGCTATTGGGAGCGTGAGCTTTCGGCCTGGGACATCGCGGCGGGCGTCCTGCTGGTCAAGGAAGCGGGCGGCATGGTCGAAGGCCTGCGCAAGGGCACCGATCCTTTGGACGGCGCGTTGATCGCCTGCAATGATCAACTGTTCGACAGCTTTGCCGGTGTGATCCGCGGCTGACATCTGGCCCGGACCCAAGTTTCTTGAGCAAGAAACTTGTCAAAATCCTTACTCAAGGATTTTGGTAGCGATTACGGCCTGCGGCGCGGGACAAGCGGAATGTTGGACCGTGAGGCCTCAAATTGCGTCTCAGGGTGGGGCGGATGGCCTTCGGTGGCTTTCCAGAACCGCCCGGCCCCGCGCCGCAGCCAAAGCGGCAGCGTCAGCACCAGCCCGGCGATGAAGCCCCCGGCATGGGCCCAGTACGCCACGCCGCCTGCATCGCTGGGGGTGTTCAGGCCCGAGAAGATCTGGATGCCGAACCACAAGCCCAACACGATCCAGGCCGGAATCGCGAAAATGCGGAAGAAGATCACGAAGATGAACAGCACATCCACCTTCGCGCGCGGGAACAGCAGCAGGTAGCCCCCCATCACCCCGGCAATCGCACCCGAGGCGCCGACCATGGGGATCTGTGATGTCAGATCAGCGCCTGCTTGCAAACCCGCCGCCGCCAGACCTGCGGCAAGGTAGAAGAAAAGGAAGGGCAGATGGCCCATCTCATCCTCAAGATTGTCGCCGTAAATCCACAGAAACAGCATGTTGCCCGCAAGATGCATGATGCCGCCATGCAGGAACATTGAGGTGATCAGCGTGTGGTAGCCTTCGCCCGCCATCAGGCGTGCGGGCACAAGGCCCCATTCCAGGAAGAAGAACTGAAGCTGGAACTCGTTCCGGCCAAAGAAATAGCCAAGAAAGACCAGCACGTTGACCGCGATGAGCGCGAAGGTGACGAAGGGCGTCTTGCCCGAGGGGTTATGATCGCGGATCGGAAACATGCGGCGCAGCGTTTCCGATCCGCGGGATTTGGTCAAGCATCTGCCGCTGCGGCCAAAAGCTGCGCGTTGCCGCCTGATGCGGTGGTGTCGATGCAGAGGTGACGCTCCAACAACGCATGGCCCGCATCGGGTGCTGCGATCAGCGGCAGGATCGGGCCGGGGCGGAGCGCAAGGGCCTGCGCGTGGGCACGTCCGCTGTCACTGTCACCCCACCAAAGCGCGCCGGAAAACCCCGCAAGCGAGGTCAGGGCTTCGGGGGCAAGGCCGGGGGCCAGGACGGCATGGCCGCCAAGCGCGCGGACCGCTTGCGCCTGTGCAGTCGCGGCGGCATGGCCGGGGCCAAGGCACAGAAGCGGCGCGCGGGGTGTCAGGGTCAGGCGGTTTGATTCGCCGGTCGGGCCGGGAAGATCGTGGATCTGCGGCGGGCTTTGCGGTGGGGGTGTTGCAAGGGCGCGCGCCACCTCGGCCACCACTGCAGCACTGCTGTCCGGGGTGGCGGGTGGCGTGGGGGCCTTGGTGAAGCGGGTCAGGTACTGCGGCCCGCCTGCCTTTGGCCCGGTCCCCGACAGCCCCTCACCGCCGAAGGGTTGGCTGCCGACCACTGCGCCAATCTGGTTGCGGTTGACGTAGGTGTTGCCCATGCGCAGCCCCTCCGTGATGCGCTGGACGCGGTCCTCAATCCGGGAATGCAGGCCAAAAGTCAGCCCGTAGCCGGTGGCATTTATTGCGGCGACCACATCGTCAATCTGGTGGGCCTTGAAGGTGGCGATATGAAGGACGGGGCCGAAAATCTCATGCGGCATGTCGGCGATGCCCGTGACGGACAGGACGGTGGGGGCGATGAAGGTGCCTTCGGTCGGGGTGGGCAGTTCCTTGAGGATGCGCCCCTTGGCACGGGCCGCGTCGATGTAGTCTGCGATGCCAGCTTGCGCCTGCGCGTCGATCACCGGGCCTACGTCGGTGGCAAGGTGCCACGGGTCGCCCAGCGCAAGGTCGTCCATCGCGCCGAACAGCATTTCGGTGACGGTGTCGGCCACATCTTCCTGCACATAGAGGCAACGCAGCGCCGAACAGCGCTGGCCTGCGGACTGGAAGGCAGAGGCGAGGATGTCACGCACGGCCTGTTCCGGCAGGGCGGTTGAATCCACCAGCATCGCGTTCAGGCCGCCGGTTTCGGCGATCAGGGGCGCGGTGGGGTCAAGGTGGTCGGCCATGGCGCGGCGGATGGCCTGCGCGGTGGCGGTTGATCCGGTGAAAGCCACGCCATGCACACGGGGGTCGGCGGTCAGTGCCGCCCCAATGCTGCCATCGCCGGGCAACAGTTGCAGCGCCGTGGCGGGGATGCCTGCGGCATGCAGGTGCTGAACGGCAAGGGTGGCAATCAGCGGTGTCTGCGGCGCGGGCTTCGCCAGCACGGCGTTGCCTGCGGCAAGGGCGGCACCGATCTGGCCGCAGAAGATGGCGAGGGGGAAGTTCCACGGAGAGATGCAGGTGAAGGTGCCCCGCGCGGGGTTGGGCTGGTTGCTCTGGGCGGCGTAGTAGCGCAGGAAATCCACCGCCTCACGCAACTCAGCGATGGCGTCGGGCAGGGTTTTGCCCGCCTCGCGCGCAAGAAGGGCGAAGATTCGGCCGTGGTCGTCTTCCAGCCGGTCAGCGGCGCGGGTCAGGATGGCGGCACGTTCATCTGCAGAGGCGACCCAGGGCCTGGCAAGGCTGAGGGCGGTGTCGATGTCGGCTTGCGTGGCGGGCTGGACATGGCCGACCAGCGCGCCGGTGGCGGGGTTCCGGACGGGGTGGCGGGGGGAGCCGGTGGCAGGCGCGGCAAGGATTGGGTGGGCGTCGAACAGAGCCGTTTCATGGGGGGCACGGGCGGCGGCGATGTCAGCTAGGTCAGCGGCGTCGGTCACATCCCAGCCTTTGGCGTTGCGACGGGGGGCAAAGAGGGTGGGGCCGGTGGCAAGGGCGGGGCTTGGGATGGCGGTCAGGGTCTCTACCGCCGTCAGCGGGCAGGCGGCGACCTGCGTCGGGGCCACGTCTTCATCGACGATCTGGTTGACGAAGCTGGAGTTTGCGCCGTTCTCCAGCAACCGCCGCACAAGGTAGGCGAGCAGATCACGGTGCGCGCCGACGGGGGCGTAGATGCGGCAGCGGGTGGACTGGTCGGTCAGCACGATGTCATGCAGCCGCTCGCCCATGCCATGCAGGCGCTGGAATTCGTAATCCAGCGGCGTGACGCCGATCTCATCCGCCAGATGCAGGATGGCGGCGACGGTGTGGGCGTTGTGGGTGGCGAACTGGGGGTAGATGCGGTCGGTCAGGGTCAGCAGCTTGCGGGCGCAGGCGATATAGCTGACATCGGTGGATTGTTTGCGGGTGAAGACGGGGAAAGAGGTCAGGCCAAGGACTTGGGCGCGCTTCACCTCGGCGTCCCAATAGGCGCCTTTGACAAGGCGGATCATGATCTTGCGGTCAAGGCGGGTGCTGAGGGCGTGAAGCCAGTCGATCACCGCCCCTGCCCTGCGGCCATAGGCCTGCACGACGACGCCGAAGCCATCCCAGCCCTTCAGGGTGGGGTCGGACAGCGTGGCCTCGATCACTTCGAGGGAGAGGGCAAGGCGGTCAGCCTCTTCGGCATCTATGTTGAAGCCAAGGCCTGCGGCGCGTGCGAGACCCGCCAAGGCGCGGACGCGGGGGACGAGTTCCTCCATCACGCGGGCGCGCTTGGCTACTTCGTAGCGGGGGTGAAGGGCGGAGAGTTTCACCGAAATGCCGGGATTGGTGCGGATGTCGTTGCCTTTGGCGGCGCGGGCGATGGCGGTGATCGCGCGGGAATAGGACAGGTGGTAGCGGCGGGCGTCCCCTTCGGTGCGGGCGGCTTCGCCCAGCATGTCATAGCTGTAAGTATAGCCTTTGGCTTCAAGGTCTTGCGCCCTGACCATCGCCTTGTCGATCGTCTCACCCAGCACAAAGTTGCGCCCCATTTCCTTCATCGCGCGGGAAACGGCAGTGCGGATCACCGGTTCGCCCAAGCGCTTGACGGCGGCGCGCAGGTGGCGGGTGATGCCGCCTTCGGCATCATCCAACACCTTGCCGGTGAGCATCAGCGCCCAGGTTGAGGCGTTGACAAGGCTGGAGGCGGATTTGCCCAAGTGGCGGCCCCAGTCCGAGGGGGCGATCTTGTCTTCGATCAGGGCGTCCATGGTTTCGGCGTCCGGCACGCGCAGCAGCGCCTCGGCCAGGCACATCAGGGCGATGCCTTCATCGGTGGACAGGCCGTATTCGGCAAGGAACACCTCCATCAGGCCAGGCTTGGCGCTGGCGCGGATGCGGGTGACAAGGTCGGCCCCGGTGGCGGTGATCTGCGCGCGGGCGGGGGCGTCAAGCGCGGCCTCGGCGACAAGGCGGCGAACGAGGCCGGTTTCATCGGCAAGGGCGGCGGTTTCGATGGTGGACCAGGGGGCGGACGTGTTGGGCATGGGGAACCTCGCTTTGTGGGTAGCATATACCGAAATGAGCAGGCTGTTTTCCTGATGCTGGCCTGCTACACAGGCAGAGAGCTTGCAAACATGGGGTTACGCGATGCCAATGGACCGCAACGATCTTGACCGTTTTGATATGGCGATCCTGCGGGTCTTGCAGACCGATGGTCGGATCTCTGCTGTGGAACTGGCGCGGCGGATCGGGCTTTCGAAAAGCCCGACTCAGGCCCGGATGAAGCGGCTGGAGGAGGCGCGCGTCATCACCGGCTACCGCGCGATCCTGGACCCGATCCGCATGGGTCAGGCGCATGTGGCCTTTGTGGAGGTGCGGCTGTCGGATACGCGCGAAGCGGCGCTGACCGCCTTCAACCACGCGGTGCTGGCGGTGCCCGAGGTGGAACAGTGCCACATGATGGCGTCCAGTTTTGACTACCTTCTGAAGGTGCGGACGGCTGACATTCAGGCCTACCGCCGTGTGCTGGGTGAGGTGATCAGCGCCTTGCCGCATGTTTCCAACACCTCAACCTATGTGGCGATGGAGGCGGTGAAAGAGGTGTTCTGACGCAACTTTGCCGGGTGCGGCTGCGTAGATATGGGAAAGGGGAATGGCAGATGGATCTTCTGGGACGTATTCTGCTGGCGACGCTGTTTGCAGCTGGCGCTGTGCAAAAGGCGTTGGAGCCCGAGGCAGCGCAGGCGCTGCTGGCGGGCTTTGGGCTGCCGGTGTGGCTGGTGTGGCCGGCGCTGGTGCTGAACGCGGGGCTGGCCGCCGGGCTGCTTTGGCCGCCAACCGTGCGGACCACAGCCCTGATCGCCGCCGCCTATTGTGCT
>JANPJU010000047.1:0-44256 GCA_031425675.1 Paracoccaceae bacterium | reverse complement strand
TTTTGCAGCACCTTGCGGGTGTAGGCATAGGCGAAGACCGGCTCGATCCCCGAACTGACGTTGCCGGCGTACAGGCTGATCGTTCCCGTGGGCGCGACGCTGGTCAAAAGCGCGTTGCGAATACCATGCTCGGCAATCGCGTCCCGCACATCGGCGTCCATGCCTGCCATGTTGCCGGACGCCAGATACCCTTCCGCCTCAAACAGCGGAAACGCGCCCTTTTCGCGGGCCAGATCGACCGAGGCGAGGTAAGCCGCCCGCGCGATGGCGTGCATCCAGACCTCGGTGACCTGCGCGGCCTCCTTTGACCCATAGCGCAGGCCGACCATCAGCAGCGCATCGGCCAAACCGGTAACCCCAAGCCCGATCCGCCGCTTGGCTTTTGCCTCGGCCTGCTGTTCGGGCAAGGGAAAGCGGCTGGCATCGACGACGTTGTCCATCGCCCGCACCGCCACGCGGACCAGATGGTCAAGCGCCTTCATGTCCATGCTGGACTGCGCCTCAAACGCGTCCGTCACCAGCGTCGCCAGGTTGATCGACCCCAGCAGGCACGCGCCATAAGGCGGCAGGGGCTGCTCACCGCAGGGGTTGGTCGCGGCAATCGTCTCGGCGTAGCCAAGGTTGTTCGCGGCATTGATCCGGTCGATGAAAATCACCCCCGGCTCGGCGAAATCGAAGGTTGATCGCATGATCCGGTTCCACAGGTCGCGCGCCTGCAGCGTCTTGTAGACCCGCCCGCCAAAGACCAGTTCCCACGGCCCGTCCGCCTTGACCGCCGCCATGAACGGATCAGTCACCAGCACGGAAAGGTTGAACATCCGCAAACGCGCAGGGTCTTTCTTAGCCTCGATGAACGCTTCCACATCCGGATGATCGCAGCGCATCGTCGCCATCATCGCGCCGCGCCGTGACCCGGCACTCATGATCGTGCGGCACATCGCGTCCCACACGTCCATGAACGACAACGGACCCGAGGCATCGGCTGCCACGCCCTTCACTTCGGCACCCTTGGGCCGGATGGTGGAGAAATCATACCCGATCCCGCCACCCTGCTGCATCGTCAGCGCGGCCTCTTTCAGCCCGTTGAAAATCCCCTCCATCGTGTCGGGGATCGTGCCCATGACAAAGCAGTTGAACAGGGTGACCGACCGCCCCGTGCCCGCCCCTGCGGTGATCCGCCCGGCGGGCAGGAACCGGAAGCCTTCCAGCGCTGCATAAAACTCGGCTTCCCACTTCGCGGGCTCTGCCTCAACTTCGGCCAAGGCCCGCGCGATCCTGCGCCAGGTGTCTTCGACCGACCCATCCAGCGGCGTGCCGTCAGCTTCCTTGAAACGATACTTCATGTCCCAGATGGCTTCAGCAATGGGGGCTTGGAATCGCGACATGGGGCGACGTGTCCTTGAACTTGTGGATAACTAGGGGCGAAGCTACAAGATACGCCCCCCACCCCCCCGGGTCAACTTGAAGCCGCTGCGCCAAGGTCTATGATCACGCCCATGATAAACATCCTGAAACTTTGCGTCGGGGCCGACTCGGTCGAGGACCTGCTTCATTGGCAACAAAGCCAGCGCCGCCATTGGCCGCCGGGCAAGGCCGTCCACGTCACCCGCATGTGGCCCAAGCGTGAAGCTGAGGTGCTGGAGGGCGGGTCGCTTTTCTGGGTGATCAAGGGCGTGATCCTGGCCCGCCAGCGCATCACCGACCTGCAACAGGTGGATATCGGCGACGGGATCAGCCGCTGCGCCCTGGTGCTGGACGCCGAGGTGATCCGCACCGAAGCCGCCCCGCGCCGCCCGTTTCAGGGCTGGCGGTATCTGGAGCCTGCCGACAGCCCGCGTGACCTGCCGAAGGGGCGGGCAAAGGATGACCCCCTGCCCGCAGCGCTCGCCCAGGCATTGGCCGAGATTGGCCTGCGTTAGGCCGGGTCAGTAGTTGTTCGGATTGCCCGGAACGATGGTGCCCGTGCCGCCATCAACGCCGTTCTGCACCCAGGTCACCGCCTCACCCGCGATCCGCACGTTCCAGCAATCGGGTGCGTCGCCATAGGTGAAGCACATCGTGTCACCCTCAACCGTCCATGTGCCGGTATAGTCGGCGCCCTTGATCGTGCCATCAACGGCGTAAAACTCGGTATAGGCGCCAGCGGCAGTCATGTTGCCCTGCACCGTGTTGCCGCTGATCGCGGTGGTGATCTCAGCCCCGGTGGCAAGGGTCTGGGCAAGGCTGGGGCTGGCCAGCGCGGCAAGCAGAAGGGTCAGGGACAGACGGGTGAACATGGGCTTTCTCCGGTTAAGCTGCCCCAACACATAGGCGGCAAAGCGTCAGGTCAACATCCATTTGCGCAGGCGCTGCCAACGCGGCCTTACGCGCCCAGCTTTGTCAGCAACGGCCCAAGGTCCACGGCTGAGGCCTTGGCCCGGAACAGCACCGCCTCCGATTGCAGGATAAGCCCGTCCGACAGGATCTTCAGGTGATTGGCCCGCAACGTCTCACCCGAGCTGGTGATGTCGGCAATCGCCTCGGCGGTGCCGTTCTTCACGGTGCCCTCGGTCGCGCCAAGGCTGTCAACCAGCTGATAGTCAGCCACGCCGTTGTCCGTCAGAAACTCCCGCACCAGACGGTGATATTTGGTGGCAATCCGCAAGCGGAAGCCATGCGTGCCCCGGAACGCCGCCGCCGCCGCGTCCAGATCATCCAGCGTGTCGACATCCACCCAGACCGACGGAACCGCGATGAGCAGATCCGCCCGGCCAAAGCCAAGGGGGGCTATCTCTTCCACCACGGCGGCCCAGTCGGCCAGGCTTTCCTGCACCAGATCGGTGCCGGTCACGCCCAGATCAATCCGCCCCGCCTCCAGCTCACGCGGGACTTCGGAGGCGGCCAGCAGCACCAGTTCCACACCGTCCATCCCGTCCACCGCGCCGGAATACTCCCGCTCGGCCCCGGTGCGCCGCATGGTCAGGCCGCGCTGGCCGAACCAGTCGAAGGTCTGCTCCATCAATCGGCCTTTGGAGGGCACCCCGATCTTGATCATGTGGCACCTCTCAGCCGCGCGACCAGACCGGGCCGGATCACGCCCCCCACCGCCGGGATCGACGCGCCCGCGCCAAGGACGGCCGTCAAAGCATCATAGCGCCCACCGCTGGCAACCGGGGGCAGCGACGGGTCAGCGGCGTGAAAGCTGAACACGAAGCCATCGTAATATTCCAGACTGGTGCGGCCATGGCTCGCCTCAAACGGCAGCGTGGCCACATCCACCCCCCGCGCGGCCAAAGCGTCAAGCCGTGCGGCGAACCGGTCGACCGCCGGGGCAATCGCGGGCAACAGCGGCGTGATGCCGCGCAGATGCGTCAGCGCCGCCGCGGCCGGGGCCTCCAGCGTCAGAAGATCATAGAGCAAAGCCGCCTCGGTGGCCGAGATTGGCGCAGCCCCGGCATCGTCCAGCAAAGCCTTGGCCCGTATGGAAATTTCATCGGCGGAGCGGATGCCGACAAACGTGCCCGCTTCGGCAATCAGCGCCTGGGGTGAGCCTTTCGCCAACCGCGTCAGCAACGCGGCCCGCGCCAAAGGTACCGGGGCACGACCGGAAAACCGGTCCAACAGCGCGCGAAACCGCTTTGGCCGCCAGATATGACGCAAAAGCGCCGCCCGGCGCTGTGGTGTGGTGTCAAGGCCGCGCACGGCGGCCATCAGAATACCGATGTCACCGGTGGCGGGCCGCAGGGCCAGATCGGCAAGCATCCCGGCGAACAGGGCGAAAACCTCGGCATCCGCCGCTTCGGGGGCTTTGCGGTCAAACACCTCAAACCCGACTTGCAGGTATTCCGAGGCGCGCGTTGAAACCCTGTCCTGCTTGCGGAACACCTCGCCCAGATAGGCATAGCGCGCGGGGTCCGCCCCATGCGCCATATGGGCCTGCACCACCGGCACGGTGAAATCGGGGCGCAGCATCATCTCGCCGCGCAGGGGGTCATGCGTCACATAGGCGCGGGCGCGGATGTCTTCGCCGTAAAGGTCCAGCAGGGTTTCGGCGGGTTGCAGGATATCCGCCTCAATGGGGACAGCGCCCGCCGCGACGAAAGCTGCAAGAAGGCGTTCCCCTTCGGCGCGGATGGCGGCTTTCGCGGTCATTGACCCAGCATCATCCGAACGGCCGTCACCAGATCGGCGCGGTCAACCTCAACCTGCGCGGGGCGGTCTTTCCATTCCTCCAGCGTGGCGCTTTCGGCGATCTTTGCGCCAAGGATCAGGTCTTTCAGAATGACCTTGCCAGCAGCGGCCTCATTCCCGCCCTGGATGATGGCGATGGGTGACTGGCGTTTGTCGGCATACTTCAACTGGTTGCCGAAGTTCTTCGGGTTGCCCAGATAAACCTCAGCCCGGATGCCCGCCTGCCGCAGATCGCCGACCATGGCCATGTAGTCTGCCATCCGGTCACGGTCCATCACCGTCACGACCACCGGCCCCGCCGGATTGCCAGCGCTGCGTCCCTTGGCATGCAGCGCGGCCAGCAGACGATCCACCCCGATAGAGACACCCGTGGCCGGCACATCCTGCCCGGTAAAGCGCTTGACCAACCCATCATAGCGCCCGCCCCCGGCGACCGAGCCAAAGTTGCGCGGACGGCCCTTTTCGTCGGTGATCTGGAACGTCAGTTCCGCCTCATAGACCGGGCCGGTGTAGTAGCCGAGGCCACGCACGACGCCGGGGTCAATGACGATGCGGTCCGGGCCGTAGCCTTGGGCGGCGAGCAAGGAGGCAATCTCTTCCAATTCCTGAACGCCCTGCTGGCCAGTTGGAGAATCGCCAACCAACTCACGAAGCTCTTGGATAACGAGCAGGTTGGCATATCTGCCCGCGTGAGTTCGATCAGAAGGAAGAGCTGAAGGATTGTCGTAGTACTCGACTTCTGTCGCTATCCACGACGAAAGCACCATTTCACCTGCTTTCGCCGCGCGGACCAAGTCCGCCATAGACCTCTTAGAAGCGCGCTCCTTGGTGGACACAAAATCAAGAATCTTGTCAGACTGCTCAGCCGACAGCCCCGCACCTTTCGTGAAATCTCCGCTCTCATCCTTCCGCCCTTCGCCCAGCAGCGCGCGCACACCCTCCGCACCCAGCCGATCTATCTTGTCTATGGCGCGCAGGACGATGCCGCGTTCGGCCTCCTTGTCGTCACCGGCCAGACCCGCAACCTCCATCACCCCGTTCAGGACCTTGCGGTTGTTCACCTTCACCACATAGTCGCCACGGGGGATGCCCACGACCTCCAGCGCATCGGCCAGCATCGCGCAAATCTCGGCATCCGCCGCGACCGAGGCGCTGCCAACCGTGTCCGCATCGCACTGATAAAACTGCCGGAACCGCCCCGGCCCCGGCTTTTCGTTCCGCCAGACCGGCCCCATCGCATAGCGGCGGTAAGGCGAGGGCAGATCGTTGCGGTATTGCGCCGCCACGCGGGCCAAAGGCGCGGTCAGGTCGTAGCGCAGGGCGAGCCAGTCGGCCCCCTCTTCTTGCCAGGCGAAGACGCCTTCGTTCGGGCGGTCCACATCGGGCAGGAACTTGCCAAGCGCCTCAACCGTCTCAACCGCGCTGGTTTCCAGCGGGTCGAACCCGTAGCGGTGGTAGACACCGGCGATGGCGTCCAGCATGGCTTTGCGTTCGGTGACCTCGGTCCCGAAATAGTCACGAAACCCCTTTGGGGTTTCGGCGCGGGGGCGGCGGGGTTTGTCCATGGGCAGGCCTTCGCTTTTTGTCGGGGTCCGTGTATCGGATGGGGCATCAGGCGGCAAGCGGGGGCTGGGGATGACCAAGGACGTGGCGGCGCAGGTCGAACTGCTTGAAGAGCGCATCGCCCACCTTTTGCGAGCGGTGGAAGATCTGTCAGACGTGGTGACCCGCCAAGCGGGCGAAATCGCCGGTCTGGAACGCCGGGTGCGGCTTTTGATCGAACGCGCGGCGGCAGATGAGGCGTTTGCCGGTCAGACCCCGGACGTCAACATCCGCCCGCCGCATTGGTAGGACTGGCCCGCAAAACAAACGGCAGAGTCATGCCGACGGATGGTCCGGCCAACGGCCAAGCTGGCTGACCGAAAGGCTGCCATTGTCTGCGCCAAAGTTCGTGCTGGTGATCACGGCGTCACGCAGGCCCTGCACGCGCAGCCGGTCGGCAAAGTGCTGCCCGCCATCGCCAGTTGGGGACGCGGCAACCACAATCGCCTCGTCTGCCAGCCAGGGCCGCGCCCTTGTCAGTGTGCGCAGCGCATGAATATCCACATCAGCGAACATCAGCAGATCAAAGCGCCGATCTGCCGGGCCAAGGGTCGCAAGGAAACCAGCCTCGGCCTGGGCGTCGATCTGCAGCCGTTCGGGAAACCGCCGGGCCAGCCAGTCACGCGCCATCGGCACATAGCGGGCGCGGTCGGGCGCATCCTCTTCGCCCTCCTCAGGCCAGCGGCCTGCGTCGGTGGCCGCAATCGTCAGGTCCGGCTGCAGGTGCAGCGCGCTCAAAACCAGATGGCCCGTGTCATAGCCGATCACCAGCGCCCGCCGCGCGGAGCCAAGCCAGCCCAGAAGCTGGCGGCGCATCGCGTCAGACCGGGTGCGCAGCTTGGCGTCGGTCAGGGGTTGCTGTTGCATGTGGCGGTAGAAATGCGCGCCCTGAAAGCGTGGCGGCAGCCCCGCCAAGGCCATTCCATCACCCAAGGTCCCATTCAGTGCGGCAAAATCCGCCACCACCTCCGCGCGGCCCAAGACCTGTGCCACGCGGTCACCTGCGGCCTTGACCGCCGCAAGCCGCAAGGCCCGGCCCTGGTGATCAGCGCCCTGCCTGTCGCCATAGGCGCCCCCTAGCCGCTCCAGAATGGCGGTGTGTCCTGCCTGCACTTCAGGCGCCGAAAGGCGCTTGGCAGACGGGCCGCCCTGACGGTTGTAGGCAAAAGTTGAGGTGCCCCATTTCTGTTCGGCGTAAATCCTGTCCGGCCCGTCATACCAGACGTTCGGCGCGCTTTTCTGCCAGGGGATGAAGGTATGCGTCGGAAAGATCTTCAGCACATCCGGCCCCGGCGCTCGGTCCTTGATCATCCGCATGAGGAAGCGGTTGCCGGTGGACACTTCGGGTTTGCGCAGCTCCCACGGATCGAGGGTAGCCAGTTCGTCGATCACCGCGCCGACAAAGGGGTTGCCGGGCTCACATGCCAGAAACGGGCAGACGCCGCGGAACTTGTCACTCTCGGGCCGGTCATAGACCGTGTAGGCGCGGGGCTGGTCCAGAAGCTCATCCACCGGGTGCAGGCTGATGGAATCGGCATCGGCCATGAACCCGCCGTAGCGATACAAAAGCTCATACCGCATCATGTCCTGCACACCGGCCCAGGCCCCGCGCCAGGCGTATTCGTTGATCAGACGGCGCAAGCGAAACGGATAGCCGATCAGCGTGTCATTGCCGTAGACGGTATAGGACCAGTCCGGGTGCAGCTTGGGCCAGCTGTCCATCCACAGCTTTGGCGCTGGCTTCGGCCCGATCCAGATATGGCCCAGCCGCTTTGGAATGGCCACGGCCCGGTTCATTCTGGTCCCATCGCCAGGCGCGTCATTTGGGGTGGTGGCCCGCCGCGCAGATCAAGGACCGGGCGGCCTTCGGCGGCTTCGGTCAGGCTGGGCAGCCCGGCGCGAAGATAGTCCAGTGCCACAAGCCGTTGAAACAGCGCCGGCATGTCCACCTCGCCGATCGAGGCATAATCGATCCGCGTCGTGCCTTCCTTGACCCAGCACGCCGTCAGGCAATCGACGACATCCACCGTCGCGCCGGAAAAGCGCACCAGCTGATCCGCCAGCCGGGCCAGGATCGGTGAGCGGCGGCGCGCGATGATTGCCACATGGGCATCGGGGCGCAGCGCATAGGCCGCCATATGCAGGGCCGACCCGTCCAGCGCGATGATCTGGCGCGCGGCGGCATAGCGCTCCAGCTGCTCACGGTAGGAATGGCGCTGGGGGTGGAAGATCTCATAGCCATCCTCGGCCAGAACCGCCTCGATCTCGGCCTCGCCAAAGATGCCGCCACGGTTGTCGTTCAGCCCGCTGCGCGAGATATACAGCTTTTCCGGCCCCGCCGCCGTGATCGCCGCTGTCACCCGGTCCCGGGTAAAAAGGCGATAGCGGTAGGTGCCGCGCATCCGCGCCTCATGGCCAAAGCCCGGGTCTGGAACCACAAGCTCTTCAACCCGGGTTGGCTGGTTCACCCTGGTGACCGGCAGGCCGGAACACAGGATCTCAAGAAACGGGGCATAGGCCCTGCGCGCGCGCCAGAAGGAATTCGGCCCATACGGAATGAACAGGACCGAGGCCACCTTTTCCGTATCGAGCGCCCAAAGCCGGGGTGTTGATTCCAAAAGGAAATGCCCGAAATGCGGATGCAACGGTCCGGCGAACAGATGACGGCCGGGCAGGTCGGCCAACGGGCCGGTCAACACCGCCGGATCAGGCGCTTCGCGGGCCCGGCGCGGACGGACGTAATCAAGCGAGAAGGTGACAAAGTTTCCCTCGGCGTCGAGCACGCCGCAACGGCCGTCTTCATCCGGCGGACAGACGACCGCGTTCTGCAGAACGACAACCTCGTCGCTCATCGCGGTCGCGTTGTAACTGGCCACGTCCCTGTCCCTTTGTCTTTGCCTAAACGCGGCCTGGTCACCCAGCGCGCGCCCGAGTTATGGCAGAGCTTACGCGCCTTGGAAACCAGTCGTGCCACGGTTCTGGAGCGTTGGCCAAAAGCTCTCGGATCGGTCGATTGTGCTGACCAAAGGGGATCATCTCAACCTCCAGCTTGCAGCCCCGCGCCTCCATGTCCGCTGACAGGCGGCCAACAGCGGCGCGGGGCATGGTTGTGTCGCCGCGCGCAACCAGAAGCGCACCATGGCTGGCATGATCCGGCGTGATCCGCCAGGGCTGCGGCGGGACAGTGGCAATACCAAGCGCCAGAACCGGTGCAACCCCTGGTTCTCGGGCCCCGTCCAACCCGTAAGCGTGCCCGAACGCCGCCATGCCCCCGGCGGACAATCCGGCCACGATCACCGGCAGATCGCCCAGCCTTGGCCCGTCGGCATCGGTTCGCAGCCAGTCCACCGCCGCTCCGAAATCCTGCGTCGCGCGGTAAAGCAGCGGGCCGAACAGCCGTGCGGCAATTTCGGGATAGGCCGTCTGGCTTTGGGTCGCTGCCGCCTCGATCACCGGCCGGTCACCCTCGGCCACCGCGCGCCACGGATCACCGCGCTTGCGATAGTCGATCGACGCGAAGGCCAGCCCCATCCCAGAAAGAAGCGTGGCAAAGTGCCGGGCCAGCCGGTCCTTGCGATTGCCAGTCATGAAACTGCCGCCATGCGCATAGACCACAAGGGCCGCTGGCCGCTCCACCGTGCAGCTGTAGTCCAGCGCGAGACCGGGCCGGTAGGTGCAGGTCTGCAAGGCCGTGCCGTCAGTCATTGTCGGCGCGTCCCAACAGACGCAGGATCGCGGCCCACAGGTCCAGATCGGCAGTCACGCGCCCCCCTGCGCCGACAAGGTCGGTCTGTCGAAACCGCAGCAACCCTGCCACCGGTTCTCGCAGCGGGCCAGTGGGCGACAGCGCCACCCGCTTGCGCGTGATGCAGGGCCGCGAATGGCCTGCCACAGGGCGCAAGGTCTGCACCGCGCCCTGTACGACCACGTCCACCGGCACCGGCGCCACTGTCATCGGCGCAGAGCCCGTGGCGAAAAGCGTATCAAGGTACTCTGGCAGGGCCTGTCCGGTTGCTGGGGCCACAATCTCATCCACATCAACGCAAAGCACCCAGTTGTAATACAGCGTCAAGCCGCTGGAAAAGTGCGACAGGGTGGACCAGCGGCGGTCCTCCGGCGTTTCGGAGTCTCCGATCATGGGCTGGTGCACCACATTCGCGCCGGCTGCGATGCGATCCACCTCAGGATCACGGCCTTGACGCAGGACGTACAGGTTCTCACGCCCGATCATGCCGCCGTAGTAGGTCATCCAACGTGCCAGTTCTGCGTGGTCACCCCTGACCATCGTCACCGCCGCCATCCGCGCCTTGGACGGGTCCGGGCCAAAGACGGGCGGCGGGGCGTGGGTGGTCTCTTCGACCGGCTCTGGTGACAGGTCGGGCGAAAAGCCATCAGGCCCGACCAGTGCCACGCCCGGTGGCGGTGGCACCTTGAAGACCCAGCGCACCCGGCTGGTGCCGATCTGATCGGCAAGGAACTGTTCGGGCAGGGCCTTCAAACCCGCTTCGGCCAGGATGATCCGGCTGCGGTAGTGCAGCAGGGTCACGTCCGCCTCATCCGGCACCGGCTTGCCGCGCATCATGCCGTTGATGCTGTAATTGTATTTCTCGGGCAGGATATTCCAGGTCATGCCTGCCCGGAACGTCGCCACCGGCAGGGTCATCTGGTCCAGATAAGGCCGCCGATTGTCAATTTCCGTGCGGTCCAGCGTTTGCGCGGTGTCCATCCAGACCTCGGCAAAGCGCTGACCTTGCGGGCTGCGCCAGCCTTCATCCACCATGATCAGCCCGGCGTTGAAATAGGGCACCACCAACTGGCGCTTGTCGCGGTTCATCGTGATCCGCTGGTCTGGAACCGCCATGCCGAAGGTGCCATAGATCTGATCCCACACCGTCTGCGGCGCCCAGCGCATCGAACTTGCCGCGACCATGCCGATCTGGCCGGGGCTGACCAGTTCCTCCACCAGACAGGGCTGCAGGAACAGCATGTCACTGTCCAGAAAAGCGGCAAAGTCGGTGTCCTTGGGGGCGAGGGTGGCGAGGATCTTGTTGCCATGCGGATATGCCGGGTCAAAGGCCCCCTCTGCCTCGATCGGGCGCACCTCGACGCGCAGGCGGCGCAGGACTTCCAGCGGTTCACGCTCCATCTCGGCCCAACGATGCTTGGGGCAATAGCCGATGACCTGAACCTCGGGCGGCAGAAACTTGCGGATCGAGGCGGCCAGATGGCAGCCCATGTACAGGTAATTCGGCGGCTCGACGATGAAGAACAGGGTCAGGGTGGGTGGCATCATGGGGCCTTGCACGAAAGGATCAGAACACGCCGTTGAAACGGTCGGGCAAACGGTAAATCTCGGGCGGGCGACCGCCGCCCATCAGCGTGAAGGGCGGGCGCAGGATACGGTTGTCCAGCATGGCGCGGCGAAAGGCGGGGTGGTCAACGGTTTCGGCCACCGGGGCGCGCTGCGACAACGCCTCGAACGTCCCCTCGACCGAGGTCCAGCCCCAGCCGCCCGCCTGCATCGCCTGCCGTTCCGCTTCGGTCTTGCCGGCCAACCGCCGCTCAAGGCTTTTGTGAAACCGGGCCATGCAGATGTCATGGTCAATGAACCGCAGGTGGAAGTTGTAAAGGTTCGGGTCCAGCGTGATCAGGTCATGGTTGGCCCCGTGCCCGCCCGCCTTGAACTCGGTCGGGCGGCTGATCAGGCAGGGCTTGGCATAGTTGGCGTTCAGCCGGTAACAGCGCCGCGCCCCAAGGATCGGCGTGCCGGGGGTCAGGGGCGTGGTTTCCGTGGCCACGTTATGGACCATCTCGATCGCAAAGGTGGTCAGCGCCGGGGGCACCACATCCTGCTCCGCCAGCGCGTCAAGATAGCCCACCAGTCCGCCCGGAACCGCAGGGTCCAGCACCACAAACTCATCCACGTCATTGCAGGCGACCCAGCGATAGGCCCCCGTCAGCGCCGAGGCGTGCAGCGACAGGATCTGCCAACGCCGCTGGTTGACCGATTTCTTCAAGTGGTCATAGGGCAGGCGGATCACGTTGCAGCCCCGCGCGATCCGCGCCACATCGGCATTGCCGCCGTGGTTCAGGACATAAATCGCATCATCGGGCAAGATCTTGCGCCAATGCGCAATCCAGCGTTCAAGGAAAAAATCCTCCTCATGCACCATCGTCAGCGCGGCCAAGGGCGCGCGAGAGCGGTCAAGCGGCATGGCGACGGACCTTTGCACAAGGCCATGGCAGGGGTGCGCTGACTCGCATCATGCCGCCCTGTCCCGCTTCTTGCGCTTTGGCGCGGGCGGCGGCTCTGGCCCGTCGATCTGATCTGCAACCGCCGCAGGATCGCGCACGCCGTGCAGGTCGATCACCGACAGGGCCAGCCGCAGCTGCACCCGGCCCCCGCCCAAGGGCGTGATTACTGGCAGCGCGGGCCATCCCCCAAGGTTCAGCCGCATTGCGGCCCCCCAGCGCCGGATTACCGTGACCCCGCCGTAAGCGATGTGAAACACCACTGCGCCGGTCCCGGCATCAATCCGGTTCACGCCTGCGCCCACATGCACCACATCATCGCCATCCCCCAGCGACACCACATTCCGCCCCGGCCCGGTATGGATGATTGACGCGCCGTCGCCGTCCACGATCCGGTCATTCCCATGTCCGCCGTAAATCCGGTTGTTGTTGCCCCGGCCAAAGATCAGATCATCGCCGGTGCCGCCGTCCAGCGTATCCTTGCCTGGCCCGCCCGACAGCGTGTCATTCCCCGCCCCGCCATAGAATGCGTGCCGGCTTGAGGTCAGGGTGGCAATCGCCCGCAATTCATCATTCCCGGCCCCACCCCGGAAGGTGGCGCTGCCATACTTCGGGCCCAGCATGATATCGCCCCGGTGCGATCCGGTCACATCCACCTCAACCCGTTCCGAGGTCTCAAAATGGATCGGGCTGTCAGGGTGCGCGACGATCTTCAGCGTCTTGCGCACCTCACCGCCACCGGTTTCATTCCGGGCGACGACCGTGGCAATGCGGATGCGTTCCACATGCGGGGGGCAGTGCAGGACGTAATTATCCGGTCCCGCCATGTACCACAGCGTATCCAGGCCGCCGCCGCGTTCTTCGCGGATCTTTTCGGCATCCGAACCATAGGCCCAGTAGTCGGTATCGCCGCCACCGCCCGCAAGGATCACGCTGCCATCCACCGCCATCATCGCGTTGACCCCAGCCTCGGGGTTTTCAAACCCCCGCAGGTCCAGCCCCAAGGCCAGCGCGCCCTGCACCAGTTCGGCGCGCAAGTCCGCAAGCGGGGCGGTGTCCTTCAGGTTCGCCGTTTCCCCCGGATCGGCCACGATGTCGTAAACGTGCTCTTCCCCGTTCGGATACCGAAAGTAGCGCAGATGGGTCAGCCCCTCGGTCGATGGCCGCACGGACAGGGTGCCAAAGACGCTGGTGACAGGCGATTGGCTGCGGTCATAAACCCCGAACGACGCATCCACCAAGGGCAGCAGGCTTTGCCCCTGGGTCCAGTCTGGCCGGGGCGGCAGGCCCGCGATCTGCATCAGCGTTTTCGGCACATTGCCCAGCGAGACGGGCAGCGCTTCTTCCCTGCCCGCCATCCCCTTGCGCCAGATCGCCAGCGGCACATGGGCGGCGCTGTCCCACTGGCTCATCTTGTGGAAACTGTCGTGGTTGCCCAGGTTGAAGCCGTTATCCGACAGGAACACCACCGTCGTATTGCCCCCAAGCGGAGAGTCCTCCAGCGCCGTCATGAAACGGCCAATCTCATGGTCCACATGGCTGATCGCGGCGAAATAGGCGCGGACGACCTGACGCCACGCCTCATCGCTGGACCGTTCCGGTGTCCAGTGACCGTTGGCGATATAGGCCGCCTCATAGACCGCAAAGCCGGGCTGGGGGCCGAACTGATCTTCGGGCGAGGCGATGCTGGGCCAGCGGATGTCGGCGGGATCATAAAGCTGGTAGAACCGGTCCGGGCAATCAAGGTTGTAATGCGGGTGCTTGAAGCCCAGCTGGATCAGCTGCCGCCGCGCAGGGTCGGCCCGGTCCAGATAGCGGATGGCGTTTTCAGCCACCCAGAAGTCATAAAACCGGTCGTCCTGTTCGCCCTTGTCATCGGGGTGGTTGGTCCCCTGGATACCCGGGCCGCCCTCAAGGTAAACCTTCACCCCGGTCCGTTCACCCGCCTCTTGCACCAGCGGGTTTTCATGGAACAACAGGCGGCGGTAATCCTCGCGCATCGGGCGATAGTTGGCGTCGACCTTGCCGGTGGTAAAGGTGTGAAACCCCGCCCGGCGCAGGTCATGGGCCCAGGCCTTTTCCGGAGTCAGCACATCACTCCAGAACCGGTTCAGGTCCACAAGGCCGCTGCGAAACGGCGACAGCCCCGTGGCCAGTTCCGCCCGGCACGGGGCGCACAGGGGGACCGTGGCATAGGCATTGCTGAACCGCACGGCCTGCCCCATCAGCCGGTCAAGGTTGGGCGTCTGGATCCGCAACCCGAAGGTGTCGCGCCAGGTGTAGACGTCGATCATGTCGTCCACCCAGATCACGCACAGGTGGCCGTCGCAGATGGCATCGGCAGTGAACGCCATGCCTCAGCGTCTCCACAGGGTGTAGCGGGCCAGTGCCATGCGCTGCGCCTCATCCGCCGCGGTCTGGGGCAGCAGCAGGGACATGCCGGGCCAGATCAGCACATCCTCGATCACCGCCTCACCAAGGGTCTTTTGCAGGCCGCCCCGGTGGCTGCGCACGCCGATGAAGAGCGAGGCAGGCTTGGGCAGGCTGGGCGGAATCCCCTCGGCGACATGCACCGCGCCGCCACTGTCTTGCAAAGCAACACGGCCCCGATCCAGCGTCATCAACACACAGCGCAGCCCGTCCACACCCTGAGCTTTCAAGACGGAAAGCGATAGACCCTCGCTTGTGTCTTTCACCAGCAGACTGTCGCCATAGTCGGCGAGAAACAGATAGGGCGCGCCGTCGCCTTCGCCGTTCACCGTCAGCAGCGTCCGCGCCTCAGTTCCGGGTTCGGGGTGGTACAGCATCGCCATGCTGAACCGTTCGGCCCGGTCAAGGACGCCGGGCAGGACCAGCCCGCAATGTACGCCCGTCCGGCAGTGCAGGCCACCGCCCGTATCCGTCTCAACCCAACGGCCATGCCCTTCGTTGGGCTTGGTCGGCGTTGCCTCAGCCCCGCCATCGGTGGTCCGCCAGCCAAGGATCGCCCCCCCTGCGTCCAGCCGGATGTGACGCGGATCGCCGTGCAGCCACATCCCCCCCACCCCAGCAACCGCAGCCGCAAGGTCAGCGGCGCAGCCGTCCAGCAGCGCGGCGTCGGGCAGGTCATCGTCCACGAGGATCATCGCGCTGCCCCTTCGCGCACAGCCAACCGGCACGGCAACGCCCAGCGGTGCAGCATCCGCCCGTCCGCAGCCGCCAGTTGCCAGCCATCCCGCACCGCCACCTGGCCCGGCCCTTCGGGCACTTCGCCGTAGCCATAGCGCAGGAAAGCCGCACCCTCGGGGCGCCGGTCCAGCGTCAGAAGCACCGCCTGCGCATCCGCCGGATCGACCGTCACCGACAGGATCTTGGCCCCCGCCGTATCCCCGTCCAGTGCAAAGCCCACGGGCCGGTCGCCCCCCACGGCATCGCCCGGCGCAAGCGCCAGATCGCCCAGCGCCCGCAAGACCAGCCGCAGGATGACAGAACCCTTCGGCCCCGCCTCAAGCTCTGCCAGATGGATGACCGGGCAGCGCCAGCCATCGGTCAGCGGGTTGGGCTGAAGGGTCTGGGCCGCCGCCGCACTGGCCGCCGCTGCCGACATCGCCGCCATGTGCCGCCGCGCTTCATCCGTTGGCCGGTCATATTCGTCATGGGCAAACATGTGGCTGGGGGCGGAGATCACCAGCCGATGCGCGCCGCAGTTCCAGGCCAGCTCCCACTGCGCCTCGATCACCCGGTCAAGGGTCAGCCCCGGACGCCCCGCCTCAAACCGTGCGACGAACAGCGGGCGGTCAAAGCCCAGCTTGGCCAGACCCGCTTCAACCCGCACCATCAGGGAAAGCATCCCGTCGCGGTAGTCAGTCGCCGTCCCTGCCACTGCCTCCAAAACGAAATCCAGAGTCACGGCGAAAATCCGCGCCGGCTTGCCCAGCCGCGCCGCCGCCAGCTTCAGGTTTCCCGCAGCCCGCAGCAGGTTCTCCACGGCAACCCCTTCTGCCAGCGCCGGAGCAGAGGAGGAGCTGTCCGTCTCCACCCGCGTGACGAACACGGGCAGGCCCGCGTGCTTTTCAAGCTGCCAGTCCAGACACACCTCGGCCATCAGCGCCTCATGCGTCATCTCGCGCAGGTGGGACAGAAGGTCAGTGACCGCTGCGCGTTCCACTCCGGCATGGCCAACCGCGCCAATGTCATCGGCGGGGGCCAGGATGTGAAAGGGATAGGCCGGGCCTTCGGGGTTCGCCAAGGCCGCCCGTGGGCCGCCAATCCCCAGGATGCCCACTACCGCGCCGGGGGCCTCGGCCACCACATCGCCACCAGCCCGACACAACCGGAAATCGCGCGGGCCCTGCCGCCCCGGCAACCGGCCCGAAAAGCGAAGCCAGTCGCCTTCGGCCCGGATGTTCCAGACATCGCGGCCATCCAGCAGCGCCTCAAGTTCTGCCACATCGCGCAGGTCATTGGCCGCAGGGGGCTGCCCTTCCACTTGCAACCGCCCGCCCAGCCGCAACGCAATATCGTCGATCACCCGGTCAGACAGCCGCAGCACAAGACCCGTCGGATCATAGCCGATCACATCGCCGTTGCGCGCACGCACCAGCACACCATGCCCCGCTCGCAAAGTGGGACCCGCATGCAGCCTGGGGCCTGCCCGCAGCGGTAGGCTTGCCGGGCTGTTGTCAGTCTTGTCGGTCACGCGGTTTCTTTCGGTTCGTGCAACACCGGCCAAAGGCCACGGCATCCATACCGGGCGCCGGATTGCAAACATTTGGAAAATACCCTAACCCACGCAAAGGTTTCGTTCCAGTAGGTCGAAGGCCATGCCAGCGTGAGCGACACAGCCACCGACACCCCCCTGCCGCCGATCCTGCCCGATGCTTCGGCGGCAGATCCTGCGCAGGCGTTTCGCATCCTTGCCAACAGGTCGGCGCTTTGGTTTGAACCCGGTTCACGGCAACTGGTCGTCAGCTTTGACAACCTTGCCACCGTTGAGGACCCCTATCCCCGCCCGCCATGGCTTTGGCCCCGGTTGCAGGCCGAGGGGTACGCGGTTCTTGGCGTCCAGACCTTCGCGAAGGACTGGTATCGCAACCCTGACGCGGTGCCTCTTGTCCAAGGGCTGGCCGCGACCGGGTTTTTCCAGCGGTTTGACAGCGTTGTCTTCATTGGCGCGTCGATGGGGGGGTTTGCGGCGATCAACCTTGCCAGTCTGGTGCCGGGGGCGCTGGTCATCGCCTTTTCCCCGCAATCGACCATGTCCACCGCCATCGCGCCGTTTGAACAGCGCTTTGGCTGGGCCGTGCGCAAGGGCGACTGGACGACGCCCGCGCTTCTTGATGCGCGCGACGCGGTGCCGGAACTATCGCGGATCGTCCTGCTTTACGATGGCCGGGTGCCCGAAGATCTGGCCCACGCCCAGCGCCTGACCGCGCCGAACGTCCAGCTTTTGCGCATCGACCATTCCACGCACGAAGCCATCCGCGTCATCCTGAAATGCGGCGCGCTGCAGCCTTTGCTGGCCGAGGTGATGCAGACCGGCCAAGCCGGCCCCGCCTTCTGGCAGGCCATGCGCGCCCGCCGGACCGTGCGCAAATGGGCCCGCGCGATGATGGAGGCGGTTGTGGCCGATGGCCGCCCCGCCCGAATCCGCGCAACCGCCACCGTCCTTTTGCGGCAAGATGATTACCTTTTTGCCCAGACCGCCCTGCGCAATCTGAAGGCCAGATCGCCCGCCTGATCAGACGCGCAGGAACAGGACAGACCCGCCCTCGGCCGCTTTCGCATCTTCATGAAACCCGATCGCAGCCAGTGGTCCGGTGAATGCATTGCGAACCTCGTCCCGCTCTGACGCGGTTTCGAACGGCAGGATGATCCGCCCAACCCTGTCCAGCGGGGCGGCGGCCAGCATCTCGGGCGTTACCCCGGCACGACCGCTTATCCGCAGGGCATCGGGGCGAAAATCGCGCATGTACGCCGCAAGGCCGCCCGCCACCTCCAGCTTGCCGCCGACCAGCTTCAAAACAGATGTGGCTTCAAACCCGTTGCGGCGGAACACCTCGGCTGCGGCTTTGGTCATGCCGGGGGCTTCGTCCTGCAGCATCACCACCAATCCGGTTGTGTCGCGCAGCGCCTTCATCGCGCAAAAGCCGATGCCGCCGCCCAACTCCAGCAATCGTTTGGTGCCTGCCAGATAAGCCGCAATGTTGCGCGCATGCTTGCGGTCGAACTTGCCCGCAAGGATGGCCATTACCGCCTCCGCCCTGAACAACTGCGGATCGGCCGGCAAAAGGAGTTTCTGGTTTTCCACCCATTCCACCCCCACATTTCCCAGCGCCACCCTCGGCCCCGCATATGCGCCGGGAGGTGCCGCGACAGGCTGCGCCGCGCGCACCGCAGCCGCCGCATCGACGGTGCGCTGTTCAACGCGGCTCATCTTTTCGGCAATCTTTGCGGGGTCGCGCGCCTTGGGGGGTTTTGCCTCGACCTTGGTGATCGGCACCTTCCCGGCCTCGATCAGCCCCGCCCGCAATTCCGTATAGGCAGGCGTTGCGCGCAATTCGGCCAGCCGCGCCTCAACCCGCGCCAGCGCCGCCTCGTGCAGGGCGCGCAGCACCGGGTCTTGCAGCAACTGCGCCATGATTTCGGCCCGCCGGGGGGCGTGGTGCAGGATGCGGGTATCGGACACCTCATTGCGATCCTGCAGGGCCCAGTAATCGAAGTTATACTTGTCGGCCTTGTTGTTCACGTTCCCGCGCAGCCGCCGGATGGCATAGCTGTCAATCGACTTCACCGCATAATGGTTCATCTGCGCCCAGTCAAAACCCACCGTGCGGCGGATCGACCGCCAGCCGCGGAACTTGAAGTAATCTTCCATCTTCTGGCCGGACCCGTTCAGCCACAGCACCGTGTCGGGAAACCCGTCCTTGAGGTGCTTGTTGCGGATCGAAGGCCGGTGGATGCCCAGCTTCCAATACTCCGGATCGAACCTGAACAGCGTCTTCACCCCCCAGCCCATGTGCCACAAGGGCGGGGCCGCGCGGGTGTATTGTTCGGTCACCGGGGCGGCTGACCAGTCCACCACACCGCCCGACCCGAAGATGCGCCAGGTGACCACGATTCCGTTGGCCCCCGCCGCCACCGCGTCATCCAGCATGCCCTCCAGATGGCCCGTGGGGTGGTTGACCGACAGAAACTCATCGGCGTCAAACACCATCACCCAGTCGGCATCGGCGACCAGCAACTCCTCCTGCGCATGGCCAAGGGCGGAGGGTTGCGGCTTGCCGCCCGGCTTGATCACGTTCGGGCGGTGGTGGCCAAGGCCCAACTCCTCAAGCCGCTCCAACATCTCCACCGTGCCATCGGTGCAATCGTTGGTGTAGACCAGAATGTCGGTGAACCCCACCGCCAGATGATGCGCGAACCATTCCAGCAGGAAGGGTGCCTCATCCTTCATCATCGACACCGCCATCACCACGCCATGGCGGCTGACGGGCTTTTTCAGGGTCAACCCAGTCTGCTTTGACACGGGGGCAAGGTCACTCTTCCAAGGCTGCGGCGCAGTCGATGCCATGCGCTTGGCACATCCGCGCGACGTAGGAATTGGCAAGCGGGGCGTTCCTGCGCCAATAGGGCTTGGTCCCGTTGGTATACAGATGGACGGATACGGTGGCGTCGGTGAAATGCCCCTCAACCCGGCCGTAGGGGTCAAAGAACACGTCGTTCAGCTGAAATGGCACGGGGTAAAGCACATCGGGTGTCATCGCCTTGGCAATGTCGCCCGTCTGCTGGGCAAACCAGGTAAAGGCCTGCGGGCCAAAGGCGGTGCGTTCGGTCTTGTAGATCGCGGCGGCGTGGGACAGATCACCCTTTTCGGTCACCCGGTCCATCATCTTGCGCTGCTTCTTGTTCCACCAGGCGGGGTAGTCCGGCAGATTGTCATAGTAATCCAGCAGCTGACCCATCAGCGCACAGTCCGCCGGCAAGCCCACCACGCCGCAATTCAGCGCCCCCCGCATCCCGTGGCCGGCAAAGACGTAATCCCATTCGTCGGGAAAGGGCCGGTGGCAAAAGGCGTCGCAGTCCACCCACAAGGCCCCGGTCTGCCGGATCATCTTGTAGCGAAACACGTTGGACAGGAACGAAGCCGACGTTGCCTCAACCAGCCCCATGTCCAGATCCATGACCTCATCGGCCGGGCGGATCACGACGCCATCCGGCGCGTTCTGCACGTCATCGGTGCAGTAAAGCGTCACCGGATGGCCATGCATCAGGTGCGATTTCAGGCAAAGCTGGTTCAGATAATGCAGGCTGCCCCCGATCCACAGCGAGGCGACAGGGCGACGGTCAAGCTTCATTGCCGGGTTTCCAGATGGGGTCATTCACCGCACAAGCCCTAAAGGATCAGCCTGATTGAGACAACCGCTTTGCCCAGCCTTCGGGGCCGTCGCAAAGCCGGTTTCGCCGCCAGCGCGACCAGACCTGTCGCATTTGCCGCTTGCCCGCTGCCCCTTTCCGTCGCACACAAAGCAATGATGGTTCCCGGCCAAACCACGCGCGGCCGGGTGAAAAGGGAATACGGTGTGGTGTAGGCAACAGCCGCCAAATCCGTGACTGCCCCCGCAACTGTAAGCGGCGAGCGACCCCCACTGCCACTGGCCCTTTCCGTTTCGATCGGGGGCCGGGAAGGCGGGGCAAGCCCAGACCCGCGAGTCAGGAGACCTGCCATCGAAGACTGAAAACCACCGGGCGGGGTGCCCCGGAAAGAGTATTCGATGGACGTCAAACCAACGAGGCCGGTGGCCTCTCCTGCCTGTTCTGTGGCGCAATCCGCGCTGCATCAGATTTTGGTGTGCAAAGCCTGCAAGCCTAACGATCTGGCGTGCAAACCTGGATTTGACGTGCTGGAAAAGCTTCGCGCTTCCGTGCAGGCAGCCGGTCTGGGCGATGACTTCGAGGTTTCGGGCACCGCCTGCCTTGCCGGCTGCGTGCCGCTTGATGGCCTGGCCTGCGTGGTCGACTGGCGTGCGACCGGTAAGGCGACCTGGCTTTTCGACGACATCGACCCCGCGCAATCGCTGAAAGATCTGGTCGCGCTCTCTGCGCAATACGCGGCACTAAAGGATGGCTGGATGACCGGTCGCGACCTTCCCCCGCGCCTGTGTAACAGCACCCTTGCCCGCATCCCCGCCGCCATCATCGAAACCCGCGAAGGGGCGCTGCAATGATCCCGGTCGTGGACCTGTCCGCCGTGTGCTGGGGGCCGTCCCGCCAGCCCGACATTCTGCACGACCTCAGCTTTGCCGTCACAAAGGGTGAGGTTCTGGCCATCTGTGGCGCGAACGGGGCGGGAAAATCCTCGCTCCTCCGCCTCCTTTACCGCCATCAGGCGCCGCGAAAGGGCACGGTCCGCCTGCTGGGCAGTGACCTGTGGCTGATGAAAGCGCCCGAGGCGGCGCGGATCGTCGCCGCCGTGCTGCAGGAACAACCGACCGACTTTGCCCTGACCGCACGCCAGATTGTGGCCCTTGGCCGCCTGCCGCACCGCAAGGGCTTTGGCCCCGGCCAGACCGACACCGCGATGGTCGAAGCATCGTTGCAGCGCATGGACCTGACCGCCTTCGCCAACCGCGCCTTCGGCACGCTGTCGGGTGGCGAGCGGCAGCGCGTAATGGTTGCCCGCGCACTGGCGCAAGACCCTCAGGTCCTTGTGCTGGATGAGCCGACAAATCATCTGGATATCCGTCACCAGCTGGAACTCCTCGCCCTTTTGCGCGGTCTTGGGCTGACGGTGATCGCCACGCTGCATGACCTGACCCTTGCGGCCGATTTCGCCGACCGGGTCATGATCCTGCATCAGGGCCGGATCATCGCCGACGCCCCCCCCGATCAGGCGCTGAGTGAGGCGACCATCGCCCAAGCCTTCAACGTCACTGCGCGTGTCGACCGCACTGGCCCAGCCCCCCGCTTTTCCTTTCAGCTTCAAGGACATTGAATGAAATCCGCCCTCTTCGCACTGATCGCCTCTGCCAGCCCGGCCCTCGCCTTCCCCGTCACCGTGCAAAGCTGCAACCGTGAGGTGACTTTCGACGCAGCCCCGACCCGCGCCATCGCCAATGACGTGAACCTGATCGAGATGATGTTGGCCCTTGGCCTGCGCGACCGGATGGTCGGCTATACTGGTGTCTCTGGCTGGAAAACGCTGGACGAAGGCCTGCGCGCCGGGATCGCGGAACTGCCGGAACTGTCGGCCAAGTATCCAACCCGCGAAGTCCTTGCCGGGGCAGAGCCGGATTTCTTCTTCGCCGGATGGAACTACGGCATGAAGGTCGGCGGCGAGGTCACGCCCGAAACGCTGGAACCCTTGGGTATCCAGACCTATGAGCTGACCGAAAGCTGCATCCACATCGGCCCAAAGGGCAAGTCCAGCATGGACGACATGTATACCGACCTGCTGAACCTTGGCGCGATCTTCGGCGTCTCGCCGCAGGCTGAAACGCTGGTGGCAGGCTACAAGGCCAGACTGGAGAAGGTGACGGCCAGCATCGACCGCACCACCCCGCTTAGGGTCTTCGTCTACGACAGTGGCGAAGAAACCCCCTTCACCGCCGGGGCCTACGCCATGCCCACCGCGATGATCGAGGCGGCGGGCGGCGTGAACATCATGGAAGACCTGGATAAAAGCTGGGCCACCGTCGCGTGGGAGCCGGTGGTGGAGCGCAATCCACAGGTGATCGTGATCGTCAACTATGGTGACGTGACCGCCGACCAGAAGATCGCGTTTCTGGAAGCCAACCCCGCCTTAGCAAGCATCGACGCAGTCAGAAATGACCGTTACGTCGTGCTGGAATACGTCGAAGCAACCCCCGGCCCCCGCAACATCAAGGCGGTCGAAACGCTGGTCGCGGGCTTTTGGGGGAACTGATGCGCACCCCGCTCATCGTCCGGCTGCGCCGCTCTTCGCTGGGACACGGGCCAAACGGCTGTCAACTGGATGGCCGTCTGGCCCGGCAACGACCGCGCATGCCCCTACCCGGCGAAAAGCGCACAAGGTGCGACGACGCGCGGACCGCCGGGCAAATGGCATGACTGAAGCCCCTCTCACCACCCTGACGCACCCCGCCCTTCGCCTGACCCGCCGGGCAAGCCTTGCGCTGGCCAGCGGCGGCGCGCTGGTGCTGGCGATCCTGTTCGCTGTCTCTATCGGGGCGGTTCCCGTGCCCCTGTCCACCATCTGGGGCATCCTTGCCAACCACCTGATCCCCGGCCTTGTCACTCCGGATTGGACCCCGGGGCGTGAGGCCATCGTCTGGGAAATCCGATTTCCCCGCGCGCTTCTTGCAGCCCTTGTCGGCGCAGGCCTTGGGGTCACCGGGGCCGCGCTGCAAGCGGTGACAAGAAACCCCCTTGCCGACCCGCACCTTCTGGGCATCTCGTCGGGCGGAGCGTTCGGGGCCATCGCCGCCCTGCTGCACACCGGGCTGTTCCTTGGCCTTCTCACCGTCCCGCTGATGGCCTTTGCGGGCGCGCTGGGGGCCACGGTCCTTGTCCTCGCCGCCGCGCGCCTGACCGGGGCGACCAGCGCCGACCGGCTGGTCCTTGCCGGGGTCGCCATCAGCTTCATCATCATGGCAGGGGCCAACATCCTGATCTTCCTTGGGGATCCCAAGGCCACCCATACCGTGGTCTTCTGGATGCTGGGCGGCCTGGGCCTTGCCCAATGGGCCCACCTGATCTACCCCGCCGCCGTCCTTCTGCCCGCCAGCCTGTGGCTTTGGTCCCAAGGTGCCGCCCTGAACGCGATGTCACTGGGCGATGAAACCGCCGCTTCTCTTGGCATCCCGGTCGCGCGCTTCCGCCTGTCGGTCTTTGTGGCAGGCGCGCTGATCACCGGCGTCATGGTGGCATTTTCGGGCCTGATCGGCTTTGTCGGGCTGATGATGCCGCATCTTGTCCGGTTGCTGGCGGGCGGGGACAACGCCCGCGTTCTGCCCCTGTCGGCCCTTTTCGGCGCGATCTTCCTTGTGCTGGCCGATACGCTTGCCCGCGTAGTGATGGCCCCCGAGGATCTGCCCATCGGCATCGTCACCGGCCTGATCGGCGGGGTGTTCTTCCTCTGGCTGATGGCGCGGCGGGCGTGATAGATCAGGGCATGACCGCGCGCATCATGATTCAGGGCGCAGGCTCGAACGTCGGGAAATCCCTTCTTGTTGCGGGTCTGTGTCGCCATTTCACCCGGTCTGGCCTGACGGTCCGCCCCTTCAAGCCGCAGAACATGTCCAACAACGCCGCCGTCGCCGTGGGAGGCGAGATCGGCCGCGCCCAGGCCCTGCAGGCCCGCGCCTGTGGCGTGACCCCGACCGTCCACATGAACCCCGTCCTCCTCAAGCCCGAGTCAGAGACCGGGGCGCAGGTCATCGTGCAGGGCCAGCGCCTGACAACCGTGCGAGCACGCGACTATGCCGCTTTGAAACCGCAACTGATGGCCCCGGTCCTGGACAGCTTTCACCGCCTGATGGCCGAAGCTGACCTTGTGATCGTCGAAGGCGCGGGCAGCCCGGCCGAGGTGAACCTGCGCGCGGGTGACATCGCCAACATGGGCTTTGCCATTGCCTCCGGGACGCCCGTGGTCCTGACCGGCGACATTGACCGGGGCGGCGTGATCGCCCAACTGGTCGGCACCCAGGCCGTGCTTGACCCCGCCGATGCCGCGATGATCCGGGGCTTCCTGATCAACAAGTTTCGCGGCGATACCAGCCTTTTTGACGACGGCTACCGCCTGATCGCCAACCGCACCGGCTGGCAGGGGCTTGGCGTGATCCCCTGGTTCGCCGATGCCCACAAACTGCCCGCCGAAGATGCCGCCGATCTGGGTGGCACAAGGGGAACCGGCCAGTTCCTGATCGCCGTCCCCCACCTTAACCGCATCGCCAATTTTGACGACCTTGACCCCCTAGCGCAAGAACCCGGCGTCACGCTGAAGATCGTCAAGCCCGGCCAGCCCCTGCCGGTCGAGGCGGATCTGATCATCCTGCCCGGATCGAAGGCCACCATCGCCGACCTTGCGCATTTCCGGGCGCAGGGTTGGGACATCGACCTTGCCGCTGCCCTGCGGCGCGGCGCAAAGGTCCTTGGCCTTTGCGGCGGCTACCAGATGTTGGGCCGCGAGATCGCAGACCCCGACGGGATCGAGGGCAAACCGGCTTCCGTCCCCGGCCTTGGTCTGCTGGACCTCACCACCGTGATGACAGCCGACAAACGCGTGACGGAAACCACGGCCCTGCACCCAGCCTCGGGCACCCGCGTGCGGGGGTATGAGATCCACATTGGCCGCACCGACGGCCCCGGTCGCAGCCACCCGATGTTCACTGTGAACGGCCAGCCCGAAGGGGCTATACGCGCCGATGGTCGAGTGATGGGCAGCTATCTGCACGGCATGTTCACCGAAGACGCCTTCCGCCGGGCGTTTCTGGCCAGCCTCGGGGCCACACCCGGCAACGTCAGCTATGATGCGACCGTCGAAGCCACGCTGGACGCCCTGGCGGATCATCTTGCCGCCCATGTCGACAGCCCGCGCCTGCTGGCCCTTGCACAGGGCGCACTCACCCTGACCTGATCGCCCTGTGCCAGCCGGTCAGGGGGGTCCTCGGCCCCCCCTCGGAGCTGTTGCTCCTCACCCCCCGAGGATACTTGTGCAGAAAGGAAGCCGTTAAGGCTAACCGCTTCTTCATGCGAATCGAGGATCAAGAAAAGGCGGTACAGGCGGGGACGCCGATGACCGTCAGATGGGAAGGCCCTGTCACCGGCTTGACCGGTGGCAGGGTGCCTCTGCACGCGTCTTCCTTTCTGCAGAAGTATCCTCCGGGGGTCCGGGGGTGGAAAACCCCCGGTGCGACGTCAGCCACGAAATACCGGCAGGGATGCGCCCCCGTGGCAACGCCGCCCGAGCGGGGCTCGATGCCCCCGAGGGCGGCCCACCTTTCAGGGCCACCCCCTCAGAACAAACCGTCGCCACCCTGATCCTGTTCGATCACCTCATCGGCCACCACCGCCGCCGCGCCACCCACCACCAGGGGCGCGCAGCCCGCTGTCGTCAGCGCCAGCAACGTGACCAGCACCATCAGGCCTGTTTTTTGCATCATCCGTCTCCTGCTTCCGTTCCCCAAAGTCAGCACAATACTTGGCCTGGGCGTTGATTTATTTGTAGTCAAAAGCAGCTGCTCTCGTGAAGGTTCAAAACTCCACCCCGATCTGCGCCTTGATGCCCGACCGGAACGGATGTTTGATCAGCGTCATCTCGGTGACCAGATCCGCCGCCTCGATCAACCCCTCCGCCGCGTTCCGCCCGGTCAGGACGACATGGGTCAGCGGCGGCTTTTCCTCAGCAAGAAACGCCAGCACCTCGGCCAGATCCAGGTAGTCATAGCGCAGCGCGATGTTGATCTCATCCAGCAGCACCATGCGAATGGACGGGTCGCGGATCAGCTCCTTGGCCTTCGCCCACCCAGCTTGCGCCGCCGCGATGTCGCGGGTCTTGTCCTGCGTTTCCCAGGTGAAGCCTTCGCCCATCGCATGGAACTGGCAAAGGTCACTGAAATGCGTGGTCAACAGCCGCCGCTCGCCCGTATCCCAGGCCCCCTTGATGAACTGGACCACGGCGCAAGGCATCCCATGCGCCACGCAGCGCAGGATCATCCCGAACCCGCTGGAGGATTTCCCCTTCCCCGCGCCGGTGTGGACGATGATCAGCCCCTTCTCACCTTCCTTGCCAGCCATGATCTTGTCACGCGCGGCCTTCTTCTTGGCCATCTTCGACGCATGACGCGCCAGGTCGGCTGCTGGGTCGACTGGGGGGCCTGCAGCGGGGTCTACTGTCGCTTCAGTCTCGGTCATGGTCGGTGGCGTCCTTGACAATGGTGAGCCAATCGCCACAGGTGGACAGGCGCTGGTTCCTGTTTATGACAGGCGAAGAGGGAATGCGACAGGGGTGGAAATCCCTGAGAAGCAGCCGCCCCCGCGACCGTGACCGGAGAGGTCCCATTGCCACTGGCCGAAAGGTCGGGAAGGCGGGGATCGTGGGCCGCAAGGCCCGTATCCGCAAGCCGGGAGACCTGCCAGCGCGAAGGAAAAACCGGCGGACGGGGTGTTCCGCGACCGGTGAAGGCGGGGAACCGCCCTCTCTGGCCGTTGCCCTGGTCGCCTTCTGGGACATAAGCCATGCCTGTCACGCTGCACGTCTGCACCACCTGCAAGGCCCAAGAGCCGCAACCCGACGGCGACGCCCGCCCCGGTGCGCTGCTGCATGCGGCCCTTCTGGCGGAGGGCGCGCCGGCAGGCGTACGCGTCGTGGGCGTTGAATGTCTGTCAGCCTGCAACACCGGATGCGCCATTGCGCTGTCGATGCCGGGCGGCTGGTCCTATGTATACGGCCGCCTGACGCTGGATGACGTTCCGGCCATTCTGGAAGGTGCCGCCAAATATGCCGCGTCGCCGGATGGCATTGTCCCCTGGCGCGACCGCCCCACCGTCTTTCGCAAACAAAGCATAGCGCGCATCCCGCCGCTGCCCCCCCAAGATGAGGCCGCCGAATGAAGACTTCCGATATGGGTCTGACCAAAATCCCCGTGACCGTGATCACCGGCTTTCTTGGTGCAGGGAAGACCACCCTGATCCGCCACCTGATGCAGAACCCGCAGGGCAAGCGGCTGGCGATCCTTGTGAACGAATTCGGCACCGTTGGCGTGGACGGTGACATCCTGAAATCCTGTGCGGATGACATGTGCCCGGTGGAAAACATCATCGAACTTGCCAACGGCTGCATCTGCTGCACCGTCGCCGATGACTTCATCCCCACGATCGAAGCCTTGATGGCCATGCCCACCCGCCCCGACCACATCATCATCGAAACCTCGGGTCTGGCGCTGCCAAAGCCGCTGTTGAAAGCCTTCGACTGGCCCGCGATCCGCAGCCGCATCACCGTGGACGGCGTCATCGCCCTGGCTGACGCCGAGGCTGTGGCCGCTGGCCGCTTTGCCCCGGATGTGGCCGCCGTCGATGCCCAGCGCGCCGCCGATCCGTCGCTTGACCACGAAACCCCACTGTCCGAGGTGTTCGAGGACCAGATCCTGTGCGCCGACCTGATCCTGTTGTCCAAGGCCGATCTGGCCGGTGAGGCGGGCCTTGCCGCCGCCCGCGCGGTGATCACCGCCGAGATGACCCGCCCCGTCCCCATGCTGGCGATGACCGAAGGCGTTATCGACCCCCGCGTGATCCTGGGCCTGAAGGCTGCGGCCGAAGATGACCTTGCGGCCCGCCCGTCCCACCACGATGGCGAAGACGGCCACGAACATGACGACTTTGACACCATCGTCGTTGACCTGCCCGAAGTGACCGACCCCGAGGCGCTTGCCGCAGCAATCCAGCATCTGGCCAATGGCCTGCGCATCCTGCGTGTGAAAGGCCATGTCGCCGTCGTGGGCAAACCGATGCGGATGCTGGTGCAGGCCGTCGGCGCACGGGTGCGGATGCAGTATGACAAGCCCTGGGGCACCTCGGCACGCCGCTCGCAGCTTGTCGTGATCGCCGAACACGCCGACATCGACGAAGCCGCCATCCGCAAGGTTCTGGGGGCCTGACACAGTGCTGACCGCCTTCGCTCCCTCGGCAGGACAAGCGCCCCCCTCTCCCCTTGTGGGAGAGGGTCGGGGTGAGGGGGCATGTCCAACAGCCAAAGGCAGCAGGCCCGGTTTTCCCCCACCCCCAGCCCCTTCCCATGCATGGGGTTGCAGGCGTCTGACCCGCCCAGTCGGCCGATCGGCGACACATGACCTTTTGTCCCGCCGCCTTCGCCCTGCGCCTCCCGCCCCCCTCTGTGGGATAGGGCCATGGTGGGGGGGCCGTCTGGCCCCTGAGATGGGGGCCTGACCCATGCATGTCACTTTCCGTGAACGCCACGGGCTTGAAGAAACCGAAGCCCCGTTTGACCCCGGCCAAGACCCGGCTGACCTTGTTGTCCTGTCCTTTTCCGACAGCGACCTTGGTGCCTTCATCGCGGGGTATGAACGCGCACAACGGCTGGGCAGCGGGCATCCGACCGTCCGCCTTGCCAACATCATCGCGCTGAAGCATCCGGTGTCCGTCGACACCTATGTCGAAAAGACCCTGTCCGGTGCCAAGGCCATCCTCATCCGCCTCATCGGGGGTGAGGCGTATTGGCCCTACGGCCTTGCCACATTGCAGGACCTTGCACGGCGTAAAGGGATGGCGCTGGCGATCCTTCCCGCCGATGGCCGACCAGACCCGCGCCTCGATGAGATGTCCACGCTGCCCGTCTCAACCCTGCGCCGCCTGCAGGCGCTGTGTGATGAGGGGGGCGCGGTCGCAGCCCAGGCAGCATTGGCGCAACTGGCGCTGGCGGCGGGGCTGTATGCCGGGCCGGTGATCGGTGACAAGACCGTGCCGCAGATGGGGTTTTATGATCCCGAGAAGGGCGTGATTGCAGCCCCCGGACCAACAGAAACGCGTCCCGGGCTTGACCCGGGACCTATGCCTCAAAGCGTCGCGCCCGGAACGACCCGAGGTCCCGGGTCAAGCCCGGGACGGGGTATGTTTTCGCCAACACCGCAACCCACGCAGGAAGGCGTGGCTAGCGGCCCGCCCCAGACCAAAGGACCGGTGCTCGTCACATTCTACCGCAGCTACCTGACCGCAGGCGACACCGCCCCGATTGACGCGCTGATCCATGCGCTGCGCGCGGCGGGTTTTGCCGCTTACGGGGCCTTCGCCCCCAGCCTCAAGGCCCCCGGCGTCGGCGACTGGCTGCGCACGCAACTGGCCGCGCACCCCCCGGTTGCCATCCTGAACGCCACAGCCTTTTCGGCGCAAGGCACGGACGGCACCACCCCCTTTGACAGGGCCGATTGCCCGGCGTTTCAGGTCGCCCTTTCCACCGCCCGCCGCCGTGACTGGGTGGCGTCGGACCGGGGCCTGTCCCCCGCCGACCTTGCGATGCATGTCGTCCTGCCCGAGGTTGACGGCCGCCTTTTCGCGGGCCTGATCAGCCACAAATCCCCCGGAAAACGCCATCCTGACCTGCAATTTTCACGCTTCGCCCACCGCGCCGATGCTGAACGGATCGCAGCCGTGGTGGGCCGCGTGACCGCCTGGACCCGCCTTTCCACAACCGCCGCCGCAGACCGACAACTGGCCCTTGTCCTCTCCACCTACCCCGGACGTGCGCATCAGATGGCCCATGCGGTCGGCCTTGATGCCCTTGCCTCGACTGACGCGCTTCTGGGCACCCTTGCGGCTGAGGGGTATCACATCACCGCAGGCACCCCCCTGCCCCAGGCGCTGACCGAAACGATCCGCTGGCCCTTGGCCGACTATCTGACCGCCCTTGAAACCCTTCCCGTCCCGCTGCGTGCTGATCTGCACAAGGCCTGGGGTGACCCCGAAACCGACCCCGCCGTGCGTGACGGCGCGTTCCACTTCCCCGCCACCCGGCGCGGCCACACCCTGGTCGCCCTGCAACCGGAACGCGGCGACACGCTGACCCGCGACGGCGATTACCACGATCTCGCCCGCACCCCGCGCCATGCCTATGTCGCGTTCTACCTCTGGCTTCGGTCGCAAGGTCTGCACGCGCTGGTTCACATGGGTGCGCATGGCACGCTGGAATGGCTGCCCGGCAAATCCGTCGCCTTGTCCGGTGCTTGCTGGCCTGAGGCACTGATCGGTCCCACCCCGGTGATCTACCCTTTCATCGTCAATGACCCCGGCGAAGCCGCCCAAGCCAAACGCCGCATCGGGGCTGTTACCTTGGGCCACCTTCCGCCGCCGATGATCGCCAGCGCACTCCCCCCCGCGCTTGCCACGCTTGAGCGTCTTCTGGACGAATACTCCACCGCTGACGGCCTTGACCCCTCCCGCCGCACCCGCCTGATCGCCAACATTCTGGATGAGGCGCTGGCTTCCGGCGTCGCCGCCGACCTTGGCCTTGCAGCGGACGCAACGCCTGCGGAGACCATTACCCGGATTGACCGTTTCGTCTGCGACATCAAGGAAAGCCAGTTCGGCCACGGCCTGCACATCTATGGCCACGGCCCCGGTGAACGTGATGGCCTGCTCACCGCCCTCAACGGCCGCCGCGTGCCCCCCGGCCCTGCAGGCTCGCCCAACCGGGGGCGCAGCGATGTGCTGCCCACGGGCCGCAACCTCTACTCCGTCGACCCCCGCGCTGTCCCGTCCCGCAACGCCCACGCCCAGGGCGTGAAACTGGCCGAGGAGTTGATCCGCCGCCACCTGCAGGACCATGGCGATTACCCGCGCGGTCTGGTGGTTGACCTCTGGGGCAGCGCCACCATGCGCACCGCAGGGGAAGAGTTCGCCATGGCCCTCCACCTTGCTGGCCTTGCGCCGAAGTGGGACGAAGGCTCTGCCCGCGTCTCGGGCTTCGACATCCTCCCCCTCGCCATCCTTGGCCGCCCACGGATTGACGTCACCCTTCGCGTTTCCGGCCTTTTCCGCGATGTGTTCCCCACACTCGCCCAGTTGTTCGAAGCCGGGGCAGAGGCCTTGTCCCTTCGTGACGAGGCGCCCGAGGACAACCCCTACACCCTCCGCGCCGCCCGCGTCTTCGGCCCTCAGCCGGGGCAATACGGCCTTGGGATGGGCACCGCCGCCGACACTTTCACGGCTGAGGCCCGCGCCGCCGCAGGCGAAGCCTGGCTGACCGCATCAAGCTGGTCCATCGGCACCGACGGCCAGTCGACCGAAAACCGCGCCGCCCTTGAGGCCCGAGTCCTGAACGCCGATGCCTTCGTCCACGCGCAGGACCTGCCGGAAACCGACGTCTTGATGGCCGCCGACTATGCCGCGCATGAGGCAGGCTTTGCCGCCGCCGTCGCCCGCCTTGGCGGCCAGACGCCAACCCTTTACCACCTCGACGCGACCCGCCCCGACGACCCGCGCGCCCGTACCCTGACCGAAGAAATTGCCCGCACCACCCGCGCCCGCGCCGCCAACCCTGACTGGGCTGCAGGCATGATGAACCACGGCTACCGGGGCGCTGCCGAAATCGCCGCAACGCTGGACCACATGGCCGCCTTCGCGCACCTGGCCCAAGTCGTCCCGCCGCATCTGTTCGACCTCTACCACGACGCCACACTTGGCCGGGACGAGGTCCGCGCCTTTCTGGCTCGCGAAAACCCCGCCGCGTTGCAAGCGATGGAAGACCTTTTCCGCCGCTTGCGCGATGCCGGCCTCTGGCAGACCCGCCGCAACTCCATCGCCGCCACGCTGGACGGTGCTGCATGACCCTTCCAGCTTTCCCTTCGCCAAATATCCCCGCCAGAGGCCGCCCAAGCCGTTGCGCGTCCTTCACGCGCAAAAGGCGGGACAAAAGGTGTGCGCGGAACGCGCTCCTTGCAAATCCCGCCCGAATCCCAGGGCGCTTCGGATGACCGCTGCGCCCGAAATCAAGGGCTGGTGCCCCGGCGCCCTGCGCCCGATGCTTTCCGGTGATGGCCTTGTGGTCCGCATCCGCCCTCCCATGGGCCGCCTGACCCCGCAGCAAGCGCAAGCTGTCGCCGAGGCGGCAATGACCCATGGCTCCGGCATGATCGACCTTTCCGCCCGTGCCAACCTGCAATTGCGCGGCGTGACCAAGGCTTCACATTCCCGCTTGATCGCCGACTTGCGCGCCCATGGCCTGATAGACCCCGACATCGAATCCGAGACGCTGCGCAACCTGATCGTCACGCCCTTCAGGACCACCACCCCCGCCGCCCCTCAAAACCCCGCCTCCCCGATATGGCAAGGCGGCGGAGCTTGGGCGCACCCTGCCCCACAGTCCGCCGACAGCATCGACACGCTTGCCGCTACCCTTTCCGCCGCCCTCGCCCACATGCCCCGCTTGCCGGGCAAGTTCGGTTTCGCCGTGGACGCCGGCCCGCGCCCGGTCCTGACCGGCGCTTCCGCCGACATCCGGGTCGAACGCGCGGCAGATGGCGCCCTGATCCTTCGCCCCGACGGACACCCATCCGGCAAACGGGTGACCGACCTTGCCGCCGACGTCCTGAGCCTTGCAGCGTGGTTCGTCGTCTCGGGCGGCATCACCAATGGCCGGGGCCGCATGGCCGCCCTCATCGCCCGCGGCATCATCCCAGCCGGATACGACACCCCGCCGGCCCAGGCCCTGCCGCCGCCCGGCCCCGGCCTGCACCCTGACGGCGCGCTCGTCGCCCTTGCCCTCGGGCAGATGCGCGCCGAAACCCTGCAGGACCTCGCCGCGCTGGGGCAGGAAATCCGGCCAACCCCGTGGCGGATGCTTCTACTTGTCGGCGCGACCCGCCTGCCTGACCTGCCCGGACTGACGACTGACCCCACCGATCCGGTCCTGCGTGTCACCGCCTGCACCGGTGCGCCGGGGTGCCCGCAGGCGCTTGGCGATACGCGGTCACTGGCCCGCACCCTTGCCCCGCATTTGCCCATCGGGAAAACCCTTCACCTCTCCGGCTGCACCAAGGGCTGCGCCCATCCCGGTCCTTCGGACCTGACCGTCGTGGCCACAGCACAGGGATACGACCTTGTGCGCAACGGCACCGCAGCCGATACACCCGCCATGACAGGCCTGAACCCCGCCGCGATCCCTGACCACCTGAAGGCCCCCGATGCCCCACATCTATGAAACCGACGGCGCGGCGATCTATCTTCAAAGCTTCGCCATGATCCGGGCCGAGGCGGCACTGTCCCGCTTCACGCCCGAAGAAGAAATCGTCGCCGTCCGGATGATCCATGCCGCCGGGATGATCGACCTTGCAGCTCATATCCAGTTCTCCTCCGGCATGGCCATCGCGGCAAGGGCGGCGCTGGAGGGCGGCGCTCCGATCCTATGCGATGTCCGCATGGTCAGCGAAGGGATCACGAAGACGCGCCTGCCCGCAAACAACCAGATCCTTTGCACGCTGCAGGACCCCGCCGTCCCCGCCCTTGCCGCGCAGATTGGCAACACCCGCTCCGCCGCCGCGGTCGAGCTTTGGCGGCCCCACCTTGCAGGTGCCGTCGTCGCCATCGGCAATGCGCCCACCGCGCTTTTCCACCTTCTGAACCTGCTGGAAGACCCTACCTGCCCCCGCCCCGCCGCAATCATCGGTTGCCCCGTGGGCTTTGTCGGGGCGGCTGAATCAAAAGACGCCCTGATGGCCGCCCCTCCGGTGCCCTCTCTCATCGTCAAGGGCCGTCTGGGCGGGTCAGCCATCACCGTCGCCGCGATCAACGCGCTGGCCAGCCGGAAGGAATGACGATGGCCCCCCAAAACGGACGGATGACCGGCAAGGTGATCTGCGCAGGCCTCGGCCCCGGCGACCCCGATTTGATGAGCCTGCGCGCCGCACGCGTGATCGGCGCGGCCCGGCATGTGGCCTATTTCCGCAAGGAAGGCCGTGCAGGCCAGGCGCGCCGCATCGTCGAGGGGATGCTGGCGGCGGATGCCGTCGAATATCCGATGGAATACCCGGTCACCACCGAACTTCCCTTCGACAGCCCCGAATACACCGGTGCACTTGCACGGTTTTATGACGACTGGGCGAACCGGCTGGCGGCGTTGGCCGCGACCGAGGATGTCGTCGTGCTGTGCGAGGGTGACCCGTTCTTCTACGGCAGCTTCATGCACCTTCATTCCCGCTTGCAGGGCCGGGTGCCGGTTGAGGTGATCCCCGGCATCACCGGAATGACCGGTTGCTGGCACGCCACGGATACGCCGATCACCTGGGGTGATGATGTGATGACGGTCCTGATGGGGACGCTGCCGGAAGACGACCTCGCGCGGCACATGGCCACCGCCGACGCGTTGGTCGTGATGAAAACCGGCCGCAACATGCCCCGCGTGCGCCGCGCGCTGGAAAGGGCCGGGCGGCTGGACGCAGCCTGGCTGGTCGAGCGCGGCACGATGCCGAACCAGCGCGTTGCGCGGCTGGTGGATGTGGATGCCGCCGATTGCCCCTATTTCGCCATCGTCCTTGTCCATGGCCATGGACGTCGACCAGAGCTGCCGGAATGATCCTGCAGTGCCCTTGGCGGCGGGCGAAGCCGGGGGTTTCACACCCCCCGGCCCGTTGGTTTCTTGAACCGATGGCGAAACCGCTGGGCGACCCCGTGGGATATCTGAGCAGAAAGAAAGCTGGAAGATGGATGGGTTGGCGATGACCGGGTCTTTGGTTATTGCGGGCCTTGGGCCGGGGGCAGAGGCATTGGTCACGCCCGAAGTCACCGCAGCGTTGGCAGCGGCCACGGATGTTGTCGGCTATATCCCTTACGTCGCGCGTGTCGCCCCACGCCCCGGGCTGACGCTGCACCCATCCGACAACCGTGTAGAGCTTGACCGCGCGCGGGCGGCCCTCGACATGGCGGCTGGGGGCAAACAGGTGGTCGTCGTCTCCTCCGGTGATCCGGGGGTGTTTGCGATGGCCAGCGCGGTGTTTGAGGCGCTGGAGGGGCGGCCGGACTGGCAGGCACTGGACATCCGCGTGCTTCCCGGCATCACCGCGATGCTGGCGGCAGCGGCGGCAGCGGGCGCGCCTTTGGGTCATGATTTCTGCTGCATCAACCTGTCGGACAACCTCAAGCCCTGGGAGGTGATCGAAACCCGACTGCGCCATGCCGCGCGTGCCGATTTCGCCATGGCGTTCTACAACCCCCGTTCCGCCAGCCGACCGGACGGTTTTGCCCGCGCGCTTTCGGTGCTGCGGGCGGAATGTGGGCCAGACCGCCTGATCACCTTCGCCCGCGCGGTTTCCACGCCCGAAGAACGGTTGCAGACCGTGACCCTGGGTGAGGCTGTGCCCGAGATGGCGGATATGCGGACGGTGGTGATCGTCGGGAACTCTGCCACCCGCCGCGTCGGGCGCTTTGTCTATTCGCCCCGGAGGGTGCGATGACGCAGCCACTCCATCACCTTGGCCACGGAATGGGCCACCGGGCGGGGCGGGATCACCGGGCGGTCGATCATCACCACCGGCAGGCAAAGCGTGCGGGCGGCGACGATCTTGGCCACCGCACCCTTCCCGCCCGCATTCTTGGCGACCACAACCTGCGTGCCATGCGACTGCATCAACGCCGTGTCACCTGCCACATCAAACGGTCCGCGCGCCACGATCACCCGTGCCTGTGGGACGGGCAGGGCGTCGCCGGGCGCATCGACCAGCCGCAGAAGATAGTGGTGCTGGGGCTGGGCCGCGAAGGGCGCAAGGTGCTGACGGCCGATGGCAAGGAACACGTTCTGCGGCGGCCCGGCAAGGGCGGTGACAGCGGCACCGATGTCGGCAACATGGGTCCAGCGGTCGCCTTCCCCCGCCACCCAGGGCGCGCGTTCCAGCGCGATCAGGGGCGTGCCGGTCGCGGTGCATGCGGCGACGGCGTTGGCGCTCATCTGCGCGGCGAAGGGGTGGGTGGCGTCGATCACATGGGTTATCGCCTGATCAGCCAGATAGGCGCGCAGCCCCTCAACGCCGCCAAAACCGCCCATGCGCATGTGGATCGGCTGGCCCATCGGCACCTCGGTCCGGCCAGCGTAGGAATAGACGCCTGCCAGCCCGGCCTTGGCGATGGCTTCGGCCATCAGGTTTGCCTCGGACGTACCGCCAAGGAGGAGGATGCGTGTCATGGATAATCCCTGGCTGACGATCATCGGGCTGGGTGAGGATGGACCGGCGGGCCTGTCGCCTGCAAGCCATGCCGCCCTTGCTGCTGCCGAGGTCATCTTCGGCGGCCCCCGGCATCTGGACTTGATCGGCGCGGGTGGCAAGGGGCAAGCCTGGCCCGTGCCATTTGACCCCACCCCCGTACTGCCGCATCGCGGCAAGCCGACAGTCGTCCTTGCGTCGGGTGACCCCTTCTGGTTCGGCGCAGGTGGCAGTCTTGTGGCGCATCTGAAGCCGGGCGAATGGGTGTCACACCCAGCGCCATCAACCTTTCAACTGGCGGCAAACCGGCTGGGCTGGCGGCTGGAGGAGGTGCATTGCCTTGGCCTTCATGCCGCCCCCTTTGCACGGCTGCGCCCGGTGCTGGGGCGCGGGGTGCGGGCGATCTGCACGCTGCGTGATGGGGCGGCGGTTGGTGACCTGGCTGAATGGCTGCGCTACAACGGCCATCCCGGCGCGCGGCTGACCGTTCTGGAACGGCTTGGCGGGCCGATGGAGCGGGTGACAGCAGGCGTTCCGGGGGCTGTGACCGCCCCGGTCTCGGTGGCCATCGAGGCCACCGATCCCGGCCTGCCGGGTGCCCAAGGTTTGGCCGATACGTATTTTGACCATGACGGTCAGATCACCAAACGTCCGGTGCGGGCGCTGACCCTGTCGGCGCTGGCCCCCATGGCGGGCGAGGTGTTGTGGGATATTGGCGCAGGTTCAGGCTCGGTGGGGATCGAATGGCTGCTGGCGGGCGGCGCGCGCGTTGTGGCACTTGAGGCAGACCCGGTGCGGGCAGCGCGGGCAAGGTCGAATGTCGCGGCCTTTGGTCTGGCCCATCGGCATCAGGTCGTCGAGACCCGCGCGCCTGAAGGCCTCGACATCTTGCCCCCGCCGGATGCGGTGTTCGTCGGCGGTGGGGCCAGCGAGGCGATGCTGGCGCGGCTGTGGGAGGTGCTGCCCGCAGGCTGCCGTCTGGTTCTGAACGCAGTCACGATCGAGACCGAGGCGCTGGTCCTTGACTGGTCGGCGCGGCACGGCGGCAGCCTGTTGAAGATCGAACTGTCGGAACCCGCCGCCATTGGCCGCAAACGTGGCTGGCGGGCGGCCCTGCCGATCCTGCAATGGAGCGTGGTGCGATGATCGTCGCGGGCTTCGGGTTCCGGTCAGAAACCTCACTCGCGGCGTTGCAGGACGCACTGGCGCGGGCGGGCGGGGCGGAAGGCGTGACGCATCTTGCGAGCCTTGAGGCGAAGGCGCCGGGGTTGGCGGGGCTGGCAGCGGCGCTGGGGCTGCCAGTGATTGCGGTGGCGGCCGATGCGCTGGCCGGGCAGACCGTGGTGACGCGGTCCGACCGGGTGGCGGCACTGCATGGGACAGGGTCAGTGGCGGAAGCCGCGGCCTTGGCAGCGGCCGGCCCCGGCGCGCGCTTGCGCGGGCCAAGGGTGGTTTCAGCAGACGGAACAGCGACCGCAGCGGTTGCCGAGGGGCTGGAGTGATGCCCCTGGCCCGCGGGTTCCAGACTGAGCGCTTCGCGCACGCCCTTGGTCCCGCTTCTGCGGGCGAAGGGCGTGCAACCGGCCCGGTGCAGCCTCCGGCGGGAGTATTTGGAAAAAGAGCAATGGCATGGGCACAGCCCTGCAGGGGGGCGGCATGACGGTTCATTTCATCGGGGCGGGGCCAGGGGCGGCGGACCTCTTGACGCTGCGGGGGCGGGATCTGATCGCAGCCTCACCGGTGTGCCTTTATGCGGGGTCGCTGGTGCCCGTTGGGGTGCTGGCGCATTGCCCCCCTGCCTGCCGGATCGTCAATACCGCACCGCTTAGTCTGGATGAGATCATCGCCGAGATCGCGACCGCCCATGCGGCGGGGCAGGATGTGGCGCGGCTCCATTCGGGGGACCTGTCGATCTGGTCGGCGATGGGGGAACAGTTGCGGCGGCTGCGAGAGTTGGGGATTCCCTATGATGTCACGCCCGGCGTGCCGTCCTTTGCGGCGGCGGCTGCGGTGCTGGGGGTGGAACTGACGCTGCCGGGACTGGCGCAGTCGGTGGTGCTGACGCGGGTCGAGGGGCGCGCGACCCAGATGCCAGCGCGTGAAACGCTGACCGCGTTCGGCGCAACCGGGGCGACGCTGGCCTTGCACCTGTCGATTCATCTGATCGACAAACTGGTGGCTGACCTTGTCCCCCATTACGGACCGGATTGCCCCGTGGCCGTGGTCTGGCGCGCAACCTGGCCCGATCAGCGGATCATCCGGGCGACGCTGGTGACGTTGGCCGCCACCGTGCCGGCGGAGGTGGAGCGGACGGCGCTGATCCTTGTCGGCCCTGCACTGGCGCAGGAAGGGTTTGAGGACAGCCGCCTTTATGCCGGCGACTATGACCGGCGCTATCGGCCGGTTGGCACCGATCCGCGCTTTCCGGGGACGGGGTCATGATCCCGGGACTTGTCATCTCGGCCCCGGCGTCGGGCACGGGCAAGACCACGGTCATGCTGGGGCTGTTGCGCGCGCTGCGGGACCGGGGGCTTCGGGTGCAGCCCTTCAAGAACGGGCCGGATTACATTGACCCCGCGTTTCACCGGGCGGCAAGCGGGCGCTGGTCGTTCAACCTTGACAGCTGGGCGATGCCGGGGGCCATGCTGGACGGGCTTCTGGGCCAGGCACAAGGGGCGGATCTGATCCTGGCAGAAGGCTCCATGGGACTTTTTGACGGAGTGGCCGCGCCGGGGGGCTGTGGCAACGGGGCGACAGCGGATCTGGCGGTGCGGATGGGTTGGCCGGTGGTCGCGGTGATTGACGCCTCGGGTCAGGCGCAGACGGCGGCGGCAGTCGCCTTGGGCCTTGCGCGGTTCCGGTCCGGGGTCCGGGTGGCGGGGGTGATCCTGAACCGGATTGCCAGCCCCCGGCATGAGGCGCTGGTCCGCAAGGGGATGGAGGAGGCTGGGATCACCGTCCTTGGCAGCCTGCCCAAACGGGCGGCGATTGCGATGCCGGAACGTCACCTCGGCCTTGTTCAGGCCGAAGAACAACCCGCCCTGCAAACCCTGATCGCCGAAGCCGCCACCCTGATGCGCGACGGCGTGGACCTTGACGCCCTGCTTGCTGCCGCCGCTACCCATGCCAGCCCTGCCGCGCCGGCACGGATCACGCCGCCTGGCCAGCGCATTGCCTTGGCGCGTGATGCGGCGTTCAGCTTCGTCTACCCGCACCTTCTGCACGGCTGGCAGGCGGCGGGTGCGGAAATCCTGCCCTTCTCGCCCCTTGCAGACCAAGGCCCCGACCCCAGCGCCGATGTCTGCTGGTTGCCGGGCGGCTACCCGGAACTGTACGCGGGCGTGCTTGCGGCGGCAGACCGTTACCGCACCGCGCTGCGCAGATTTGCCGAGACGAAGCCGGTGCATGGCGAGTGCGGCGGCTACATGGCAATGGGCGAGGGGCTGGTGGACAAGGACGGAACGCGCCACCAGATGGCGGGGCTTCTGGGCCTGGTCACCAGCTACGCCAGCTGCAAGATGCATCTGGGCTACCGGAGGGCGATCATGGCACAAGGCATCCCCGGTCAGGGAACAGGCGCTCATCTGTCGGGGCATGAATTTCACTATTCCACCATCCTCGACCAGCCCGACGCGCCCCTTGCGCAGGTGAGGGATGCGACCGGGGCCATTGTGCCGGAAACCGGGTCCTATCGACTTTGGGCAGGGGGCGGGCTATCGACCGGCACCTATTTCCACCTGATCGCGGGATCATGATGAGCAGTCCTGTCCGACTTTTCCCCGGACTCTTCGAAAGTTCCGGGTCGGCGCATTCAAAGGCTCCGCCCCGGTTTCTTCGAAGAATTCGGGGCGCGCGATGACGGGCTTCGTCACCTTCGTCTCCGCCGGGCCGGGGGATCCCGATCTGTTGACCGTCCGGGCGGTCAACGCGCTGCAGGCGGCGGATGCGATCTTGTTCGATGACCTGTCGTCCGGCCCGATTCTGGCGCTGGCCAAACCGGGCGCGGACCTTGTCGGTGTCGGCAAGCGCGCGGGCCGCGCCTCGCCCAAGCAGGACCATGTCAGCCGCCTGCTGGTCGACTATGCCCTGACGGGGGCGCGGGTGGTGCGGCTGAAGTCAGGTGACAGCGGCATCTTCGGCCGGCTCGAGGAGGAATTGACTGCCCTCCACGCTGCCGGCATCGGGTGCGAGATAGTGCCCGGCGTCACCTCCGCGTCGGCCGCCGCTGCCGCCGCCGGCATCCCGCTTACCCGGCGCGGCCATGCCCAACGCGTGCAGTTCATCACCGCCGCCGACACCTCGGGCAACCTGCCGCCGGGGCTGAACCTGCCCGCCTTGGCCGATCCGCGCGCCACCACCGTGGTTTTCATGGGCAAGCGCACCTTCCCCGCGCTTGCCGCCGCACTGATCGCGCAGGGTCTGCCGCCCGACACCCCCGCCCTACTGGCCGAGGCGGTCAGCACTCCGGACCAACGCCTCCACCGGTCCACCATCGCGGCACTGGCCGAAAGTCTGGCCACAGACCGCAGCCCGCTTCCCGGCCTGATCATTTATGGCGCACTGGCAGACGGTGTCGTGGACTGACCGCGCCCGGTCGCCTTCTTTCTTGACCGAATGCGGCCAAGGGCGCAGACAGGTTAAGCAAGGTGTCCCATCAGGTGCAAAGCGCCGGGACTGAAACGGGAATGAGGAGCGGGCTTACCCGAATGGGAGCCCGTGTCATCAGCCGCCCCCGCGACTGTCAGCGGTGAGCGGGTCTTCATCAAGCCACTGCCCGGGGTTCGGGTGGGAAGGCGAAGGCCCGCCATGATCCGCCAGCCAGGAGACCGGCCCTGCATGAACAGAAACCGCCGTCGGGTGTGACGGACAGGAGGGACTTATGCATATCGAACCAGGCCTCGTTGACGGGGCCAAGATCGCGCTTAGCTATGCCACCGCCGCTGCGGCGGGCGGGGTGGCGCTTTTCCACATTGCCACGGCCACGAAGGAACGGGGCATCACGTCCCTTGCCCTGCGGTCCGTGATCGCCACCATCGGCGTCTTCATCTTCTTTGAGGTGATGCCGCATTTCGCCGTGGGGGTCAGTGAGGTTCATTTCATCCTCGGCTCAACCCTGTTCCTGATCCTTGGGGCGGGGCCTGCGGCGATCGGGCTGGCGGCAGGGCTTTTGATCCAGGGGCTGTTCTTCGCCCCCTTCGATCTGCCGCAATACGGGATGAACCTGACCACGCTTCTGGTGCCGCTGTTTGCCCTGCATGCGCTGGCCAAGCGGATCATCGCGCCCGGCACCGCATATGTTGACCTGAAATACAGCCAGGTACTGGCGCTTTCAACGGTCTATCAGGGCGGTGTCGTCGCCTGGGTCGCCTTCTGGGCGGTTTATGGTGCGGGCTTCGGGGCGGAAAACCTGGCCGCCGTCGGCACCTTCGGTGTGGCCTACATGGCCGTGGTCCTGATCGAGCCTTTGGCGGATCTTGCCGTCCTTGGCCTTGCCAAGGCGGTCAAGGGCCAAGGCTCCCCTCTCGTGACGCCCCGGCTTTACGCGGCGTGATCTGCATCACCGCTCGTCGATGACTGCGTCACTCCTCGCTGGGCAACCTCCGACGAGAAGACGCAGTCGCACGAGGAGGAGGAGGGGCGCGGCTCTTGCCAAGGGCCGCGCCGCTTTCTAAAGCCAGCGCATGATCACCCTTTCCATCATCGGCATCGGCACCGGCAACCCGGGTCACCTGACGGCCGAGGCCGCGCGCGCCCTGAACAGCGCCGATCTGATCCTGCTGCCCCACAAGGGCGATGACAAATCCGACCTTGCCGATATCCGCCGCCTGATCCTGGCGCAGACCCTTACCACCCCGGTCCCGGTCGCCGAATATGACGTGCCCACCCGCGCCGATCAGTCTGACTACCTTGGCGCGGTGAACGACTGGCACGACGCCATCGCCACTGTCTGGGCCAACGCCATGACCGCCAAACCCGGAGCGCAAACCGTCGCGCTGATGGTCTGGGGCGACCCGTCGCTTTACGACAGCACCCTGCGCATCGCGGCCCGCCTGCCCGACGTCGCGGTCAAGGTGATCCCCGGCATCACCAGCCTGCAAGTCCTGACCGCGGCCCATGCCATTCCGCTCAACACCCTCGCCGCCCCCGTCACCATCACCACCGGTCGCCAGTTGCGCGATCATGGCTGGCCGGAGGGTGCCACGACGCTTGCCGTCATGCTGGACAAGGGCGGGGCCTTCACCACCATAGACCCCACCGATACCACCATCTGGTGGGGCGCCTATGTCGGCATGCCGCAACAGGCGCTGATCCATGGGCCATTGTCCCAGGTGTCAGACGAAATCCTGACCACCCGCGCCGCCCTGCGTGCCGAACATGGCTGGATCATGGACATCTACCTGCTGCGCCGGGGCGGGGATGTCTGATCTGATTGCCCGCGCCCTGGCCGCCTATGGGTTGCCCGCTGACACCCCGCTGAACCTTCTCAACCGGTCCGAGAATGAGACGTGGCGCGCCGGCCCGCTGATCCTGCGCCTGCACCGCCACGGCTATCACACCAAGGCCGAGATCGCCTCGGAACTGGCTTGGCTGACGGCGCTGCAAGACCTGCCCTCCTTGCGTACCGTACGGCCCGTCCCCGGCGCGCAAGGCCCGGTGACGCAGGTTGACGATCGCTTCATCGTCGCCTTCACGCCGATCCTGGGCCAGGAACTTCAGCCGGGCGATGACCTTGGCCGATGGTTCGGTCCCTTGGGCGAAATCACCGCCCACCTGCACCTGCAAGCGCGCGGCTGGACCCCGCCGCCCGGCTTTACGCGCAAACGCTGGGACGTGGACACGATCCTTGGACCGCGGCCGCATTGGGGCAATTGGCGGCAGGCGCAGGGCCTGGATGCCAAGGGCGTGGCGCTGCTTGACCGGGCCACCGCGCAACTTGCCCAGACCCTGCGCGCCTATGGCACCGGGCCAGAGACGTTCGGCCTGATCCACGCCGACCTGCGCCTTGCCAACCTGATGGTGGACGGCAACACCCTTACCGCCATCGACTTTGATGATTGCGGCTTTGGCTGGTGGGTCTATGACCTTGCCGCCGCCCTCTCCTTCATCGAGACCGACCCCCGGCTGCCCGACCTGATCGCCCATTGGGTGGCAGGCTACACAAGCATCGCCCCCCTGCGCGACGAGGACCGCGCGCTGATCCCGACGCTGATCTTCTTGCGCCGCGTCCTTCTGACAGCCTGGCTTGCCACCCGCGCCGACAGCGACACGGCGCAGGCCCTGGGTGGGCCTGCCTATACTTTGGGCACCCTGGCCCTGGCTGAACGGTTTCTGACCGACGGACTGGCCGATTTCCGACCTTAGGACCACCAGTCAAGAGATAGCGACAAAATGTCGCGGTTTGGGGTGATGCCGGATGATGTTACGCTACATATGGCGCTGACCGCGCCTTCCGGGCCGCTATCCTGCTACCCGGCAACGATAATTCGGTCACCTTCATGCGCGCCCTTGTCGTCTATTGCCACCCCCGCCCCGACAGCTTCAATGCGGCGGTGCGTGATCTTGTCATTCGCAA
>JANPJU010000046.1:0-15471 GCA_031425675.1 Paracoccaceae bacterium | reverse complement strand
TCCGGCGTCAGGCGGCCATCTTCGCAGGGCAGGATCAGCTGGAGACCGGCGGTCAGGCTGTTGGGGTTCGTCGCCAGCGCGTCACGGTTGGCGTTGAAGATCATCTGATAGTCGTAGGAGCCATAGGCTGCCTGCGCGATGGTTCCCAGCGTATCGCCATCGCGGACCGTATAGGTCGTGCAGGCGTCCTGGGCAAAGGCGGCGACCGGCAAAAGCACAAGCAACGCCGACAGGGCCGTCGTCCGGTATTTGTCAGATCCAGCTTTCATGTGTGTCATGTCCTTCTGACGACAGTTGCAAATGGCACGATGTCCGGCGGTCCGAACAATGCGCCAACTGTTGACAGGAAGACGTTCTGAAGTGGCACGAATAAGGCAATTCGAAGGATTCATAGGCGCAAACGGCCTTTTGAGCCATGGAGTGAAGACGGTTCGGAAACAAACGCACACCCCAAAGTTACAAGCGGTGCGCTGCAGCTTTGAAGTGCCGAAAGTGTTGAATGTCAGGGTCGTGGAAATGCAAAGGACCGGCCCAATCGGACCGGTCCAAGGCAAAGACGATGGCGTTGGCGCTATTGTTGCAACGCGTTGCGTTCAAGCGCGGATGAAACGATTTCATACCATTCGCCCGATTCGTACATTTCGACCACACCCTCATTCAGCATCCCCACCATTTCGACGGCGCGGGCATTGGACTTGTGCGCAATGACATGCAGGCTGTCGAACGTCATCAAATGCGGGTTCTGGGCGAAATCACCGGTCATCCCCAATTCGGCAATTGCGCTGTCGCCCACCTCGGCATCGATGGAGACGATGTCAACCTTGCCGGCCGCCAGCGCCTCGAAACAGTCGGTCGCCGAGATAGGGCGCGTCAGTTCAATCTTGTCGCCGGGCAGGCCGGCAGCTTCCAGCACGCCTGTGGTATAGCCTTCCGGGCGGCAGATGCGCTTGCCTTCAAAGGCGGTGTAGGTGGTTGCGGCCAAAAGCTCACTGTCGGCGGGCATGAAGAAGCCATCGACAATTTCATAAAGCGGTGCCGAGAAGACAAAGGCTTCGCAGCGGGACGCGTCGCTGGCCGACAGCATTTCAGTTGATTCACAATCCGGGCGCACCCAAGGGAAGCTTAGGTCATAGGCCCCCGACGGCAGCAGCGCATCCAGATGGGCCTGCCAGTCGTTCACGAAGGTCATGTTGTAGGGTATGGCCGGGTCGGCGCGAAAAATTGCCATCTCGACCAGTTGGGTGAACATGCCGCCGCCGGGCAGCATCTCATCAGCGAAAGGGGCATATCCGTTGCCGGTGACAAAGCGGAACGGGAAAACCATCGGCGGTTCGGTGGCCGCAGGTTCCGCAGCAGCAGGTGTCGGGGTAACGGCTTCGGGCGCGGCGGCGACCACTTCGGTCGTGCCGGCGCTGACGACGGGAAGGTCGGGCACCACAGCCACAGGAGCGGTTGCTGGATCGACAACACCGGTCGCCAACGGAACCGACGGATCGGCGACGGCGGCTGTTTCGGTGCTAGGGTCGCACGGAATGGCAAGTGAGACCCCGACCTCGATCAGGTCTGCCTTGGCACCGATCTTGTCGACGTTTGCGCTGTAGATCACACGGTACATGTCGGCATCGCCGTAAGCCGAGCGCGCGATATAGCGCAAGTTGTCACCCGCCACCACGGTGTAGGTGGTGCATGCCTCTTGCGCAATGGCGGCACCGCTGGACAAGAAGACGGCCATGCAGCCGATACTGAGGGTTCTCGCCGAAATCGTCATCCGTACACTCCTTTGGTCAACAGCCCGCCGTGCTGCATTGCTGTGGTGGTCAGTGTCATGGTCACGGGCGGCTGGGACAGGCTGAAGACTTTTTTTCTGGTATATTCATGGTCTTGACGGGCTTCATGCCGCAGAAAGCGTGCGTTCCCGTGTTGCATTGCGGGCAACAGCCTGCCCCAAAGCTTCGACCAGCGGGTCAAGCTTTGCCGGACCGCGGCCTGACGGTGCGGCCGTCTGGGTGGCATTGGCCTGGTTGCGGGCAGCCGCCGGTTCTGTTTCGGGCAAGCCGGGCTTGCGAAGACGTTCGATCACGGCAGGCCTCATTGTCCGGCTTTTTTGGCGAGTTGCAGGGTCGCGTCGGCAAGTTTGTTGTCCCGGATGATTGCAAACTCGGTCGTTGCGGTGTCGGATTCGACCAGGGACGCCATGATCGTTTCAAGCGAGGTCGGACCGTCCAGTGCCACCCCGGTGGTCTTGTCGCGGAAGAGAACATCCCCCGCCTGCAGACTTGTGGTGCTGGGGTTGGTGACGTCGGTCACTGTGGTACGCCACTCACCGTCGATGCTGCTGACGGACACGCTTACGCCATTGGCAAGACTGACAAGGCGCGTGGCGGTCACGGTCATCAGGCCCGTCTGCCGTTCAAGAGATGATCCGGCGTACTGCACGACGACCCGCGCCTTGCCATCGGGATCAACACGCATCGCGTTCAGGACCGCCGTGGTGATGCTGCCGCTTTGCTGGATGTCGACACCGTTGACCGAATACAGGATCAATCCATTCGCCAGCCAGTCGCCGACAGAGGCCACATCGACATTCGGCAACAGGCGCAGAATGACCGCCACGCGCTGTCCGCCGATGATCCGGTTGTCTTCCAGGAAGGGCATCGTCGCGTCCCAGGCGGCAAAGCCGATCTGGTTTTCAAGCACTGTCCCGCTGCGGGCCGGTTCAGGTGCGGCAAGCTCTGGCTGAACGTCGGTGTCAGCGGTTGCGACCGCAGGCTCAACCACCGGTTCTGCCGCAGCTTCGGCGACCGGTTCGGCCACAGCTTCAGCTTCAGGTTCGGCGGCAGCCACCTCCTCGACCTTGGCGGCTGGCACATCGGTAGATGTCTCAGCCGGGGCGGCGGCAGTTTCTGTCGTTGCTTCGGCGGTTGGCGCCGCGGATGCGGTGTCAGCGGTCGGCTCTGCCACGGGGACTACGGCGACTGGCGCTGCGGCGGCAGTTTCGGCAACCGGTTCTGCGGTCTCTGGCGGCGCTTCGGCGGCTGCGGACGCGGGCTCTGCCACGGTTGCCACAACGGTTTCCGGGGCAGGGGCATCCGGCCCCCCCATCAGCATGACGCCAAGGCCCACGATGGCGAGGGCAGCCGCGATCCCGCCAACCAACTGCACCGGCATCCCACTACGACCGGCAACGCGGGTCTCACTCTGGGCTGTTGAAACGGTCTTGGCCAGTGCGTCGCCGGAAGTGGGCTGGGGCTGTGATACCTGACGGGCAAGCTGGGGTGGAGCACCAAAGCCTGCACCCGCGGCGGGAGAGTTGCCCTCGATCCGGACGGCAGCTTCGGCGCGGGCAGCGGCCACCATGGCCTGCACGGCAGCGGCGATGTCATCGTTCGGATCAATGGGCAATTTGATGCCGGGGCGGAACATTGACAGCCATTCTTGCGCCGACTGCACGCGCTGCTTGGGCAGCGTGAAAAGCGCCTTGTCGATTGCCGCAAGAAAACCGGCGGGATACCCTTCAAAGCGTCCGGTCAGCGGGGTGTAGGGGTCCGGCATATCTTCGGCGAGGGCAGCCAGCCGGGCTTGCCCGTTGACCGGAGCCTCACCGCTGATCAGGTGGTAAAGCGTTGCACCAAGGGCGTAAAGATCGCTCCACGGGCCTTGTTCGGACCCGGCGATGTAGAATTCCTGCGGTGAATAGCCGTCCTTGACCACCCGCAGCGCCGACATGGCGCGGTTGGTCTGGCTGGCCTGTTCACGAGCGGCGCCAAAGTCGATCAGGATCGGCTGGCCCTTCTGGTCGATCAGCACGTTGTCAGGCGAAATATCCCGGTGCAGCATGTCGTTAGAGTGGATGAACCCCACCGCCGCCAGCAGTTTTTCGGTCAGCAGAACGATTTCTTCGGCCTCGGGCATCGGGCCCTGACCGTCGATGATCTGCTGCAGGTCAAGCCCGTTGATGAAGTCGATCGCCATGTAGGCGGTGCCGTTGTCTTCAAAGACCTGATGCACGGCCACGATATTGGGATGGACGATCTTGGACAGGTGCCGCGCCTCGCGCACGAAAAGCTGCACCACGGAGCGCAGTTCCGCCGTATGGGCGCGCGACCGGGCCGACACCATCGCCTTGCTGCGGCGACAAAAGGCGCTGGGGAAACATTCCTTGATGACCACATCCCGATCAAGGCTGTCCTTGGCCAGATAGGTGATGCCAAAGCCGCCGCTGTTGATGTAGCGGACAATCGTATACTGGCCTTTCAGCAGCTTCGTGCCGGGCTGCAGTTCGTCAACCAGATCGTCTGTATCGTCGGCCGAGGCCTCGACAGCTTTCTGCTGTGCCATGCTGCCCATCCCTTTCGCCAGCGCTGCGCGGTGATAGCCTTGTCAGACACAATGGCGGGGAAACCAAGCCTATCCCGCGCCTTGCCTGACATCGTCCACGCCAGCGCACCAATCTACCGTTCGATCCATGGTTGTGGATGACGGCGAAAATGGGGCGCTTGGATGGAATATTGAAGGACCGGTTGGCGGGGCTGGCCGGTCAGGTTTGGCATGTCAGATCTGGGTGTGCCGGCGGCGCACATTTGCCGGGCGGCCGGGCAGGGCAAGCCTGCAATCATTGCGCGCGCGTTCCGCCACCACCTTCCCGCGTGAGATGACGGCAAGGCGGTCAGGGCGCAGGCGCAGCGCCTCAACCGGGGTGCCTGCGTCAAGGATCACAAGGCTGGCGGTGCAGCCAGGGGTCAGGCCGTAGCCGTCAAGGTTCAGGATCTGGGCGTTCGTCTCGGTCACCATGGTAAAGCAGCGCGCCATTTCCGCCGGATGGGTCATTTGTGCGACGTGCAGGCCCATGAAGGCCACGTCCAGCATGTCAGCAGTGCCAAGCGAATACCAGGGGTCAAGCACGCAATCCTGCCCCCAGCCGACGGGGATGCCCATCGCCTGCATTTCCTTGACGCGCGTCAGGCCCCGGCGTTTGGGGTAGGTGTCGTGGCGGCCCTGCAGGGTGATGTTGATCAGCGGATTGGGGATCACGGTCATGCCAGACTCGGCGATCAGGGGGAGGAGCTTGGACACATAGTAATTGTCCATGGAGTGCATGGAGGTGAGGTGACTGCCCGCCGCGCGCCCGCCCAACCCATGCCGCGTCACCTCTCGCGCCAGGGTTTCCACATGGCGCGACATCGGGTCATCGGTTTCATCGCAATGCACGTCCCACATCAACCCGCGCTGCGCGGCGATACGGCCAAGATCGCGGAGGGATTCCGCCCCTTCCTCCATCGTGCGTTCAAAGTGCGGGATGCCGCCTACGACATCCACCCCCATGTCGAGCGCACGCAGCAGGTTCTGCCGCCCGGTCTTGGTCCGGTAAAGTCCGTCCTGCGGGAAGGCGACGAGTTGCAGGTCAAGGTAGGGGGCGACGATGCGCTTGACTTCAAGCATCGCCGTCACCCCGCGCAGATGGTCTGGCGTGGTGTCGACATGGGTGCGGATCGCAAGCAACCCCATGCTGACCGCCCAGTCGCAATAGGTGACGGCGCGGGTGACCAGTTCGTCGACCGTGGCAATATCGCGCAACTCTCCCCACAGGCTGATGCCCTCCAGAAGGGTGCCAGAGGCGTTCACCCTTGGCAGGCCGTAGGACAGCGTCGCGTCCATGTGGAAATGCGGATCGACGAAGGGCGGGGCCACAAGATCGCCGGTGGCGTCGATTGTGCGGGCGGCCTCACCCTCCAGCGTACCGACAGCGGCGATGCGGTCGCCCTTGATGCCGATATCGGCGACGGTGCCATCGGGCAACGTGCCGCCCTTGACCAGAAGATCGAACATTCAGCGTTCCCCCTTGTTGTATGGCAGCATCAGGGCGGCAGGAACCTCGGCCCGGCGGGACATCAGGATCAGCGCGAGGATGGACAGGATATAGGGCGCGGCAAGGAACAGCTGGTAGGGCAGGACGGCGCCAAGGTCGGTCTGTTGCAGGCGGATCTGCAAAGCGTCGAACCCAGCGAAAAGGATCGCTCCAAGGACGGCCTTGCCCGGCTTCCACGCGCCAAAGACGACCAATGCCACGCATACCCAGCCGCGGCCATTCACCATCTCGAAGAAAAACGAGGAGAAGGCCGATAGGGTCAGGAACGCGCCCCCCACCGCCATCAGGCCCGAGCCGACCATAACCGCCCCCATCCGCAGGGCGGTGACAGACAGCCCCTGCGCCTCAACCGCCGCCGGGTTTTCCCCCGCCGCGCGCAGGGCAAGGCCAAGGGGGGTGCGGTAAAGGGTGAAGGCGGTCAGGGCGGCCACGGCAAATGCGGCCCAGGTGAGGGCGGTTTGCTGAAAGATCACCTCACCGAAGAAGGGCAGGTCACCAAGGAGGGGCAGCTCAAGCGGTGGGAAGGGTTCGATCTTCGGGGGGCTTGTCACCTCGGGCAGGATGAGGCGGTAGGCGAAAGCGGCGGTGGCGGTCGCCAGCAGCGTGACGCCAAGGCCGACGACGTGCTGCGACAGTCCGAAGGGCACGGTGAGGGTGGAGTGGAGGAGGCCAAAGAGCATCCCCGCCAGCATCGCGGTCGCCACCCCGCCCCACAAGGGCATGCCTTGGTAGACCGCCATCCAGCCTGTGAAGGCCCCGATGACCATGATCCCCTCAATCCCCAGGTTCAGGACGCCCGCGCGTTCGCAGATGAGTTCCCCCATCGTGGCAAAGATCAGCGGTGTGGCGATGCGGATCACGGCGGCCCAGAAGCTGGCCGAAATCAGGATGTCGATGATGTCGGTCATCCCCGCACCACGCGCATTTTGGTCAGAAGGATCGCCAGGACCATGAACAGAAGCGCAGTCGCAAGCAGCATGTCGGCGATGTAGGTCGGCACGCCTGCGGTCCGGCTCATCGCGTCGGACCCCACGAAGATGCCGGCGACGAACAGGGCGCTGATGACCACGCCGAGGGGGTGGAGGAGGGCCAGCATCGCCACGATGATCCCGGTATAGCCAAAGCCGGGGGAAAGGTCTTGGGAGAGGTGGCCTTTCAGCCCCGCAACCTCGGACCACCCGGCAAGTGCGGCAAGGCCCCCGGACAGGAGCGCGGTTTTCACGAGGACCGCGTTGACCGGGATGCCCGCGAAGCGCGCGGCGGCGGGGTTTTGGCCCACGGCACGGATCTCGAACCCAAGGGTGGTGCGGGTCTGGATCACCCAGACGATCACGGCGGCGATCAGCGCCAGCGCAAAGCCCCAGTGCAGGCGCAAGCTGTCGACGATGCGGGGCAGGCGCGCCTCAGGCAGCAGGGCGGGGGATTTCGGCCAGCCCATGCCCATGGGGTCTTTCAGCGGACCTTCCAGCAGGTAGCTGACGAACAGCAGCATGATGAAGTTCAGGAGGAGGGTGGTCACCACCTCATCCACCCCCAGCCTTGTTTTCAGAAGGACCGGGCCAAGAAGGAGCAACCCGCCCGCCCCCATGGCCGCGATTGCGCTGACGGGCAGGACCCAGGGGCTGCCAAGCGCCCCGGTGCCCAGAAGGACGGCGGTGATGGCGCCCGCGTAAAGCTGCGCCTCGGCCCCGATGTTCCACAGCTTGGCGCGGAAGGCGACGGCGATGGCAAGGCCGGTGAAGATCAGCGGCGTGGCGCGGTTCAGCGTTTCAAGGATGGCAAGCCGTGACCCCAGCGCGCCGGTGGCGATCTGGCCAAGGGTGGCGAAGGGGTCTGCCCCGGCGATCAGCGCCAGCAGGGTTGCGACCGCCATCGTCGCGGCCAGCGCCAGCGCGGGCAGACCAAGGCGGCGCAGGGTGGTGGGGCTTGCGATGGGTTCAAGCCGCATGGCTGGCCCCGGAAAGACGTTGAGGCTTTGCATGAAGATGTGTGGACAAGATGAGCAATTCATTCTGTAATTTTGAAATACGCAGAGTGGTTTCTGCGCTTTGGCTTTGGTGGGTTCGCAGGAATGGTCCGTTGCGGAAACTGCGCAGATCACGGGGCGTCCGCCTTTCAGGGGCAAGCCTGCAACGCCCACTGCGGTTTGTGATCGGATCAAGCGGCATGGCGTGCCCCGTCGAAGCCCTGGCCTGCCATCCACAGCCCGATTTCCGGCGCGGTGATGGTGCCACGCGGGAAGGCGGGGCTGAGGCGACCTTGAGACATCACATGAGATATGTCCGACAAACCCATGAATTCATCTAGATCTTCGGAAATAAGCAAGATCGCGGCCCCCCGGTCGCGCGCGGCGATAAGCTGGGATTGCACATAGGCAATCGCACCGACATCAAGGCCCCGCACCGGCTGATTTGCCAGAATGATCTGTGGGCCGGGGGCCAGCGCGCGGCCAAGGATCAGCTTTTGCATGTTGCCGCCTGACAAGAGGCGGATGCGCGTTTCTGGCCCCGGGCAGCGCACGTCATAGGCGGCGATGATCCCTTCGGCAAAGGCGCGGGCGGCGGGCCAGTTCATCCAGCCCGCCTTGGAAAAGCGGGTGCGGTAACCCTCCAGCACGGCGTTTTCGGTCAGGTCAAAATCGGCGATACTGCCGGTGTGGTGGCGATCCTCGGGGATGCGGCCGATGCCTTGGGCAATCGCGATTCGCGGGGTCCAGCGCGCGACCCTGTTGCCATTCAGCGACACGGTGCCGGAGGCGGGCTGTGTCAGCCCCGACAGAAGGTCGGCCAGCGCCGCCTGCCCGTTGCCGGACACACCCGCAAGCCCGGTGATCTGCCCCGCGCGCAAGGCAAGGGTCACCGCCTTCAGCCCCGGTGCTGCCCCCCGGTCGGGTGTGCTGACGGATTGAAGATCCATCAACACCGGGCCCGCCGTGCGCGCCACGGCCTTCGGCAGCGTCAGTTCACCCCCCACCATCAGCGCGGCAAGCTGCGCCTTGTCGGTGGCATGGGTGTCCACCTCACCCACCACGCGGCCATGGCGCAGGACAAGGCAACGGTCGGCGATCGCCATCACCTCATGCAGTTTGTGGCTGATGAAGATCACCGACAGGCCAAGGGCGGTGGCGCGGCGCAGGGTGGCAAACAGCGCCTCGGCCTCTTGCGGGGTCAGGACGGCGGTGGGCTCATCCAGGATCAGGATCCTTGCGTCACGGTAAAGGGCCTTCAGAATCTCAACCCGTTGACGTTCACCTACGGTCAGGCGGCTGACCTTGACCATGGGGTCCACCGCAAGGCCGAAATCACGGGCCAGGGTTTCGACTTTGGCCCGCGCAGCCGCGCGACCCTTGCCCCGCGACCAGAGGCTTTCGGTGCCAAGGGTGATGTTGTCCAGCACCGTCAGGTTACCCGCTAGCGTAAAATGCTGATGCACCATGCCCACCCCGGCCTGCAACGCCGCGCGAGGGTTGCCGGGCGGAAGGGGGTGGCCGAACACATCAACCACGCCGTCATCGGCCACATAGTGACCGAACAGGATGTTCATCAGCGTGGTCTTGCCCGCACCGTTTTCGCCCAGCAGCGCCACCACCTCACCCCGCCGCAGCGTGAGTGAGATGGCGTCATTCGCGCGCAGCGGCCCGAAGGATTTGGTGATGCGGTCAAGGCGGAGGACAACCTCCGTCCCGCCTTGGGGGGTGGTCACGACGACGCAGGCTCGCTGTCGTCGATGGCGACGGTGAAGGTGCCAGCCTTGATCGCTGCCTCTTTCTCGGCCACCATTGCCATCACCTCGGCTGGAACCTTGCCTTCAAACGTGCCAAGTGGCGCAAGTGAGCAGCCCCCGGCGATCATCTGGCTGTAGGTGCCGTAGTTTTCGGCTTTGAATGCCCCGGCCTGCACGGCGGCGACGGCGGCGTTCAGCGTGGGTTCAAAGTGCCACAGGGCCGAGGTGACGACCGTATCCGGGTAGTCACCTTGCGTGTCGATCACGTTGCCGATGGCAAGCACACCGCGTTCCTTGGCGGCGTCGCTGACGCCAAAGCGTTCCGCGTAAAGCAGGTCCGCGCCGCCGTCGATCATCGCGAATGCGGTTTCCTTGGCTTTCGGCGGGTCGAACCACGATCCGATGAAGCTGACCTGGAAGGTCGCATCGGCCTTCACCTCACGCACGCCGGCCAAGAAGGCGTGCATCAGGCGGTTCACCTCGGGGATCGGGAAGCCGCCGACCATGCCGATGTTGCCCTTGGTCATGCCGCCCGCGACGATGCCCGAAAGGTAGGCCGCGTCCTGAATGTAGTTGTCGAAAACCGCAAGGTTGGGGTTCGCGGCTTCGTCCGGCATGAAGGACGACCCCAGCAGGAAGGCCACATCGGGGTATTCGGCGCAAACCTCACGCGCTTCGGCTTCGGCGCCGAAAATCTCACCCACGATCAGTTTGACGCCGGCCTCACAATACTCGCGCATGACGCGGGGGTAGTCGGTGTTGGCGACGTTTTCGGTGTAGGTGTAATCCACGGTGCCTGCGGCCTTCAGCGCCTCAGCCGCGATGTGGATGCGGCTGACCCATTGCTGTTCGACCGGCACGGTGTAGATGCCCGCCATGCGAACAGGCTCTTGTGCGGCGGCCGCGCGCGGCAGGTTGGCGGTGGCAGCAGCGGCAGCGCCCGCCAGAATCAGGCCGCGCCGTGAAATGGTGAAGGTCCCGATGGTCATTGGTGATCCGATCCCCGTTGTTGGTGTGACATTCTCTTTTTTACCAAAGAGTAAAAGGCCAACACGATTCGGCACAAGGGATGCTTTTTCTGGCGGTCGACTGCCGGAACTTGCCTGAATCTTGAGCATGGCCAGCGATAATTGCAGCTGATCAGGCACAGCCTGTCTGGGGGGTGGACTTGATGGGCGATTTGGAGGAGTGCGGCGGCTGTTTGGCTTGCAACCGAACACGACAGGCTGCCGCAGCACATTGAATTCCTGTCAGTGCGGAACACCTAAGACGTCGCAATTGGCTTAGGACCGAAATGACACCGACCTTCCCCCCGACGCGCGCCGAGGCATTGGCCCGGATGCAGGCCTTTGTCCCCGCGATGGGTCTGCGCTACGCCAGTGGCCGAAATTACGACCGAGGACCGGGCAAGCACAAGGCGGTGTCAGTCCTGTCACCCTATGTCCGCCGCCGTTTGGTGACGGAAGGCGAGGTGGTCACCGCCGCCCTTGCCGCCCACGGACCGGAGGGCGCAGAAAAATTCGTGCAAGAGGTGATCTGGCGCAGCTACTTCAAGGGCTGGATGGAGCGTCGCCCGCAGGTCTGGACCAGCTTCCGTCAGGGGCTGGAGGCTGACCTTGCCGTCCTTGACCGCGACCGTCGCCTGCGCCGCGACGTGGACCGGGCGATGGACGGCCAGACCGGCCTTGCCTGCATGGACGCGTGGGCGGAGGAGTTGGTTGAGACCGGCTATCTGCACAACCACGCGCGGATGTGGTTCGCCTCGATCTGGATCTTCACGCTGGGGCTGCCGTGGCGGCTGGGGGCGGATTTCTTCTACCGCCATCTGCTGGATGGTGATGCCGCGTCCAACACCCTTGGCTGGCGCTGGGTGGCGGGGCTGCACACGCGGGGCAAGCCGTATCACGCGCAGGCCTGGAACATCGCCACGTTTACCGGCCAACGCTTTACACCGCGCGAAAGCGATCTGGTCGAGGTAACCCAAGGTCTGGAGGCGACAGAGCCGGATGGCCTGCCGCCCCTGCAACCGATCCGCAGCTTTCGCGCGCCTGAGGCTGGGCGACCAACAGCGCTGGTCATGACTGACGAGGATTGCCGGGTTGAGGATTTCGATCTTTCCAGCCTGAACATCGTCGGCTCAGCCACTTTGGCCACCAGCCACCTGCGTTCACCATTGCCGGTGGCCGAAAATGTGGTGGCGTTCGAGGCCGGGGCGCTGGCCGATACCGCAGCGCGGGCAGGGGTGACGGCGGTTGCCTTGCGCGCCGATCACGCCGATGTGCTGGCGAAATGGGCGGCGTCGGTCGGCGCAACGCAGATAGCTACGCCCTATATCACGCAAGGGCCATTGCGGGACTGGATGGATGAGGCCGCGCCATATCTGGCCGCAAAGGGAATCGTGCTGGCCGAATGGCGGCGGGAGTGGGACAGCACGATCTGGCCCCATGCCTCGGCCGGGTTCTTCAAGGTCAAGCAGCAGATCCCGCAGATTCTGACAAAGCTGGTCCCGCTGTGACCCCGGACCGGAAACCTGTCGTCGTGATCGGCGCAGGGATTGCCGGGCTCGCTTGTGCGCGGCGGCTTGCGCAGGCCGGGCTGCCGGTGCTGGTCGTTGACAAGGGGCGGGGTATCGGGGGGCGGGTCGCCACGCGGCGGGCAGGGGGGCTGCAGTTCGACCACGGCGCGCAGTATGTGACGGCCGAGGCGGCAGGGTTCACGGACGTCCTTGAAAGCCTGTCGCAGAACGGAAAGGTCGCGCTGTGGGCTGATGGCAGTGGCCGCAGCCATACTGTTGGCACGCCGGGCATGTCGGCGCTGCCCAAGGCGCTGGGCGCGGGGCTGGAGGTGCGGCAGAACGCTTTGGTTTCGGGCGTGCAGGCTGTGGCGGGCACTTGGCAGGTGCGGGTGGGCGACGCGGATCTGGTGGCGGAGCGTGTGGTGATCACGGTGCCAGCCCCGCAGGTGGCAGGGCTTCTGGGCGCCGGTCATCCGTTGGTCATGGCCCTTCACCCGGTGCGACTTGCCCCTTGCCTGACGCTGATGGCCGCCATTGATGGACCTGCACCTTTCGTGACGCGGAAAGACGCTGACGACCCCCTCGCCTGGATTGCTCAGGACAGCAGCAAGCCCGGCCGTCCTGGCGGGGACGCAACCGCATGGGTCGCGCAAGCCAGCACTGCCTTCAGCCTTCACCACCTTGAGAAAACGCCGGCCGAGATTGCCGCCCTGATGCTGCCCCTGCTGCTGGACCGCCTTGGCGCTACGCCCGACTCCGTCACCCATGTCGAAGCGCACCGTTGGCGCCATGCGCGGGTGACCACCGCCCTTGGCCAGCCCTTCCTGCGCAGTGATGATGCCTCGCTTTATCTTGGGGGCGACTGGTGCATCGGCCCAAGGGTTGAGGCCGCCTGGACCAGTGGCACCGCGATTGCCGAGGATATGCTGGCGCAGCGCCGATGACCGACGATCCCCGAATTGCCCGGCTCCTAACACTAATCCGCGCGGGGCTGCACCCGCCGCCGGGGGCAGGCCGAATCGCGTTGGCGCTGACACTGGGCGCAGTTTGTCACCTTGCCTTTGCCGCAGGGGTGCTGGCGATGATCGTCGCCATGTTCTTTGGCCTGAGCGAAAGCCTTGGGTCGGTGCCCTGGCCATGGGCTGCACTCGCCAATGCCGCCCTGATCCTGCAATTCCCGCTGGCCCATTCGTTGCTGCTGACCGGTCCCGGCAACCGGCTTCTGGCCCGGCTTGGGGCGCATGGCGCGATACTGGCCACCACCACCTACGCCATCATCGCTTCCCTTCAACTGCTGGCACTGTTTGCGCTTTGGACGCCATCGGGCATCGTCTGGTGGCGGGCGGAGGGGGCTGCGTTCTGGGCGCTGACCCTGGCCTATGGCGCAAGCTGGCTGATCCTTCTGAAAGCCAGCTTTGATGCCGGGGCCGAGGTGCAGTCGGGCGCGCTGGGGTGGCTGTCGCTGCTTGCTCGTATCCGTCCGGTCTTTCCCGACATGCCTACCCAAGGTCTGTTCCGGCTGATCCGTCAGCCGATCTATGTGGCGTTCAGCCTGACCCTCTGGACCGTGCCGGTCTGGACGCCGGACCAGTTGGCCCTTGCCATCAGCCTGACCGCCTATTGCTTGATTGCCCCCCGCCTGAAGGAACGCCGCTTTGCCGCGCGCTATGGCGACCGGTTCCAAAGCTACCGCGCCACTGTACCCTATGCGCTGCCGCGCCTGACCCGCAGGAAAGACCGCCATGACCCGCAATGACCTGACCATTTATGACCGCGTGGCCGACCAGTGGTGGTCGGACGATATCCGCTGGGTGCGGACGCTGAAGAACCTTGTCCCCGGCCGGTTGCGCTGGTTTGACGGCCAGATTGATTGGCGGGGCAAGGACGTCCTCGACCTTGGCTGTGCCGGCGGCTTCATGGCCGAGGCTTTGGCCCAGCGGGGTGCCCGTGTCACCGGCATCGACCCCGCCGCCGCCGCGATTGACGCCGCGCGCATCCATGCGCAGGCCGGGGGGTTGGACATTGTCTATCACACCGGGGTGGGCGAAGCACTGCCCTATCCCGCCGCCAGTTTTGACGCCGTGGTCTGCGTGGACGTGCTGGAGCATGTGGCCGACCTCAATCAGGTGCTGGCCGAGGTGACGCGCACCCTGCGCCCCGGCGGCATGTTCCTGTTCGACACGATCAACCGCAACCCGCTTGCGACACTGGCAACGATCACCATGGCCGAAGATGTGCTGCGCCTGTTGCCGCGCGGCACGCATGATCCGGCGATGTTCATCAAGCCCGCGGAATTGCGCCGGGCGCTGGTGGGCGCGGGTCTGGTGCCGGGCAAGGTCACGGGCCTTGGGCCGCGCGGGGTGAACCGGCGGCTTGATCTGACCTTTGGCCCCTTGCCGCTGACGGCGGTGCTTTACATGGGCGTGGCGCGCAAGCCGTTGTAAACGCTTAGGCGGGAAGGCCCAGCAGCGCCCGCGCCTGCGCCGGGGTGGCGACCTTGCGGTCATACTTGTCGCACAGGTCCACCACGCGCTGCACAAGGGCTGCATTGGATGGCGCAAGGGTGTTGCGGTCCAGCCGCAGGTTGTCTTCCAGCCCGGTGCGGGCATGGCCCCCGGCGGCGACGCTCCATTCGTTCAGCTCGATCTGATGCGACCCGATGCCCGCCGCGCACCATTCGGCATCCGGCAACAGGCGCTGCACCGTGCGGATGTAATAGTCAAACACGTCGCGGTCGGCGGGCATCGCGTTCTTCACGCCCATCACGAACTGAACGTAGAGGGGACCGCGCAGACGCCCATCCCGTGCCATCGCGGCGGCTTGGTGGATGTGGCCAAGGTCGAAGGCCTCAATCTCGGGCTTGATGTTGTAGGTCAGCATTTCGGACGCCAGCCAGTCCACGAGGTCCGGCGGGTTTTCATAAACCCGCGTCGGAAAGTTGTTCGACCCCACGGTGAGCGAGGCCATGTCGGGGCGCAGGGGCAGCATGCCCCCCCGCTCACGCCCGGCACCCGACCGGCCACCGGTGGAAAACTGCACGATCAGACCGGGGCAATGGGCGCGCAACCCCTCCATCAGCCGCCCGAACTTCTCGGGGTCCGAAGAGGGGGTGGCTCCCTCCAGGCCCTTGTCAGCGCGGCGTCTGTTCGCCGCGCATCTACCTGAACGGAGACACAAATGCCACGAGTCAAGCGCGGGGTAATGACCCGCAAGCGTCACGCCCGCGTGATCAAAGATGCAAAGGGCTACTGGGGCGCACGTTCCAGCCAGTATAAGCAGGCCCATGAAGCGGTCATGCACGCCGGGCAGTACGCCTACCGCGACCGCCGCGTCAAGAAGCGCGAATTCCGCCAACTCTGGATCGCGC
>JANPJU010000045.1:0-3894 GCA_031425675.1 Paracoccaceae bacterium | reverse complement strand
TTAGCCAGTGGATATGTGTCGGACATTGCAAAACGCAAGCGGGTTCGCGCTGGCGCAAAGATGTCAGTTTTGCAGACTTGCGAAGGCTAAATGGCGCCACGGGCTGCCGTCTGATGGGATTAAGGCCGCGCAGTTTTCGCGTGGCTGTTGGTTGGTATTCGTCGAGGTCCCTTTGCCGCTTTGGCCCCGCGACCGATTTGGGGAAGCAAACATTGACAATGCGTCTTGTCGTTGATGCCCGTGGTAGCCTGCTTCGACAGGTGCTGGATGTCCTTGTCGCGCAATCGAACGGCAGGATCGAGCTTGTCTGCCATTTTGGCGACCGGGATGGCGACTTTCACGCCGCCTGCCTGCAGCGCATGGAGGTGCGGCGCGGTCGCAAGGGGCACCTGCTTGAGGCCCACCTGTCGCGCGGCGGGAACATTCCCCTCCTGGCATCGCCAGATTTCCATTGGATGCTGGAACAGGGTGTCGAACAGTTGCACCGTGCCGGGGACAACTATCGCTATCGTGCGCATAACCTGACCCATTTGCAGGACTATCTGGACTATTATCACATCTTGGCGGATGCATATGCCCAGCAGATCGAGGACACCGGCGCGACGCATGCGCTGTTCATGAATATGCCGCATCTTGGATATGACGTGATCCTCTATCAGGTCGCTCGAACGCTTGGATTGAAGACGTTGATCTGCAGTCAGACTTTTTTTGCCGAGAACTTTTTCTCGATGGAGCGGTTTGAGGATTTTGGTTTTCAGTCGCCTGAAGGTCGGGACGCAGATCCGGTGCCGATTGAACGCGGGTCAGCGCCTGATCTGTTCTACATGGAGGACCGGTGGCAGAAAAGCGGGCCGCGCGGACGGATACCGCTGAAAGCCGTTGCCCAACTGTTGCGTCATGTAGCGTTGAACAACCCGGCCAAACTTTTCAGCCCCGGCTATATCTACGGTAACCTTGGGCGAATGGCCGAAATCTACCGGGCGTTGCCGTCATGGCGTGACCCGTTCTCAAAATTCTTTCATGTCAACGAACTTGCCTATTTTGAACATCTAGCCCAGTACGAGACGGCACCTGTCGATTTGACTGTGCCATTTGTCTACATTCCGCTTCACAACCAGCCCGAAATGTCGACGCAGGCGCTGGGGGACAAATTTCGCGACCAGCTTCTTGTGGTCGAGGCTATTGGCCGCGCGTTGCCTGATGGGTGGCGTATCTACGTGAAAGAAAACCCGCGTCAAAGCGGCTATTCCCGCGGGCCGATGTTCTTTCACCGACTCTCGCGGGTCCGCGGGGTGCAATATGTTCCATCGGACACCAGCACGCATGAATTGTCCTCTCGAGCAAAGCTGACAGCGACGGTCTGCAGCACTGCCGGTTACGAGGCGCTGCGCAAGGGCAAGCCAGCCCTGGTCTTTGGCAAGCCGTGGTATGGCGATTTTCCGGGGGTGTTCCGTTGGCATGACGGGATCGATCTGTTGAAGATTTCGGAGGCCACCTTTCCGCATGCCGACCTTGAGGCGGCGATGGGACGGCTGCAAGGGCGTTGCCATCCCGGAATAATCGAGCCAGCCTACAGGGACCGTGCCGAAAACTTTGACGCGGCGGCAAATGCAGCGCAAGTTGCCTCGACAGTCGCCAGCCTTCTGGATGGATCCCAGCCACTTACGTTTCAACGCGGGGAGACCTCTGCATGACCGAGCGCTTCATTCTGAGCATGAAATATGGTCGGGCTTTTCCAGCCGACTATGTGAACGTGCTTTACAACGCCAGCCGCAAGGCGCTGAAGCAACCCGCGCGCTTCGTCTGCCTGACCGACGATCCTGCCGGCTTGCTGTCCGAGATCGAGGTTTTTCCAATTCCCGATCCTGGCCTGTCGCCGCAAGACTGGTTCCGTCCTGGCGTGTGGCCTAAAGTCAGCCTGTTCGACGGCGCCTTTCATGGTTTGCGGGGGCGGGCGCTGTTCATCGACCTGGACATGGTGATCGTTCAGGATCTGGATGCCTTTTTCGACATGCCCGGGGACATCATCGGTACCAATGCAAGCGTCAACTGGGGAAAACCTGCCAAGGTGGCCTTGCAGGAAAACGACCCGCCAGAGTTCGGCTCAATGATCTTTGCCTTCGATCTCGGCGCGCATCCTCATGTGGCCGATGATTTCCGCGCCGATCCCAAAGCGATCTGGACGCAGTTCGATCTGGAACAGCAGTACGTTCACCACGCTTTGCCACACGCAACGTTCTGGCCGGCCGGCTGGGTTGCGTCGTTCAAGTGCAGCCTTCGCCGCCCGATCGGTGTCGATCTGCTGCTCAAGCCGCGCAAGCCCGGTGGGAACACCAAGGTTCTTGCATTCCACGGCAGACCCCGACCAATGGACTTGATCCGGGGCAAACCGTACTTCTGGGACGGCTTTCCCCATATGGGCCATGGTCAAGTGGACTGGATGTTGGACTATTGGGTCAGCAACGGTGGAAAACTACCACCTTGATCCAACGCTGGTCCAGATATGCAGGCGGATGTGGACACCTTAGCCGGTCTGCCGACCCAGGTCAGACTGGCTTGACCTCCATGCCTCATCGACGCGATCCTGGCCAAAAGCTGGCTGGGGCGGGCTGCAAGACAGCCGCTGAACCGCCGCGCGGGACTGATCCGCGCTTTGGCATGCCACGGGCAGCTACGCCAGGTGCGGCCTTCAGGGAGTGGAGCGCCTGATTTCCTGACCGGCCTTCACTTCCGTTCTTGCGGGCGCTATCGGCCGGGCCCTCAAGGAAAGGCGATGGTTTGGGTGGTGTCGCCCTTGATGCGTTCTTCGTTTGGTCTCGCGCCGGTCGCAAGATAGATGGCCTGCTCGGCGATCGTTGTGGCGTGATCCCCGGCACGTTCGATGTTCTTGGCGATGAAATGCAGGTGCATTGATGGCCCGATGCTGCCAGCACTTTCCATCATGTAGGTGAACAGCGACCGGAACAGGGTGTTGTACATCTGGTCAATCTCGACATCGCGGGCGCGCACGGCGGCGCCAAGGGCGGCATCTTTTCGCACAAGGGCAAGCTGCGCGTCTTCAAGCATTTTCGCCACCATGACCGACATGCGACGGATGGTGCCGGCGTGCCCGTCCAGCGGGGCAGAGCGGCCAAGAACCCGCGTCCGCTTGGCCACGTTCTTGGCATAATCCCCAACGCGTTCCAGGCTGTGGGCCGCGCGCATCACGGCCAGTACCAGCCGCAGGTCGCTGGCCGTGGGGGCGCGGCGGGCGATCAGGCTGGCGGCTTCGGTCTGGATGAACTCCTCCAGGGAATCGACGGCCTTGTCGCCGAGAATGACCTTCTCGGCTGTGGCCAGATCCTGCACTTCAAGCGCCTTTGCGGCGGTGACCAGTGCGTTCTCAACCAGTGATCCCATCCGAAGAAGATGCGCCTGCAAGGCTTCAAGATCGCGGTCGAACGAAGAGACGATGTGATTGTCGCTGTCTGACATCATGATTACCCGATCCGCCCGGTGATATAGGCTTCGGTCCTGGGGTCTTTCGGATTGGTGAAAATCTCCGCCGTCTCGCCGTATTCCACCAGATTGCCAAGGTGGAAGAACGCCGTCTTCTGGCTGACCCGTGCCGCCTGCTGCATCGAATGTGTCACGATCACCACCGAAAACGTCGCGCGCAACTCGTCAATCAATTCCTCGACCTGTGCGGTGGCGATGGGGTCAAGGGCGCTGCAGGGTTCGTCCATCAGCAACACCTCAGGCGACGTCGCAATCGCCCGCGCGATGCACAACCGCTGCTGCTGGCCGCCCGACAGCCCGGTGCCGGAGGCGGCAAGCCGGTCCTTCACCTCACCCCAGAGCGCCGCCTTTCGCAGTGACGCCTCGACGATCTCATCCAGTTCAGCCTTGTTGCGG
>JANPJU010000044.1:0-27982 GCA_031425675.1 Paracoccaceae bacterium | reverse complement strand
GTCGATGAAATGGATGCCACATTCGGTTTTTTGGCTTCCGCGCCAACGGCCTGCGCGGGGGTCTTCACCGGGGCGAACCGGGCTGGTGCAGGGCGCGCAGCCGATGGAAGGAAAGCCCTTCGCCACCAAGGGATGCCGGGGCAGGCGGTTTTCGACCATGTATTCCTCAAGATCCTCACGCCCCCAATGGGCAAGGGGGTTGACCTTGATCCGAAAGTCGCCCTCGTTTTCGAAGAAATCAATCGTGCCCCGGTCCGAGTTCTGAAACCGCTTGCGGCCGGTGATCCAGCCGTCGAACGTCGACAGCGCGCGCTCAAGCGGTTCAACCTTGCGGACGTTGCAGCAGCTGTCGGTGGAAAACTGGTGCAGCGTGCCGTCGGGGTCTTCGAAATTCACCCGTGCGGGGTTGGCACGGATCGTGCGGATGTCGCAAAGCGCCAGCTTTTCAGCCAGCTCACGCTGATAATCCAGCGTTTCCTGGAACAGCATCTTGGTGTCCACGAACAGCACCGGCGTTTCCGGCGCGATCACGCTGACAAGGTGCAACAGCACAACCGATTCCGCCCCAAAGGACGAGACCAGCGCCACGCGGCCAAGGTCATCATCCTTCAGCGCATGTTCCAGCACCGCTGTCGCTGAGTGGTGCTTGTAGCGGGCGTTCAGCGTTGCCACCCGCTCCGCCACCGGGCCGGTATGCAGGTCACGCGGCATTTTGTGCGCCTTCGGCCTCATACAGGGCCAGCTTGAACGGCTCCATCCCGACGCGGCGGAAGGCTTGGAGGAACGTCTCTGACGCCTCAAGCCGCAGGCCAAGGTAGGCGCGCAGGATGCGCTCGATGGCGGGAACGATCTCGGTATAGGCGAAGCCCGGGCCGGTCTTTTCGCCGATCACCGCGTCTTCCGTGCCGTCGCCGCCGAGGGTGATCTGGTAGTTCTCCACCCCCGCCCGGTCCAGCCCGAGGATACCGATATGGCCGACGTGATGGTGCCCGCAGGCGTTGATGCAGCCCGAGATCTTGATCTTCAGCGGGCCGATTTCATGTTCAAGCTTGAGCGCCTCGAAGTGGGTCGCCAACTCCTGCGCTACGGGGATCGAGCGGGCGGTCGCAAGGGCGCAATAGTCCATGCCGGGGCAGGCGATGATGTCGGACAGAAGGCCCACGTTGGCGGTGCCGAGGCCCGCTCGGGTCAGGGCCGCGTGCAGGGTCGGCAGGTCGGACTTGTGCACATGCGGCAGGATCACGTTCTGCTCATGACTGATGCGCAGGTCGGAATGGCCATAGTTTTCAGCAAGATCGGCCATCAGCCGCATCTGCGCGCTGGAGGCGTCGCCGGGAGTTTCGCCATGCGCCTTCAGGCTGATCGTGACGATCGCGTATTGTGCGTTGCGATGGGCGGTGAGGTTGGTATCGGCCCAGGCGCGAAACACCGGGTCGGCGGTGTAGAAGGCGTCATAGGCATCGGTCGGCGCATTGCGGAAGGCGGGAGGCGCGAAGGCCGTGCGGATGTCCGCCAGCAGTTTCTGGTCGTTGCCGAAGAAGAGGGGGCGAAGCTCACTGAACCGCGCCTCGATCATGCGGGTGATTTCTTCGGCCCCGGTCTCATGCACCGTGATCTTGATGCGGGCCTTGTACTTGTTGTCGCGGCGGCCGAGCGTATTGTAGACGCTGAGGACAGCCTCGACATACGGGAGCAGGTCGGCTTCCGGCAGGAATTCCCGCACCGTGACGCCGATCATCGGGGTGCGGCCAAGGCCGCCGCCGACCATGACCTCGAAGCCCGGCTCTCCGGCGGCGTTGCGGACCATGCGCAGGCCGATGTCATGCGCGCGGGTCACGGCGCGGTCATTGGGCGCGCCCGTGATGGCGATCTTGAACTTGCGCGGCAGGAACTGGAACTCCGGGTGGTCGGTGGACCACTGGCGCAGAAGCTCGGCATAGGGGCGGGGATCGGCGATCTCGTCGGCAGCGGCACCGGCGAAATGGTCGGCGGTGACGTTCCTCACGCAGTTGCCCGAGGTCTGGATGGCGTGCATCTCCACATCGGCGAGCGCCCCCAGGATTGCGGGCACGTCGGGCAGTTTTGGCCAGTTGAACTGGATATTCTGGCGGGTGGTGAAATGGCCATAGCCCTTGTCCCAGGTGTCAGCGATCAACGCCAACTGCCGCATCTGATGCGGCGAAAGGGTGCCGTAGGGAATGGCGATCCGCAGCATGTACGCATGCAGCTGCAAGTAAAGCCCGTTCATCAGGCGGAGGGGGCGAAACTCTTCCTCTGTCAGGGAGCCGTCAAGGCGACGTTCGACCTGAGCGGTGAACTGGGCGACGCGGGCACGAACAAAGGCTTCGTCGAAGTCGGAATAGGAATACATCGCTTCAGCTCGCGTAATCGGCTTGCTTGCCGTGGTTGTAGTTTGACGGACCGCGGGTGCGGAAGTCTTCGCGGAAATGAACCGGCTCTGGCCCGTTTGCCCCAGGCTTCGCATCGGCGAGATAGGCGCCGACCACAAGCAGTTTCTGCGCCGAGGCGTGAAGGAGGCGCATCTGGGCGTGCGCCTCATCCTCGATCAATTCAGCCTCGTGGTGGTGCGGCGACCAGAGGTCGTCGGTCGTCAGATAGACCACATCGCCCTCGCGCAGAAGGTTGGCGGTGACGACCTTCGGGGTGAAGCGGCGGCTCATGCGCGGACCTCCTTGAGGCTGGTGAGGGCCTTTGCCGCGCGGCGCGGGGCAAGGCCGAAGAGTATGACGGCAGGGCCGTCGCATTGCGCGGCAGCATCGGGAAGGGTGGCAAGGGTGGCTGCAATCACCCGTTCATTTGCGCGGCTGACGTTTTCCACCAGCGTGACCGGGGTTTCGGCGGAAGCGCCATGCATCAGCAACCGACCCTGGATAAAGCGGGCGGATTTCTTTGCCATGTAGATTGCTGCAACCTCACCCTTGCGGGCAAGGCCACGCCAGTCCTGTTCGGCAAACCCGGCCATGTCATGGCCGGTCAGGATCCGCAGGCTGGCGTTGCGCCCGCGTTGCGTGAGCGATTGCCCGATCCGCGCGGCAGCAACGGTGGCCGAGGTGAGGCCCGGCAGGATGGTGAAGGCGATGCCTTCCGCCTCCAACGCTGCGATTTCCTCATCCAGCCGGGCGAAGATGCCGCAATCGCCGCCTTTCAGCCGTACAACCCGCGCCCCGGTCAGTGCCTGGGCGATCAGCGTGGCATTGATGCTGGCTTGCGGGGTGGAGAGGCCGAAGCCTTCCTTGCCAACGTCGATCCGGCGGGTTTGCGGCGGAATAAGGCCCAGCACCTCGGGGCCAACAAGGCGGTCATGGATCACCACATCGGCCAAAGTGATGGCCCGCAGCGCGCCCAGGGTCAGATGATCCGTCGAGCCGGGTCCGGCGCCGACAAAAAGGACGGTCTGATGGCTGGACGATGACATGACTGGATCCCGGCGTTTCTTCTTTCAATATAGAAGATTTTCCTGCGCAGCAACCAGTGCCCCTTGCAGATAAGGATGATTGTTCCAATAGTGGGCTTAGGTGGAACAGGGTTCCGCCAAAGGGAAGGGACAGCGAATGGCGGCCCAACTGGACGATCTGGACCGGAAAATCCTGTCCGAACTGCAGACCGACGCCGAGCAGTCCCTGGACGAAATTGCCCGAAAGGTGGGGTCGTCCAAGACCCCGGTCTGGAACCGGATCCGCCGAATGCGCGAACAAGGCGTGATTACGCGCACCACGGCGATCCTTGACGCCGAGGCTCTGGGGTTGGAGGCGTGCTTCTTCGTCCTCATCCGCACGTCCGAGCATGAGGCGGAATGGCAGCGCAAGTTCCTCAAGGCGTTGAAGGAACGGCCGGAGGTGCTTGAGGCGCACCGCCTCGCCGGAGACATCGATTACATCCTGAAGGTCCGGGTCAAAAATGCGCGGGCCTATGACACCTTCTATCAGGCACTGATCTCGGAAGTACGGATTTACAATGTGACCGCTCTTCTAAGCATGGAAGAGATCAAGTCAACCACCGTTCTGCCGCTTTGACCAACTGCTGCCAAAAGGAGCGCGTTCCGCGCGAAGACCGTCTATCTCGCCTCTGGCGCGCAAGCGCGCCAACCGGCCCGGGCGTTGGCCTTCGGCGGGAGTATTTATGAAAAGTGCAAATGCGCTTGCTCTTTTGACAAATACTCTGGGGAGTTTGAGGGGCTAGCCCCTCATTCCTGAGGAGGAGCGGTATGCGACGACGAGGACCAACGTGCCGAGCGCTTGCGCACGGCGCTATATGGTGACCAGCAACTGCTGAAGTCCGTGAAAATGGTAGACATCGCCATAGCGCGGGGCGCTGGCCAGGCGCAGGGTGGGGTGGCGCTGGAAAAGGATTGGCAAGGCAATCTGCAACTCCAGCCGCGCCAGAGGGGCGCCGACACAGAAGTGCAGGCCCGCGCCAAAGCTTGCGTGCGGCTTGACCGGTCGGGCCGGCAGGAAATGGTCCGGCTGGTCCCATACTCCGGGATCGCGGTTTGCTGCGGCCAAAAGCAGCGCCACCCGGTCGCCCCGGCGAAAGGTCTGGCCCATCACCTCAACCTCGGCATAGGCGGTGCGTGTGAACATGTGCAGCGCAGGATCAACACGCAGGATCTCTTCCACGGTGCCGACCACGGTCTCCTGCTCAAGCGCTGTCGCGGCGGTTCCGGTCTCCAGCAGGGTCTTCACCCCATTGCCGATAGTGTGCACCGTGGCCTCATGTCCGGCATTCAAGAGCAGGACGCAGGTTGAGATCAGCTCATCGGTCGACAGCTTTTCACCTTCCATCTCGGCGGCAATAAGCTGGGTGATCAGATCATCGGCAGGGCGGGTGCGGCGTTCGGCGATGTAGGACCGCAGGAAGGCCACGAAAGCCTCGGTCGCGGCGATGGCCCGATCTTCATCCGCGCGGGTACGTCCAGCCATATACATGCCGACCATGGCATTGGACCAGCGCAGCAGATCAGGCGCAAGACTTTCCGGGACGCCCAGAAGGCGGGCGATGATCCGCACGGGCAGGGGCTGGGCAAAGGTCTGCAGCAGGTCGAACGGGCCGTCGGGCAGCGCCTCGGCGAGGTCAGTGGCCAGTGCCGTCACGTCCGGAGCCAGCCCGGCGATCCGGCGAGAGGTGAAGGCCCGCAGCACCAGATTGCGCAGACGTGTGTGGCGGGGCGGCTCCAATTCCAGCATGGAATGGGCTTCGACCGCGTAGAAGGGGGCAAGATGGGGCGGGATCACAGGTGGCTCGACCGGCTCGCGCCCAAAACGACGGTCGCGGAAGATGGCATTCACGGCGGCCGCATTGCCGGTGGACACCAGATCATAGTCCTGCCAGAAAAAGAACGGACCAGCCGAGCGCGCACGGTCATAAAACGGGTAGGGGTTTTGCACAAAGTCCGGGTCTTTCGGCGATTGCTGCAGGCTTTCCATGGGATTACCTTACCCGCGCACCTTGACGTGCGGTCAGCCCGGGCGCGATCAGACCCTGCGCAAGAAGCGCCCCGATGACCACGATCACCGCGCCAAAGGTCTGCGCCCAGTTCCACGCACCGCCCAAGGCAAACACCATCAGCATCACATAGAACGGCACCGCGTTCATATGCATCGATGCCGCCCCGATCCCGATCCGGCCAACCGAGATGATCCACAACAGCTGGCTGACCGCCATCGACCCGATGCCAAAGATTGCCAGCCCGGCAAATTCGGGCAGACCGATCGCGGGCCAATCAGGCCACTGACCGCGCAAGAGGCCGTCGCCAAGCGCCGCAACCATCGCCACCACAGCGCAGCCGGTGACGGTAATCGCGCTTCGGCCAAGTGGGCTGAGGCCCGGCAAGGCGCGCACGGTTTCGCGGCTCCCCCACGTGTAGCACAGAACCGAGGCCAGCGCCGCAAGGACGCCAACGCCAAAGTCGACATTGCCCTCGCTGCCGCTGACCGCAATCAGGCCGCCGGCGACGGACAGCAATAGCCCGATCGCCAGCGCCCGGGTAAACGGGCGCTTGTCGGCCAGACACTCCAGCAGGATGCCCGCCACCGGCATCACGGCGGTAACAATGGCGACGGTCACCGGGTCGTTGAACTGCAGCGCAATGATGACGAAGAAAGACGCAAGGCCAAGGGTGACAAAGCCCACCCAGGCTCCGGTCAGCCAGTCGGCCCCCAGAACCGCGCTGCGCCCCTCCAGTGCCAGCCAGATCGGCAGCAGAACCGCTGCCGCAAGCAGGGAGCGGCCCGCAGTCAAAGCGATCGGCGGCATGTGCGGGATGATCAGGTCAGCCGCAGGCAACCCCGCAGCCCAGATCACCATCGAGGCTAGGCAGATAAGGTTTGCGATCAACAAGGACCGGCGGGCGGCGGGGGAAATCATTGTCATGACCATAGGCTATGGGGGAGGCTGCGGATCGGCTGATCTGCCAGCGACCCCTGCATGTCGTCATGCAGACAGGGCGGCCACGATGGCCCCGAAGTCTGCGGCCTTCAGGCTGGCCCCACCGACCAGGGCGCCATCGACATGCGGCACGGCAAAGATCTCGGCTGCATTCGACGGCTTGACTGACCCGCCATAGAGGAGGCGCACGCCGTCGGCCTGATCTCCGATCAGCCCGCGCAGACGGTCGCGCAGAAAGGCATGCACTTCGGCAATCTCGGCCAGTGTCGGCGTGCGACCGGTGCCGATGGCCCAGACCGGTTCATAAGCAACAACGAGGGTTTCGGCGGTGGCACCTGCGGGCAGGGACCCGTCCAACTGGCCGCCAATCACGGCCAAAGTCCGGCCTGCGTCGCGTTCGGCTTCCGTCTCGCCGATACAGACCACCGCCTTGAGGCCGGTGGCCAGTGCCGCCTCGGCCTTGGCGCGGACCAGCGCATCCGTCTCGCCATGGTCGGCGCGGCGTTCGGAATGGCCAAGGATCACATGGGTTGCGCCCGCATCCTTAAGCATCAGGGCAGAGACGTCACCAGTATGCGCCCCTGATGCCTTGGGATGGCAATCCTGCCCACCAACCGCCAAGACGCTGCCCCGCGCGACGTCAGCCATCTGCGCCACCAGCGTCGCCGGCGGACAAAGCAGCATCTCGCAGCCCGGGGCCGGATGCGCCGAGAGGAGCGCGCGAACCTCGTCCAGCGCGGCGATGGTTCCGTTCATCTTCCAGTTTCCGGCGGCGAGTTTACGCATCTTTCGTCTCCCTCTGATCCGCCCAAGCCGTAGCGCCTTGCAAGGCAAAGGAAAAGCCCCGGGGGACCTGCAAGTTTGCCCGCCGAACGCCTCCTTTGTGCAAAAATATCTTCAGGGGGTGAGCCTGCACGGCGAGGGGGCGGAGCGCCCACTGGTCCGCTCGCCCCGACGCAGGGGCCAGGAGACCGGTGTGCGGCTTTTCCGCTCTACCAGGTCAGCGTTGGTTCATCGCTTCAGGCGGCGGGCGCTTCAGGCGCTAGGGGCGTCCTTGAACTTGATCGACTCGCCGCAACCGCAGGCCTCGGCTACGTTCGGGTTGCGAAAAGTGAATTTCGCCTCCAGCAGCGAAGTTTCATAGTCGATTTCAGTGCCGATCAGGAACATCTGCGCCATCGGCGCGATCATCACACGCGCGCCCTCTTGCTCTACCACCTCGTCCAGCGGATTGACCGAGGACACATAGTCCATGGTGTATTCCATGCCCGCGCAACCGCCCTTCTTGACGCCAATGCGCAAGCCGGTTGAGCCCTGACGTTCCATCAGTCGGGCGATCTGCCGCGTGGCGGCGGGGGTCAGGGTAACGGCGGCCTTGCCGGGAATACCGAACATCTTTGCTCCTTTCGCATGCCTGGAACGTAGTCCCGACAGGGACCCCGTTCAAGCCTGCAACAGCGTTACATGAAGCCAAGTTCCAGCTTCGCCTCATCCGACATCATGTCCATGCCCCAGGGCGGATCGAACGTCATGTGCACATCAACCTGCTTTACCCCGGCGAGGGGTTCTACCGCATCCGCCACCCAGCCCGGCATTTCACCCGCCACAGGACAGCCGGGGGCGGTCAGGGTCATGGTGATGTCCACCTGGGATTCGGCGCCAATCTCAATGGTATAGACCAGACCAAGATCGTAGATGTTGACCGGTATTTCCGGGTCGAACACCGTACGGCATGCCTCAACGATCTGCGGATACAGCGGATGGTCGGTGCTGGAGGGCTTGATCAGTGGTTTGCCCTCGATCTGGTCCTGCATTGCACCTGTCCTGCCGTCGTTTGGGTTCTTGACCGATTATATAGGGAATTGTCGGGCAAGGTCCAGTGCCCCCCGGAGAGGTGCCGAAAGCCCTGCCTCAGAACGGGATTTCATCATCCATGTCTGAGCGTCCACCCGACGGTGCCCCGCCACCACCGCCGCTGCGCCCGCCAGAGGCCGCACCACCGCCGCCCTGGCCGGCATAGTCGTCATAGCCTCCCCGGTCATCGTAACCACCACCACCACCACCGCTACCGCCACCGCCACCCGTTCCGCCATCGCGGCCGCCAAGCAGGGTCAATTCCCCCCGGTACTGCCGCAGCACCACCTCGGTCGTGTATTTGTCCGCGCCAGACTGGTCCTGCCACTTGCGGGTTTCCAGCTGGCCTTCGATGTAAACGGTCGACCCCTTGCGCAGATACTGTTCGGCGATCTTGCCCAACGCCTCATTGAAGATCGCGACGGAATGCCATTCGGTGCGTTCCTTCTTTTCGCCCGATGCCTTGTCACGCCAGGATTCCGAGGTGGCAATTCGCAGGTTCACCACCTTGCCGCCATTCGGAAAGTTTCGCACCTCCGGGTCACGGCCGAGGTTACCCACGATGATGACCTTGTTGACCGACCCTGCCATGCGATTCTCCTTGATTGTCCTGGCAGCAACACTGTCGCCGCCTTTTGGTTAACAACCCCTATACCGAGGTTTCCCGCCGCCGAAAAGCTACTTGGACAATGCCGAAGGGCGCAAAGTCCAAAGCGTGCGGCCATCGGCAGGGTCGGGAATACCGGCTGGTTTCAGGCTGGAAAAATCCGGTGATGGCAGTATAGTATGGCCGGCGGAAGTGGGGGATGTGCTCAGTGCCAGCGTTGACAGGATATTGCGGGCGAAAGCTGGCCCGGGTCAGCTTTGTGGCTGGTCTTGGACTGGTTTCCTTTGCATTTCCTGCCGATGCCGAAGGGTTGCAGCTTTCAGGATCGTCAAAGTCCCGCATTGCGCTGTTCGAATCACAGTCTAAACTGATCGACGGCAAGCTGGCCAAGCAGTACAGCGGCTCGTTGAAACTGACGCCAAAATTCAAGGAAGGCGCGGGGGCCGAGGACGCCATGCCCGCCTATGGCGGCAGCTACCGGGGTGAGTATCTTGAGGTGGCCAAGGCCGCCGCGCGCAAGCATGGCGTGCCGGAAGATCTGTTTCTACGCCTTGTACAGCAGGAAAGCGGCTGGAACCCCGGCGCGGTCAGCCACAAGGGCGCCACCGGGCTGGCCCAGTTGATGCCCGGCACGGCCGAGGTGCTGGGTGTGGATATTTCCGATCCCGAGGCCAATCTTGATGGCGGCGCCCGGTATCTGCGGATGATGTATGACAAGTTCGGCAGCTGGAAACTGGCACTCGCCGCTTACAACGCCGGGCCCGGCGCGGTGGAAGAGCACGACGGAATTCCGCCCTATGCCGAGACTGAAAACTACGTCGCGGCCATTCTGGGCTAACTGTTCAGCCGCCAAGGCAGCGCCCGGGCGGGCAGGACCTCCCAGCCGGTCACTCTGCCGCGATCTTGATCACCGGTTCCATCGACGCCATCACCTCATCAGACAAGTGGCACTTGATCTGGTGCCCCCCCTCCAGCATCTTCACCGGTGGCATTTCGCGGTCGCACAGGCCGGCGGGAACCACCTGCGACTTCCAGCGGCAGCGGGTCTGGAATGGGCAGCCGGGCGGCGGGTTCATGGCGGACGGAATATCACCCTCCAGCACGATTCGCTTGCGGATCACCTTGGTGTCGGCAATCGGCACGGCGGAAAGCAGCGCCTCGGTATAGGGGTGATAGGGTGGCTGGAAGACCTGATCGGTGGTGCCCATTTCGACCACATGACCAAGGTACATGACCATCACCCGGTCTGAAAGGTACCGGACGATGGAAAGGTCGTGGCTAATGAACAGGAGCGTGGTGCGATTTTCCCGCTGGATGTCCATCAGCAGATCGGTAACGGCAGCCTGCACTGATACGTCCAGGGCGGAAACCGGTTCATCTGCCACCACAACTTTTGCGCCACCGGCAAAGGCCCGCGCGATTCCGACGCGTTGCTTTTGCCCGCCGGACAGCTGGCGTGGCATCCGCTCGGCAAAGGCGCGGGGCAGTTTGACCAGATCCAGAAGCTCAAGCATGCGGGCCTGCCGGTCTTCATCCGACTTGCCCTGCTTGAAAATCTCCAGCGCGCGGATGATCTGGCGGCCGACTGTCATGCTGGGGTTCAGCGTGTCGAAGGGGTTCTGGAACACCATCTGCACCGATGACACCGTATCGGTGTTGCGCTTCTGGATCGGGGTGGATTGAACGTTTTCGTCAAACAGCATGATGCTGCCGCTGGTTGCCGTCTCCAGCCCCATCAGCACCTTGGCAAAGGTCGACTTGCCGCAGCCGGATTCGCCGACGATGGCCAGGGTTTCCCCCTCACGCGCTTCGAACGACAGGGTTTCGTTGGCCTTCACCACTTTCTTCTCACCACCGCCGAAGGCACCGGAGGAGACGGAGTAGTACTTTTTCAGGTCCTCCATCTTGAGGACCACCTTTCCGACGGGGGCCTTTTCCTTGACCGCGCGTTTGGCGGGGGGGGCGTCCCAGTCGATCTCGCTCCATCGCAGGCAGCGGCTGGCGTGGCGGTCGTCACCCGGCACCGGGAACATCGGAATATCGGCCGCATCGCAGCGCCCAGCCTGAAAGTAGTCACACCGCGGGCCAAAGTTGCAGCCCGGCGGGCGCTCGTGGGGCAGGGGGAAGTTGCCGGGAATGCTGATCAGCGGGCGGGAATTCTTGTCAGCCCCCGGCAGCGGGATCGACCGGAACAACGCCTGCGTATAGGGGTGGCGCATCTTGTCGAAGACCTGGACGACGTTCCCCGTCTCAACCGCCTCGCCGGAATACATCACGCAGATCCGGTCGCAGACGTCCATCACCAGGCCAAGGTTGTGGCTGATGAACAGCATCGAAGTCCCGTATTTCTTGCCCAGATCCTTGACCAGATCGACGATCCCCGCCTCGACCGTCACGTCAAGCGCAGTGGTGGGTTCGTCGAGGATCAGAAGCGCGGGCTTGGCCATCAGCGCCATCGCGATGACGATGCGCTGCTGCTGGCCACCGGAAAGCTGGTGCGGATAGGCATTGATGATGCGGTCAGGGTCAGGCAGGCGGACATCGGCGACAATCTGACGGGCCAGCTTCCAGGCATCCGCCTTTGACATGCCCGAATGGATCATCGGAACCTCGGCCAGCTGCGCCCCGATCTTCATCGCCGGGTTGAGCGAGGCCATGGGTTCCTGGTAGATCATCGCGATTTGCGACCCGCGGATATGGCGCAGCTCTTCATCGCCCATGGTGGTCAAATCCCGGCCCTTGAACTTGATCGACCCGGCGACGATGCGGCCGTTCTTGCCCAGGTCGCGCATGACGGCAAGGGCGACGGTGGACTTGCCGCAGCCGGACTCTCCCACCAGCCCCATCGCCTCACCGGCCATGACGCTACAGGAAAAATCCATCACCGCCGGGATTTCGCGCAGGCGCGTGAAAAAGCTTATCGAGAGGTTCTCGATTTCCAGGATGGGTTTCGATGGGTCCCAGGTGGTGTCAGCCATGGCAGCCTCGCTTTGGCGGAAGGAGTGGGAGCGGAGGTTTCACACCCCCGCACCCCCGTGGGATATTTGCGCAGAAAGGATGACGGAAGCGGACATCAGTCCCTCAGACTTTCTTCGCGCAATCCGTCGGCCAGAAGATTGAGGCCGAGAACCAGGCTCATCAGCGCCAACGCAGGCACAACGGCGGCATGGGGGAACATGTTCAGGGTCTTGCGGCCATCGTCGATGGTGGAACCCCAGTCAGGGCTGTCGGGTGAAACGCCAAGGCCGAAGAAACCCAATGTGCCCAGAAGGATGGTCGTATAGCCGATCCGCAGGCAGAAATCGACGATCAGTGGCCCCCTGGCGTTGGGCAGGATTTCCCACAACATGATGTACCACGGGCCTTCGCCGCGGGTCTGGCCCGCCGCCACATAGTCACGCGCTTTCAGGTCCATCACGATTCCGCGCACGATGCGAAACACGGTGGGCGCGTTCACGAAGACGACCGAGACGAAGACATTGAGGAGGTTCGGTTCCATCGACCAGACGCCCAGCGGGTCCATGTTGAAGGCAAGGCCCGAGTAGGCCCAGAAGCCGATGACCAGCACCACGCCGACGTAAAGATTGCGCTTGGTCGGATTGGTGAAGAAGCGCGCGTTCAGAAGGATGGTCAGGAAGATGATCGGGAACAGGAACAGCACTGCCGCAAGCACGATCGGGATGCCGGTCAGCCGGATTTCCGGCGTGACCAGCAGGTAGAAGAGCAGGATCACCGGGAAGGCCAGAACAAGGTTGGCGATGAACGACAGCGACGTGTCCAGCCGTCCGCCGAAGTAGCCGGCAGGCACGCCCAGCGTGATCCCCACCATGAAGGCAAAGGCTGTGGCGGCAGGGGCGATCGACAAGACCGAGCGTGCGCCCATAACCATGCGGCTGAAGACATCGCGCGCCAGATGGTCACCGCCGAAAAGGAACCAGGCATAGTCGCCCTCGGCTGCCCCGGCGAGAGGCGTGCCAAGAGGCTTGTTCTTCATCCCCGAAAACTGCGCGAGGGGGTCGAAGGTGATGATCTGGTCGGCGAAAAGGGCCGTGAACACCCAGAACATCACGATGCCAAAGCCGATCATGCCGACCGGGCTGTCGAACAGCTTGCCGTAAAGCCCCAGCCGCCGCTTGAAGGTGATCGACAGGGCATAGGTCGCCACCAAGGCAATCCAGACGGGCAGGAACTGCGCCGCCACCTTGGCGAAAACGACGCTCCACGGAAGGATATCGGTCATTGCGTGCGCCCCTTAAGATAGCCGGATGCGCGGGTTCAGGAACACATAGCCGATGTCCGAGATCAGCTGGGTCACCAGCACCACGAACACCGCCACGACCGAACAGCCGAGCAGAAGGTTGATGTCATTGTTGCCGGCGGCCTGCACCAGCGTCCAGCCGAAGCCCTTGTAGTTGAACAGGGTTTCGACGATCACGACGCCGTTCAGAAGCCATGGAAACTGCAGCATGATGACGGTGAAGGGCGCGATCAGCGCGTTGCGCAGGGCGTGACGCACAACCACCTGATTGAAGGACACGCCCTTCAGCCGCGCGGTGCGGATGTATTGCGCGGTCATCACCTCGGTCATGCTGGCCCGTGTCATCCGGGCGATGTAGCCTATCCCGTAAAGGGCGATGGTCAGGACCGGGAGTGTAAAGCTCCAGAAGGTGATGTTGTCGGGATTGGCCGCACCCTGGAACAGGGTCTTGCCGTCGATCCAGCCCCATTCGGCCAAAAGGGGCGACAGGCCGGTGACGGGTGAGGCAAAGAGTGCCACCAGAATGACGCCCGACACATATTCCGGCGTCGCGGTTGAGGCGATGGAGAACGTGGACAGGACGCGGTCTGTCCGGCTGCCTTCGCGCATGCCGGACACGACGCCGATCACCAGCGCGGTCGGAACCATCACGATCATGACCCACATCATCAGCCAACCCGTGGCGGCCAGCTTGTCGGTCAACGACGGCAGCACATCCTTGCGGAAGAAGGTGGAATACCCCCAGTCGCCTTGCATGATCCCACAATAGCGCGGGGCCTCGGCCGGATCCTGCCGCACCTCGATGCAGCGGCCGCGGGTCACAGCCTTCTCATCCGTATAGGTCCAGCCCGGAACAATCCCCAACCATTCGCCATAGCGTGAGAAGACTGATCCGCTGTGCCCGTTCTGGATGATCCAGTCGGCGACGGCTTCATCACTCATCCGAACGGACCCCTCTTGTCGGGCCAGCTTTTCAAGGTTCGGTTGCAGGTTGGTTAGGAAGAAGACCACGAAGGTCAGCACGAATGCCGTAAGCACCATGATGCCAAGGCGACGTGCGATAAAGATCAGCATGGGCGTAGCCTTTGCTCCCGACGGGCGATCAGGCCGTCCCTTGCGGGGGGCGGCGGCTGGCAGGGGTAGCGCAAGGGGTGCGGGCGCACCGTAAAGGCGCGCCCGCGATCAAGGTCAGGCCGAGATCGACCACTTGTAGTGCTGATGCTCGTTCGAGGGGTGACGCTCGACGTTGAAACCCTCCTTGACGTGCGCAAACAGCGACCGCCAGTAGGGCTGGATGATATAGCCTTCATCCTGCAGGATGGTTTCAAGGGTCACCATCTGCTCACGCCGGGCCTCGGCGTCAGCCAGTGCCAGCGCCTTGACCATCGCCGCGTCAAAGTCGGCGTTGGCCATGCCGGTTTCGTTCCAGGACCCGGTCGAGGTGTAGGCAAGCGCCATGTTCTGCACTGCCAGCGGACGGTGGTTCCATGTGGTCGAGGAGAACGGGTATTTCTGCCAGTCGTTCCAGAAGGTCGAGCCCGGCATGACCGTGTGCTTCACGTTCGCGCCGGCATCTTTCAACTGCGCCACAACGGCGGCGGTGGTTGTCGCCTCAAACCCGTCGTCCAGCGAGATGACCTCGATCTCGGCATCGCCGAGACCTGCGGCATCGAGCGCCGGCTTCAGCTTTGAGGCGTCAAAGGTTTGCGGTGGCAGTGCTGCGTATTCCGGGTGGACCGGGCAGGCATGGTGGTTTTCCGCCGTGGTGCCCAGGTTGTTGTACCCCAGTTCCAAGACGACCTTCGGGTCAACCGCAAGCTGGATCGCCTGCCGGACGGCCTTGTCCTTGTAAAGGTCGGACGTGGCCGAGTTCATCCGCACAACGATGGTCGCCGCGGTGACGATCTCAAGCTTCTTCCAGCCCAGCGTGTCCATCTGCTCGATGAAGTCGCCGGTGGTTTCGTAGTTGCAGTCGATTTCGTCAGAGGCGGCAAGGTTGACCATGGTCGACGGATCGGTGCCAAAGTCGATGTAGTGAATCTCGTCCAGCGGCGCGGTGCCACCCCACCAGGTGTGGTTGGGCGCGCGCACAAGGACGGCTTTCTGGCCGACCGACACTTCCTGTGGGTAATACGGACCTGTTCCGATCGGGTTGACCGACGGGTCTTCACCGTCAACAAAGCTGGCGTGGACCACAGCCGCCGGATAATCGGCGAGGTTCGGGACGATCGCCACATCCGACACGGACAGGTTCAGTTGCACCGTCATGTCGTCAAGCTTGACCACAGCGCCATCGCGCAGTGTCTTGGTCGCTTCATCCACCAGACCAAGGAAGCGGCTGGCCATCGCGTTGCCTTCGACGTTGCCATCGGTCCAGCGGGTGAAGTTGCGCACCACGTCATCAGAGGTGAACGCATCACCGTTGTTCCAGGTCACGCCCGGACGGACCTTGAGCGTGTAGACGGTCGCATCGGCGTTGGCTTCCCAGCTTTCCAGCAGGCGGCCTTCAAAGGTGCCATCGGCGTTGTACTGGATCAGGTATTCCAGCCAGCCACGATAGATGTTGGAAATCTGCGGCCAGTCGGCCAGGCGAGGGTCTTTGGTGCCTTTGACTTCCATGCCACAGCGGACGATGCCACCCGTTGCATGGGCTTCAGCTTTGGCAGGGGTTTGCAGGCCGACCAGGCCATAGGCGGCAGCAGCCGAAACCCCAAGGGCGGTTGTGCGGGTCAAAAACTCGCGGCGGCTGATCTTGCCGGCCGAGAATTCTTCGGCATGCATGGTGGCCGCCGGATGCAGCGCGGCAGCGCGGTTGGTGTCGGTCATCGTGGTCTCCCTGACGTTTTGTTTGTGGCTTATTATTTTTTGCCTTTGGCGGTGCCGGAATCCCAAACCCAAGGTACGGCCGGTGCAAACCCGCCACTTTGGTAGCCTGACATCCCGGCGCCGTTCCTTGGCTATTGCGCAACTTTTTTGCCGCCACGTCAACGACTGCTTTCGCCGTCTGAGATCGCTTTTGCGACATTGACCGGCCGATACCGACAAGCCCATGGTCGCAAACCAACCATCAGGTCGCCCGACGGAATGCCGAGGGCGACTTTCCGGTCAAGTGCTGGAACGCGCGGGTAAAGTATGCAGGTGAGTTGAAGCCCAGTTGTTCGGCGATCCGCCCGACCGGAATTCGCGTTTCGGTAAGCAGCTTGCGTGCCTCGAAAATCCGCCGATCCTGCAGCAGGGCGCTGGCCGGACGCCCGCAGGCCGTGTTGCAGCAGCGCGTCAGATGGGTCGGCGTTACCCCGAGCGCGGCGGCGAAATCGGCCACGCCCATGCCACTGCGAAAGTTCCGCTCCAGCAGGGCGGTATAGCGGGCGACCAGCCGCCGTGTTGCATCCGGACGGGTGGCATCAGGTTCCGCCTTGCGGGCCTGGCGCTCCAGCCAGACGCCCAGCAGCCCGACATAGGCCTTGGTCGCCCGGTCATGGGCGGGTGTATCGCTGTCAATCTCACGCTGGATGGCGTCGAGAAGGATGTTCACCTCTTGCTGGGCGTGCACTTCGCGGATGCGCAGGTGGAGCGGGTTCTTGGGCAGAACCATGTCGGGATCCCGCCCGAAAAACACCGCGGTGCCAAAGACCTGCGCCCCGGCTTCGAAGCCGTGCATGACCCCGGCCGGAATGTAGATGGCATTGTGGGCGGTATAGCCACGCGTCACACCCGAGATGGTGATCCGGCCTTGACCCTTGGTGAACCACAAAAGGCACGGTTCGGAGATCGAGCGCATCGCTTCAACCCGCCAGCGACCGCCAGCCGCCAGGCGCGGAATGGCAACCAACCGTGATGGCGACGGGGGCATGGCAAGGGTCATGGCAAGTCAAGTCCAGGCTGGGCAGCTGTTGGCGAAGTAAAGCAGGCCGATCCACGATCCCCAAGCAAAATGCGCAGGACCAGAGCAAACTTATGCACCGATGTTGCGATTTCCTGTGCATAACCCTGTGGAAAGTCTTAAATCTACGTTAGCTTCACCCGACAAGCCTCAGTCAGGGCAACGAAACCTGCCGCCAGGACCCCATGTTCGATCTGAACCAGGTGCGTTGGCGCTTGGCATATTGCCGGCTGGCCAGCGTTGCGGCATCAGTCGCCGCTTCAAGGGTCAGCCGGCCCTGCAGGTGCGCAATCAGCTCTGGCCCGCCGATCGCGCGAGAAGAAGGATGTCGCGGGTCCCAGTCGGGCAGATTGGCCTGCGCTTCCTCCACCGCGCCCGCATCAACCATTGCGGCAAAGCGGCGATCTATCCGGCCGTTCAGCCAGTCGGCTTCCGGTGACAGAACAAGGGTTTCCGCTGAACCCGGCGGCACCATTGGCGCTGGTGTTTCCGTCTGCCATGACGCAAGCCCGCGCCCGGTGCTGCGCCAGACCTCCCACGCGCGCTGCACGCGGACCCCGTTCATCGGGTCGATCCTTGCCACGGTCCTGGCGTCCAGCTCGGCCAAAAGGGCCGCGCGGCCTTCGGCTGACATCCGGGCATCCGCTTCGACACGCACTGCGGGCGGGGTTGGCGGGATGTCGGCCAGCCCCCGGGTCAGGGCGTTGAAGTTCAGCCCCGTACCGCCCACAATCACCACGGGCCGCGCCAGAAAGGGCGCCACGTCGCGCAGCCAATGACCGACCGAATAGGGCTGTTCCCGCCCGACATGGCCATACAGCGCATGCGGCAGCGCCGCTTCATCCGCCACCGAGGGCCGGGCCGTCAACACCCGCCAGTTGCCATACACCTGCAGCGCATCGGCGTTGACCACCACCCGGCCATCCCGCGCGGCAAGCTCCAGCGCGAGGTCTGACTTGCCGCTGGCCGTCGGCCCCGCAATCAGCACCGGCCGCTCGACTGAGATGCCTACAAGTTTCATCTGTCTCCAAATACCCCGGGGGTGTGCGGGGGCTGGCCCCCGCAGATGCGCCGTTCAGGGCAAGCAACGTGACAGGTTGAACCTTCCGGCGTTTTCCGACATTTTGCGCCGCAGTCCAATCACAAAACGAAAGGCAGGGGGTGCCATGTCCGAAACAGCCACCGAAACCGGTGCTGCGGTCACCTATAGCCGAGTCATGCTCAAAATCTCGGGCGAGGCGTTGATGGGGGATCAGGGCTTTGGCCTGCATCCGCCGACGGTCGCCCGTATCGCGCAAGAGGTGAAGTCGGTCCGCGACCTTGGGGTCGAAATCTGCATGGTGATCGGCGGCGGCAACATCTTTCGCGGCCTGCAAGGGTCAGCGCAGGGGATGGAGCGGACGACGGCGGATTACATGGGGATGCTGGCCACCGTGATGAACGCGCTTGCCATGCAATCAGCGTTGGAGGAGATCGGCGTTTTCACCCGCGTGATCAGCGCCATCCCGATGGATCAGGTCTGCGAGCCCTACATTCGCCGCCGCGCTGTCCGGCACCTGGAAAAAAAGCGCGTCTGCATCTTTGCCGCAGGCACCGGCAACCCCTATTTCACCACCGACACTGCCGCCACCCTGCGCGCCAGTGAAATGGCCTGTCAGGCGATCTTCAAGGGCACCAAAGTTGATGGCGTCTATGACAAGGACCCGAAAAAACACGCCGACGCCAAGCGCTACACCGAGGTGACCTATGACGAGGTCCTCGAAAAACACCTTGGCGTCATGGACGCCACCGCGATTGCGCTTGCCCGCGACAACGACCTGCCGATCATCGTCTTCTCTCTGGATGAGCCGGGCGGATTCCGGGGAATTCTTGCAGGGCAGGGGACCTATACCCGGGTTCGGGGGTAGGTCATGAAAGGCCGGGCCGCTTAGGCCTATACCCGGCACATATCGCTCTGCTATAGAGCCAAACACCGCGATCCTGCCCCTTCGGGCGGGCTGAAGTTAAGGACCCTATGCCATGGCTGATGACATCGAGATTGATACCGACGCGCTGCAACGCCGGATGGACGGGGCGATGAACGCGCTCAAGCACGAATTCGCCAGCCTTCGGACGGGGCGGGCCAGTGCTTCGATTGTTGATGCGATCCAGGTTGAGGCTTATGGCCAGATGACCCCGATTACCCAGCTTGGCACCGTGAACGTCCCCGAACCCCGGATGGTGGTGATCAACGTCTGGGACAAAGGGATGATCCAGAAGGTCGAAAAAGCGATCCGCGAAAGCGGCATCGGGATCAACCCGGTCACCGACGGCCCGCTGATCCGCCTGCCGATCCCCGAACTGATCGAGGAACGCAGGAAACAGCTGTCCAAGGTCGCGGCAGGGTATGCCGAAAACGCCAAGGTCGCGATCCGCAACATCCGCCGCGACGGAATGGACCAGATCAAGAAGGCCAAGACCGCCGGCATGGGTGAAGATGACCAGAAGATGTGGTCCGAAGAGGTGCAAGAGCTGACCGACAAGGCCATCGCCGCGATCGACCGCGCACTTGAGGCGAAACAGGCCGAGATCATGCAGGTCTAGGCAGAAAGGATCGCCCGGTGTCCAAGGACCTCGCGAATGAGTCGGCACTCCGGCCGGTCAATCACCTTGCCATCATCATGGACGGCAATGGCCGTTGGGCCACCAACCGGGGCTGGCCGCGCCTTGTCGGCCATCGACGTGGGGCCGAACGGGTGCGCGAGATTGTCACCGCCGCGCCCGACCTTGGGATCAAGTACCTGACGCTTTACGCTTTTTCGACCGAGAACTGGAAACGTTCGACCGAGGAAGTCCTTGGCCTGATGGCCATCTTCGCCCGCTATATCGAGCGTGAGGCAGAACGGCTGGCAAAGTCCGGTGTGCGGATGCGCTTCATCGGCGAACGCGGGCGGCTGGACCCCAAGCTGCAGCGCCTGATGGCGGGGATCGAAGCGCGCACCGCCGGGTGCGACCGCCTGAACCTGACCGTAGCGGTGAACTATGGGGGCCGGGATGAGATTTTCCGCGCCGCCCGCCGCGTGGCCGATGAGGTGGCCTCGGGCCTGCTCGACCCTGCACATCTGACCGAAGCCGCCTTTGCGGAACGGCTTGATACGGGTGGTTTGCCCGAACCTGACCTTGTCATCCGCACCAGTGGTGAAACGCGGACCTCAAACTTTTTGCCTTGGCAGGCGGCCTATGCGGAATATGAATTCAGCGGCACGCTTTGGCCTGACTTCACCGCAGATGAACTTGCCGGAATAATCCAGCGCTTCTCGAACCGCGAACGGCGGTTTGGTGGGGTACAGGTATGACGGACGACGACCCGGCCGCAAAGCCTGATACCGAAGCCGGCACCGTGCCCAACGCCGTGCCCAACGCCGTGCCCAACGCCGTGCCCAACGCCGCTCATGAGGCGGCGGTTGAAGCGGCTGAACTGGCGGCGGCAGACCCCGAGGTGACCGCGATCCCCCCCGGCCGCCCGGTCGGACGCTGGGCGGACCTGCGCAAGCGACTGGTGTCAGCGGTCGTGCTGATTGCGGTTGGCGGTGCGGAAATCTGGCTGGGTGGGCCATCCTTCGCGATCCTCGTCGTGCTTCTGACCGGCGCGATGGTGTGGGAGTTGACCCGGATCACGGCCCCCGGCCATGAAAACACTCCGCTTGGGCTGGCCGCGCTGGCCTGCGTCAGTCTGGGCGTCACGCTGGTCTTTCCCGACCCGGTGACCGCCGCTTTCCTGCTTGCCCCCGCACTGGCCATTGCCTTGACCGACCGGCGCGACCGGCGGCTGACCAGCCTATATTCCATCGCCATCATGATCGCGGGCTACGGCCTGATCGACCTGCGGATGACGGCCGGGACGCCGGTCATCCTGTGGCTGGTATTGATCGTCGTGGCCTCGGACGTTCTGGGCTACTTTGTCGGACGGATCATTGGCGGCCCGAAATTCTGGCCAACTGTAAGCCCGAAAAAGACGTGGAGCGGCACGCTTGCCGGGTGGGCCGGGGCTGCGGTCGTGGGCCTTGGGTTCGTGCTGGCCGGCTATGGCAACCTGTGGCTGCTGCCACTGTCGGTTCTGATCGGCTTTTCCGGCCAGATGGGCGATGTCTGGGAAAGCTGGATCAAGCGGCGCTGCGGGGTCAAGGACGCCTCGACCCTGATCCCCGGACATGGCGGGGTGCTTGACCGCTTTGACGCCCTGATCGGGGCTATTGTGGCGCTGATCCTGCTGGGACTGCTGCTGGATCTGCCCTTGCCACGGTCGGTGGCAGGCTGATGCGCAGCATTTCGATTTTCGGCGCCACCGGGTCGGTTGGTGAGCAGACGGTTGACCTGATCCAGCGTGCCGGCGGGGCCGGGATGTACCGCGTCGTCGCCCTGACCGGAGGCCGCAACATTGCGCGCCTTGCCCAGATGGCGCGCGCGCTTCGGGCCGAAATCGCCGTCTGTGCCGACCCTGCCGACCTGCCCGCGCTGCGCGAAAGTCTGGCTGGCACCACCACCGAAGCCGCCGCCGGGCCAGAGGCCATCGCGGATGCCGCCGACCGCCCCGCCGACTGGGTGATGAGCGCGATTGTCGGTGCCGCAGGCCTTGTTCCCGGGTTTCGTGCCCTGCGCCATGGCCGGACCCTTGCCTTGGCCAACAAGGAAAGCCTGGTCACCGCCGGGCCGTTGCTGCTGGCCAAGGCCGCTGCGCATGGCGCGACCATCCTGCCGGTCGACAGCGAACACTCCGCCATCTTTCAGGCGCTGACGGGTGAAGACATCTCAGCCGTCGAACGCATCATCCTGACGGCATCGGGCGGCGCGTTGCGCGACTGGCCGTTGGAGGCGCTGGCGAAGGCCACGGTGAAAGAGGCTCTCGCCCATCCGAACTGGGCGATGGGCCAGCGGATCACCATTGATTCGGCATCCATGTTCAACAAGGCGCTTGAGATGATCGAGACGCGCGAATTCTTCGGCGTGACCCCTGAACAGGTCGAAGTGATCATTCACCCCGAATCCCTGATCCATTCCATGGTCGGCTTTCATGACGGGGCAATCATGGCCCATCTTGGTGCGCCCGACATGCGCCACCCGATCGGTTACGCGCTGAACTGGCCCGCCCGCGATGCGCTGCCCGTGGCGCGGCTGGACCTTGCGCAGGTGTCCACCCTGACCTTCCGCGCGCCCGAGATGGCGCGCTACCCGGCCTTGCGCCTTGCGCGTGAGGTGATGGTCCGGCGCGGGCTTGCCGGGGCCGCGTTCAACGCCGCCAAGGAAATTGCGCTGGACAATTTCCTCGCCGGGGGGATCGGCTTCATGGACATGGCGGGTGTGGTCGAAGACACCCTTTGCGCGCTTGATCCTGACATGGGCGGATCAAATCTTCCTCAGGCCCTTGAGGATGTGCTGGGAATGGACCATCTGGCACGGATACGGGCGGGCGAAATCGCCCGCAAAAAGGCAGGGAGCCGCTAATTGGACATAGTCGCAGCCATTGGAGGCACCGCCTGGACGGTGTTTTTCTTCATCGTCGCGCTGTCGATCATCGTGTTCGTCCACGAATACGGCCATTATATCGTCGGTCGCTGGTCGGGCATCCATTCCGAGGTGTTCTCCATCGGGTTCGGCCCGGTCCTTTACAGCCGCACCGACAAACGCGGCACCCGCTGGCAGATCGCAGCCATTCCGTTTGGCGGCTACGTCAAATTCATGGGCGATGCGGATGCCACATCGGTCAAGGCGGGCGACATCTCTGGCCTGTCCGCAGAAGAACGCCGCCATACCATGGCCGGAGCCCCGCTTTGGGCACGGTCGGCGACGGTGGCGGCGGGGCCGGTGGCGAATTTCATCCTGACCTTCGTGCTGCTGGCGGGCATTCTTCTGGTGGGCGGTGTGCCGCGCGAAGAGCCCACTGTTGGCGTGATGCGCGACTTCCCGCACGAGGGTCCGACCCTGATCGAAGGCGATGTGATCCTGGCCATCGAAGGCCAGCCCACCCCCGACCGCGAAACCTTTGGCACCGTGGTCGGCGCGCTGGCCACCAAGCGGACCATGGCCTACACCGTCCAACGCGGCACGGATGAGGTGGTTGTGTCAGGCCCCCACCCCTTTGCCCCCGTGGTGGGCGAGGTGATCATCCGCTCTGCCGCGATGGACGCAGGCCTGCAATCGGGCGATGTGATCCTGCGCGCCGCCGGGCAGGATGTGACCACTTTCAGCCAGTTGCCAGATATCATCGCGGCCAGCAAGGGCGACCCGGTCCCCCTGACCATCTGGCGTGAGGGAGAGACGTTCGACCTGACGCTCACCCCCCGCGTCCGGACGGTAGAGGATGAGAGCGGCACCTTTGTGGAACGCTACCAGATCGGCATCGTCGCCGGCCTTGCTTTCGAACCTGCCACCCGCGCCACCGGTCCGGTTGAAACCGTGACCCTTGCTGCCGACCAGATGTGGCGCATGGCAACCGGCACGCTGAACGGTTTGCGCCTGATGATCAGCGGCGCGATCAGCACGTGCAACCTGTCGGGTGCCATCGGCATGGCGGAAACCATGGGGGACGCGGCCCGCAATGGCGCGGAAAGTTTCATCGGGATGATGGCCGTCCTGTCGCTGGGGGTGGGCATCCTGAACCTGTTCCCGATCCCGGTTCTGGATGGGGGTCACCTGGTGTTTCACGCCTATGAGGCGATCACCCGCCGCCCGCCATCGGAACGCGCGCTGCGGGTGCTGATGACGGTCGGGCTGACGCTGGTCCTGGGGCTGATGACCTTTGCCCTGAGCCGGGATCTGATCTGCGTCTGAGCAGCGTTTCGCAGCGTCGAGGAAGCAAGTCCTGACCTTGCGATTGTTGAACCCTTACCACAACATGTGGGAAACTTATCCACAGGGACCGCAGGCTTTTGACAAAGCTTGTCTTTCCCGATAACCAAACGACAACAATAGAGAGTGACGGGGACTGATGATGCAAGGGACCTTCCGCATAACCAGAGGACGGTCTTTAACGGCCGCCACACGGGCGCGCCTGCTGGCCACGGCAGTTTTTCTTGGCAGTGCAACAGCTTCGACGATGTTCCTTTCGCCCGCGTTTGCCCAGTCCTTTTCCTTTTCGAACGTGGTTGTCGAAGGCAACGTCCGGGTCGATCCCGCCACTATCCTGTCCTACGCTGGAATCAGTCGCGGCGAAGACGTCTCTGCCGCGGCCCTGAATGATGCCTACCAGCGGATTGCCAACTCGGGCCTGTTCGAGACGGTCGAGGTGATTCCGCAAGGCGGAACCCTGCTGATCCGGGTTGTCGAATACCCGATCGTGAATGTCATCAGCTTTGAGGGCAACAAGCGCCTCAAGGATGAACAACTGGCCGAGATCGTCAAATCCCAGACCCGGCGGGTCTATGCGCCCAGCACCGCCGAATCCGATGCCGCCGACATTGCCGAGGTGTACCGCGTCCAGGGCCGCATCGCCGCGACCGTCACCCCCAAGATCATCCGCCGCTCGGAAAACCGCGTTGACCTTGTGTTCGAGATCACCGAAGGCCGTGTGGTCGAGGTGGAGCGTCTGTCTTTTGTCGGCAACCGCGCCTTCAGCGACCGACGTTTGCGTCAGGTGCTGGAAACCAAACAGGCAGGTCTGCTGCGCACCTTCATCCAGCGCGATACCTTCGTTGCCGAACGGCTGGAACTGGACAAGCAGGTTCTGACCGAATTCTACCTGTCGCGCGGCTATATAGATTTTCAGGTCCTTGACGCCGGGGCCGAGGTCAGCCGCGAAAGGGACGCCACCTTCGTCACCTTCACCGTCCGTGAGGGGCTGCCCTACACGCTGGGCAACATCACGACCGTATCGGAAATCGACGGTGTTGACGCGGCCGAGTTTGAGGCGGTTCAGAAAATCCGTTCTGGCCAGACCTATTCGCCTGTCCTGATTGACAACAACATCACCCGGATGGAAACCCTTGCCTTGCGCAAGGGCCTCAACTTCGTCCGGATCGAACCGCGCATCACCCGCAACGACCGTGGCCAGATGGTGGACGTCCAGTTTGCCATCGTCCGGGGCGAGCGGATTTTCGTGGAACGCATCGACATCGAAGGCAACCAGACCACGCTGGACCAGGTAATCCGTCGGCAGTTCCGCACCGTGGAAGGCGACCCCTTCAACCCGCGTGAAGTGCGCCAGTCCGCCGAACGCATCCGCGCGCTTGGCTTCTTTTCCGATGCGCAGGTAAACTCTGAACCGGGGTCTGCCCCGGATCAGGTCGTGGTCAACGTCGATGTGGAAGAACAACCCACCGGCTCGCTGTCTCTGGGCCTGACCTATTCGGTCGCCAATGGCACCGGCTTCAACATCGGCTTCTCGGAATCGAACTTCCTTGGCCGGGGTCAGCGCCTGTCGATGAACCTGAATGCGGGCACCGACAACCAGAACTCGTCTTTCAGCTTTACCGAACCGGCACTTCTGGGGCGTGAGCTTTCGTTTTCGGTCGGTGCCTACTACCGCACCAGTGACAACCAAAGCTCGGCTGCCTACGACACCCGGAACATCGGCTTTACCACGGGTATCGGTTTCCCGTTGGGCGAACAGTCGAATGTCGACCTGCGGCTGCGCGTGTCTGAAGACAAGATCTATGACTATACGGGAACCTCGCCCATCCTGCAGGCCGAAAGTGATCTTGACGCGCTGCGCACGCTGTCGCTGGGCTACACCTATGAATATGATACCCGGATCACCGGCTTGAACCCCAAGGGCGGCGTTCTGCTGCGCTTTGGTCAGGACTTTGCCGGTCTGGGTGGCGATACGAAATACATCCAGACCACCGCGCTGGCCCTGGCCGAAACCCGCGTGCTGAACGAAGAGGTGACCGTGCGTGCCATCTTCGAAGGCGGCGCGATCAGCTCACTTGGGGACAACACCAGCCGGGTGACCGAACGCTTCTTCGGGAACGGCAAGATCCGTGGTTTTGAAGCCAACGGCATCGGCCCGCGTGACCTTGGCGCCGCTGATCAGGACGCCCTTGGCGGCAACATGTTCGCCGTCGCCCGGTTTGAGGCAGACTTCCCACTTGGTCTGCCGGAAGAATATGGCATCTCGGGCGGGGCGTTCTTTGACGTAGGCTCGGTCTGGAGTCTGGATAACGCAGTTGGTTTCGGCGGCGCTCCGGTCGATGATAGCTTCAACCCGCGCGCGGCGGTGGGGCTTTCGGTCTTCTGGACCACGCCCATCGGCCCCTTGCGCTTCAACTTCAGCCGGGCGCTGGTCAAGGAAGACTACGACAAGGAGCAGAACTTCGACCTGACCATCTCGACGCAGTTTTGACATGCGCGCCGGGGGCGGTCTGCGGCGGTTCGCCGGGGGGCTTGGCCTTTGGCTGATGGCGGCGGGTCTGGTCTTGGGTCAGGAAGCGCCTGCCACGGGGCCCTCACCCACTGAAGTCAATGGTGTGCTGACGCTGGATCAGGACCGGCTTTTCACTGAATCGGCCTTCGGCAAGGCAAGTCTTGACCGCGAGCGCAGCGCAACTCAGGCGTTGGATACCGAGAACAAGCAGATCGAAGCCGCCCTCATCGCCGAAGAGCAGGACCTGACCGTCCGCCGCGCCACATTGCCAGCCGAGGACTTTGCCGCCCTTGCCACGGCCTTCGATGTGAAGGTTGAGCGGATCCGCAGCGAACAGGACACGAAGTTCCGTGAGCTTTCGCGGATTCGCGAGGAAGATCGCAAGGCGTTCTTGCGCGCCATCGTGCCCGTGTTGGGCGAGTTGATGGGTGAAAAGGGCGCCGTGGCTATTCTTGAGAAATCAACCGTCATACTGTCTCTGACTGCCATCGACGTCACGGAAGAAGCAATTTCCCGCGTTGACGCTGTGTTGCCGCTGGCGGGCCCCACCGCCCCGGCGCCTTAAGCGGTATCTGCGACCTGAACCGTTTCGCGCCAACTTGTCACTCGCGGGCAAGGTTGTTAGCAAATGCCAAGGGAACGTCCCGCCGTTTCGCTAGCCCTGTGAGGTACGACCATGGATGCAGCCGCCCCGACCGGCTTGACCACTGCTGATCTTGACCTGATCCAGCGGATCATCCCGCACCGGTATCCCTTTTTGTTGATCGACAAGGTGCGCGACATCGTCATCAACGAAAGCTGTGTCGGCATCAAATGCGTGACCTTCAATGAACCGCAGTTCCAGGGCCACTTCCCCGGCATGCCGATCTTTCCCGGCGTGATGATCATCGAGGCGATGGCGCAAACCTCTGGCATCCTCGTGGGCTTGTCGATGGATCTGGTGGACAAAAATGCCAAGGTCTTCTTCATGGGCGTCGACGGGGTGAAGTTTCGCCGCAAGGTCGTGCCGGGCGATGTGATGGAGTTGCACGTCAAGGCGTTGCGCGGTGGTGGCCGGGTGTGGAAATTCGAAGGCCGTGCGATGGTTGAGGGTGAATTGGCCTGCGAAGCCACCTTCATGGCGATGTTCGACGTGCCGAAGGCATGACCCGCATCCACCCCTCTGCCGTCGTCGATCCGGCTGCCACCATTGGCGAAGGCTGCGATATTGGTCCCTTCTGCCTGATCGGCCCCGAAGTCACCTTGCACCCGCGCGTTACGGTGAAATCGCATGCGGTCATCACCGGTTGGACCGAAATCGGCGAAGACAGCACGATCTTTCCGTTTGCCACTGTGGGCGAGGTGCCGCAGGACCTGAAATATATTGGCGAGCACACGCGTCTGGTGATCGGCAAACGCTGCCGCATCCGTGAGGGGGCAACGCTCAACACCGGAACCGAAGGTGGCGGCGGGGTCACCCGTGTCGGCGATGATGTCCTGATCATGACCGGCGCACATGTGGGCCACGATGCTCAGATCGGTGACCGGGTGATTTTGGTCAATCACGTCGCCATCGCCGGGCATTGCGTGCTGGGTGATGATGTGATCGTCGGCGGCCTGTCTGGCGTGCACCAGTGGGTGCGCATCGGTCAGGGCGCG
>JANPJU010000043.1:0-3477 GCA_031425675.1 Paracoccaceae bacterium | reverse complement strand
CGCCTACCGGGACTCGGTCGTTGCCGGGCAAGAGCTTGAAGCGGAGCTTGCTGAAAGGGAAGCTGAACTGGCAACCCTGACCCCGCCAGATCGTCCGCTGGCCGAGATTGATGCCGCCGTGGCAGTCGCTGCAGCAGATGTTGCCTTGAGTGCAGGTCTTGTCTCCGATCTTGAAGCCGACCTGGAAGCCGCTGGGGGCGTAGACGCGACCATCGAAGCCGAACTTGCCACGGCACGCCAGGGCCTCACAGTCGCCGAAGCCACCGAGGCTGACCTTCGGGATGAGCAGGCTGCGGCCATTGCCTACGAGGCGGTGAGCGCTGAAGTGGACGAGTTGGCACAGCAAGTCGCAGATCAGCCGGACGTTGAGCGTGCGTTGCTCGAAGCTGCCGCCAACAAGCCGGTGACAGACGAAGTTGAAGCGGCGGTCCGCGCCTTGCTCGGCCTCTGAGCAGACGTCAAAGTGAACCTGAGTTGGCAGGCCCCGTCTTCGGGGTCTGCCAATGTCTTTTCCAGGGTATCGATTCAGGGATGGCCGACCGACCGGTCCGGCGGTCTTCAAGTGAAGTGCAAGCGAATGCAGGCCTACGCGTCGATCTTGCGCGAGGCGATGTGGTCAAGCGTTGCCACCAGATCCTCGATCGGCAAGAATGGACGGTAGACCAAAGCCGTAGTGCTGACCAAGGGGCGACGGGATGCGGCAGCGCCGTCCTCGCGAAGAAGCATGTCGGCCGTCAGATCAAGCCGATCGTGGCCTTGAGTCAATCGACGCATCTTTCTCACTCCGACCAAGGCTTCGAATCGCCATCCCGAAAATATGGCGGGATTGCGTTCAGTCTGCATTTTCTTCGTTAACTGGGCGAAAATCCGTGGTTCATATTCGGTTAACATGATCCGTGCTTCTTCTGTGCGATTATGATGGCAGGCGAGACGTGCCTTGGTCGTTTGCAATCCGCACTGGGCGCCTCGGCCGCCATCACAGGCGGTTTCGGCCCGACAAAGCGGCTGCGTTGGGCCGTTCAGCAGTTCTGCGCCTACGCAAGTTGCATGAAAGGCATGCCGCCACCACCTGTCATCATACTGGTCGCCAGCTCTCTGGGGCCGGTTCAGCCGACAACCCGAACGTCAGGGCCTTGCAGGCCGACCTTGGCACGGTGGTCGGATCATTTCCGGTTCATACGAAAGGAACCTGACGATGACACAACGCGAAGCGATCTTTCCCGCCAATCGGCATGCCCTGTTTGACCAGCATCGTTATGCGGCCGCGATCCGGTCGGGTGATCTCCTGTTTGTCTCTGGTCAGGTCGGAAGCCGTGCCGATGGCTCGCCCGAGCCCGAGTTCCAAAAGCAGGTGGCGCTGGCTTATCAGAACCTCGTGGCAGTGTTGAAGGCTGCCGGGTGCGGGCTGAAGGATGTTGTGGACGTCACGACCTTCCACACGGACCCCGCCAATCAGTTCGACGACATCATGGCTGTGCGAGCACGATTTGTCGGCGAGCCGCCGTATCCGAACTGGACCGCGGTCGGGGTGACCTGGCTGTCAGGCTTTGATTTCGAGATCAAGGTGATCGCCCGTATTCCGGCCGTCGCGTGACCCGTGGCCCGGACGGCAGACCGATGGCGACCATCTTCGCCCGGCATCGCGCCGTCTGGGCGCTGGTGGCCTGCGCTCTGCTGGCCGTTCCGGGCCTTGCGCAGGATGCCACTGTGCGGCTGGTGAAGACGGTTACCTCGCTTGAGGCTGACCTTGGCGGGCGGATCGGCATCCTGGTCCTGGATACCGGATCGGACTGGCGCTGGGGCCACCGTGAGGATGAGCGGTTCCTGATGGCAAGCACCTTCAAAGCCGTGCTGTGCGGGGCGGTGTTGGGTCGGGTGGCAGAAGGCAAGCTGGCGCTGGATGAAGAGCTGGAGATCAGCCGAGAGGATCTTGTCGACCATGCTCCTGTCACAGAGTTGCAGGTGGGTGGCACGATGACCGTCGACGCGCTGTGCCTTGCCGCCCTGGACATGAGCGACAATACCGCCGCTAACGTGCTGATCGACAGGCTTGGCGGGCCACAAGCGGTGACGGCCTTTCTGCGCGGGATTGGCGACGGGGTCACGCGGCTCGACCGCAAGGAACCCGATCTGAACCTGTTTGATCCGGCTGATCCGCGGGACACGACGACCCCCGCTGCCATGCTTGCCACCTGGGATGCGCTGCTGCTGGGGGATGCGCTGGCGAAGCCTGCGCGTGCGCGCCTGACGGAGTGGATGAGCCATGGTGGGGTTACGGCCAAGCTGATCCGGGCCAGCGTCCCGCCGGATTGGCAGGTGGCGGACAAGTCCGGCAGCGGCGAGGGCTTTACCCGCAATCTGGTCGCTATGATCGCACCGCCCGGGGATGCGCCCTATCTGGTGGCGATCTACATTTCTGACAGTCCAACCGATTTCGACACAAGGAATGGGGCATTGATCCGGATCGGGTCGGCCGTGGTGGACCTGATAAAGGATCATTAACGCCGGACGCACGCGACCGGGGGCGGCACGGATTGGCCCCGAGTTCCCGTCTGACTTGACCCGGCAACGTGTTGCCGGAAACTTACAGTCGCCTGGACGGAACCTTAACCCCGGCGTCGTCTTTTCTGTTCACGTATCGCCCTATCGGCATTGGAGACCGTCATCATCGGAAACCGTGGATTCTCATCACGCCGCCTGCGCACAGGACCTGCCACAAGACTTGCGCTGCCCGGACCCCGGCCACGGCGTTTCGCGGGTCTGTTGGTGCTGCTGGTGTCGGGCCTTGTTGCCGCGCTGCCTGCCACCGCGCAAGTGGCAGCCGCGCAGGAGGTGGCTATGCCGAAGGCTCCCACCGTAACCGTCCTGACCGCCACGGTGTCCGAAGTCGTCAGCCGGGTGGCCGTGTCCGGCACGCTTGTCCCGCGGGCTGAGATCCTGATCTTCCCGCAGGTCAGCGGCTATGACATCCAGACGATCCACGTCGATGTGGGAGACGCGGTCAAGGCCGGGGATGTTCTTGCGGAACTGAACAGCGCGACGCTGGTGGCGCAACTGGCGCAGGCAGATGCCGAATATGCGGGCGCAGAAGCTGCTGTCCGGCAGGCCCTGAGCCAGATCGAGTCTGCCCAGGCGTCTTTCGCGCAGGCCGAAGCGGTGCTGGAGCGCAACAGGCAGCTGCAGCGACAAGGAAACATCAGCGCCTCTGCCTTTGACGAGGCCAATGTGGCCGAACAGACGGCACGCTCGGCCCTTGCGATTGCGACGGATGGGCAAGCCGTGGCGGAAGCGCAGTTGCAGCAGGCCGACGCCATTCGCAATGTCGCGCGGCTGAACCTGGAGCGGGCCACGATCCGGGCGCCATCTGATGGGCTGATCTCGGCGCGGAGCGGTCAGGTCGGGGCGATTGCCGCGTCGGGGGGCGAGCCGATCTTCCGGATGATCAGCGGCGGCGTCATCGAGATCGCGGTCGAAGTG
>JANPJU010000042.1:0-8296 GCA_031425675.1 Paracoccaceae bacterium | reverse complement strand
GCGCCTGTCTCGCCATGCGAGGGAGGTCGCTGGTGTTTGCATACTTGGCGCGGGTCTCCCTCGCCCCCTGGTGGGGCGAGGGCCGGGGAGTGGGGGGAGTCTCAGCGAGCGCGACGTTAGCTCAAGTGATTTATCTCGGATGATGAGTGTGGCTTTTCGCTCCCCCCACCCCTTTATCCCCGCCCCACCAGGGGGCGGGGAGGCCCCCCGCCAGGACCGGGTTCCTTCAACCGCCCAAGGATTCGTCATAAAGCTGACATGTCACGCTTGATTGACAGGGCAATCGGGGTATGCTGCGCGCGAACAATGGGTGCTGCAGTGCAGAAACACGATCCGATCCCGGAATTTGCACAGGTCAGTCCCTCGGCGACCATTGCAACGGCCACGCATGGCTGGCGGGCCAAGTGCTTGCAGCGACTGGTGCGGCTGGACCTGCCGGTGCCGAAATCGGTCGCCCTGCCTGCAGGAACCGTGCGCGCCATCGCGGCGGGGCATGGGGTCGATGCCTCTGGTATCCTTGACCATTTTGGCGACGGGCCGCTGATTTCCGTCCGCCCCTCACCCGCAAACCCGGATTGGGGCGGCCCGGCCACCATTCTGAACATCGGCCTGAACGCCAAGCGCCACGCCCGTCTTGCCGAAACCCATGGCGAGGCGGCGGCGGATGCCCTTTACCTGCGCTTTGTCCAATCCTACGCGATCCACGTCGCAAGGCTGGACCCGGAGGAGTTTGACGGGTTGAAACCCGGCCCCGGCGCGGTGCGCGAAGCGCTGCGCCAGTACGAGATCGAGACCGACGAACCCTTTCCCGAAGACCCCGCCGTGCAACTGTCCGAAGTGCTGCGCAGCATGGCCCGCGCGTGGGAGGGGACCTCGGCCCGCCTGCTGCGTCAGGCCAAAGGCGCGCCGGATGAGGCGGCGCTGGGCCTTGTGGTGCAGGAAATGGCACAAGGGATCGGGGTGGGGATCAGCGGCTCGGGCGTGATCCAGTTTGTCGATCCGGTCACTGGCCAGCCGCAGATTACCGGGCGCTATCTTGGCCAATCCCAGGGCCGCGACGCCCTGCGCACGACCGAGGCGCTGTATCTCACCCGCGACCCGCGCGGCCCATCGCTGGAAGAGGTGGCACCTGAGATTTTTGGCATCCTTGTGGACCATGGCCGGGTCTGCCGCGCCCGCCTGCGCGAAGAAATGCAGATCGAGTTTACGGTGGAAGATGGCCGTCTGGCCGTGCTGGACGCGGTCAAGGTGCCACGGTCGGGCCGGGCGAACCTGGCGATTGCCGTGGCTTTGGCCGACGATGGCGTGATCCCGCGCGAAGAAGCGGTGATGCGTGTGGAACCGCGCGCGCTGTCCGAACTCCTCCACCATCAGGTTGATCCGCGTGGCCCGCGTGACGTGTTTGCCACCGGGATTGCGGCCAGTCCGGGGGCGGCGACGGGGCGGCTGGTGTTCTCCTCCTCGGCCGCGCAGGCGAGCGCGTCGCGCGGCGAGGCATGTATTCTGGTGCGGCGCGAAACTTCACCCGAGGATATTCGTGGCATGCATTCGGCGGCGGCGGTGCTGACCGAACGCGGCGGCATGACCAGCCACGCGGCGGTGATCGCGCGCGGGCTGGGCCTGCCGTGTGTGGTCGGCGCGTCCGAGATGCGGCTTGATTCCAAGGACAAGAAACTGACCTCGGCGGATGGCCGGGTGTTCCGCGAAGGCGACATGGTCACGTTGGATGGGTCAAAAGGTGAGGCTTTGGCAGGCGCCGCCGAAATGCTGCCACCCGCGCTGGATGACAGCTTTCGCAGGCTCCTCAGCTGGGCGGATGAACTGCGCGATATCGGCATCCGCGCAAATGCCGACACGCCCGCCGACGCCGAAACCGCCCGCAAGTTTGAGGCGCAGGGCATCGGCCTGTGCCGGACCGAACACATGTTCTTCGACGAAGACCGTCTGATCGTCATGCGAGAGATGATCTTTGCGGATACGCCGCAAGACCGGGCCGCGGCCCTTGCCCGCCTTCTGCCGATGCAGCGCGATGACTTTGTGCAACTCTTTGAAATCATGCAAGGCCTGCCAGTCTGCATCCGCCTTTTCGACCCGCCGTTGCACGAGTTCCTGCCCCAGTCCCGCGAAGGCCTGCGCGAACTGGCCGAGGCGCTGGACCGCCCCCTGTCCGAAGTCGTCCGCCGCGCCGAGGCGCTGACCGAAGTGAACCCGATGCTGGGCATGCGCGGGGTGCGGCTGGGGGTGGTGCTGCCGGAAATCTATGACATGCAGGTCCAGGCGATCTTTGAGGCGACGCTGGAAAGTGCCCGCCGTGGCGCGCCCGTGGTGCCGGAAATCATGATCCCGCTGGTCAGCGCCCGGCGCGAGGTAGAGCTGGTGAAAAACCGCATCGACGCAGTGGCCGCCATGGTCCGCACAAGGGCCGGCGCGACGTTTGACTTCAAGCTGGGCGTGATGGTGGAAACCCCCCGTGCGGCGCTGCGCGCGGGTGAGATTGCCCAACACGCGGCCTTTCTGTCCTTCGGCACGAATGACCTGACGCAGATGACCTATGGGCTGTCGCGCGACGATGCCGGGCGCTTCATGAACACCTATGTACGGCAAGGCGTTTTTCCCGAAGATCCGTTTCAGATCCTTGATGTTGATGGGGTTGGGGAACTGCTTCACATTGGTGCCGAGCGTGGTCGGAAAACCCGTCCAGACCTAACATTGTCCATCTGTGGTGAACACGGTGGCAATCCAGAGTCGATCGAGTTCTGTCGCAAGGCGGGATTTGACTATGTCTCCTGCTCACCCTACCGGGTGCCGATGGCCCGTTTGGCCGCTGCACATCTTGCGGTTGATGAGCGGCGGAAGGCAATATAGAACAACGCCTTATATCGCGATCCTTACACTTTAGATGAGCTGTGTCGGCGGGTTCCTGCCGACTTCAGCCTATATTCAGTGCTATTTGCGCCACAGTGGTGGACCCGTTCACCTCTTGTGACTACCTCCCCGCCAGCTTGCACGGTGGGTCGTTTCCCGCTGTTTCGGAAACAATGACGGAAAAGTCTTATGCATCTTGGAATGGTAATGCGCGCGGTTGCGCTGCTTTTGTTCACGGGGTCGGCGATGGCGGATGTTGGGCCGCTGAACCGCGCTGATGTGGCCAAGGCGAGGTATGCCCCAACACTGGTGCAGCCGGTTCTGGCGACCTTGCCCGCGCCGGACCTTTCTGCTCCGGCCCTAGGTGCCCCGCCTGAGGACGGTCTGACCGAGACGTGGCTGATGACCCAGCCTGCGCCAAAGGGCGACGCCGAATGGCAATGTCTGACCGAGGCGCTGTATTTCGAAGCGCGTGGCGAAAGCCTGAACGGCCAGATCGCGGTGGCTGAGGTGATCCTGAACCGCGTTGACAGCCCGCTTTACCCCGGCAGCATCTGCGGCGTCGTGAAACAGCGCGGCGGTGGCGGTTGCCAGTTTTCCTATGTTTGTGACGGGCGCGCTGACCGGATGCGCGAGAAGACCTCGGCTGACCTTGCGGGCCGCATTGCGCGGGCAATGCTGGACGGTGCCCCGCGACTGTTGACCGATGGCGCCACGCATTTCCACACCCGCGCCGTGCGGCCGGGATGGTCGCGGCGCTTTGATCAGACGGCGTCCATCGGGGCGCATGTCTTTTACCGTCAGCCGGGCTGAAAGGTCGTCTCTGGCCCTTGCCATGCCGCCGGTGCTGGAGGCTGAGGCCTGCCGCGTGCTAAGACCGTGTCAATACGGGGGCAACGTGAAGGGGGCAGACCATGACTGACACCGAACTGGCCTTTGCCCATCCCGAAGCGCGGGCTGATGCCACAGGCACCGGCAATCCGCGCGACCGCATTTCGTTGCGCGATCATCTGGTCGAGGCTGACATTGGCGCTTTTCAGCAGGAACGCGGCCACAAGCAGCGCCTGCGCTTCAACGTGGTGGTTGAGGTGCGCCCGGTCGACGAACCGTTGGACGATGACGTTGACCGAATCCTGTCCTATGACCGGATCACCGAATCCATTGCCGCCGAACTGGCTGCCGAACGCCTGAACCTTCTGGAAACGCTGGCCGAACGGGTGGCCGAACGTATTCTGGCCGAACCCGCCGCGATGCGTGTCTTCGTCCGGATCGAAAAGCTGGACGTTGGGCCATATGCCTTGGGGGTGGAAATCGTCCGGTCGCGCGCCGAACGTCCGATCCAGCGCGCGGGCGCCGAAGGGGGTGAGGCTGTGCATCCCCTGGTCGTCTATCTGGACAATGCCACGATCCTGGCAGCCGACCTGTCGGCCCGTCTGGATACGCTTCAGGCGCAAGGTCAGCCGCTGATCCTGACCGTGGGCCTGCCAGACCTGCCGCGCCCGAAGACCGGCCACAGGCCGACGCAGCGCCGGATCGACCTTCTGGCCATTGAACAGAACGCTTGGTCGCTTGCGGCGCGCGATGCGCGCTGCGTGGTGGTGTCGACAAGGACCGAGATTGACTGGGCGATCAAGCGGGGCCAGACCGTGGTCTGGGCGCCGTCCAAGCTGATTCTTGATGCGGTGGATGGCCCACATGGCAGCGTGCCCGTTGCCCTTGCCCTTTGGCTGGCCGAGGCGATGTCCGCCTCGGCCCTTCTGCTTCACGGCACTGTTACGCCCCCGGCAGGCAGCCGCGTACCGGTGAAAAGCCTCTGATCCTTCCCCCTTGCCAAGTGCCGTGGCATCGGCCAATTCCTTTGCGATGGAATACTTTCGTCCGATCACGATGAACGATGCCGCCCGGCCCGAAGATGCGCTGACGCTGGCTGGCGGCTGGTGCTGGTTCAACCGGGTTGAGGTGCTGTCGCGCAGCGCGCGTCCGCGCATGATCGCCGCCGCTGAATGTCCGCCTGATGTCTTGCGACGGCTGACCGCCGTTCGCCCTGCCTTTGCCGGGCTGGCACTGGACCGCCCCCGCCTGATGGGCATTTTGAACGTGACTCCGGACAGCTTTTCCGACGGCGGGCGTTATCTGTCGCCCACTGCCGCGCTGTCACAGGGTCGCCTGATCGCCAAGTCGGCCGAGATTCTCGACATTGGTGGCGAAAGCACCCGACCCGGCGCCGCAGAGGTGCCGGTGGCCGAAGAAATTGCCCGCACCGTCCCGGTGATTGAGGCGTTGCGGGCAGGGGGCATGCGCGGCCCGATCTCGATCGACACGCGCAAGGCGCTGGTCGCTGCCGCGGCGCTGCGGGCAGGGGCTACGCTGGTGAATGATGTTTCCGGCCTGGCGTTTGACCCTGCGCTGGGGCCCTTGGTCGCGAAAGAGGCCGTGCCGCTGGTTTTGATGCATGCGCTGGGCACCCCCGCAACGATGCAGGATGATCCAAGCTATGGCAACGTCCTGTTGGACGTCTATGATCAACTGGCTGCCCGGCTGACAGCCGCCGTGGCGCAAGGCATCAACCCGGCGAAGATCGTGCTCGATCCCGGCATCGGCTTTGGCAAGTCCGCTGCACATAACCTTGCGCTGATCCGGGGCCTGTCGCTTTTGCACGGACTGGGCTGTCCGATCCTTCTGGGGGCGTCGCGCAAGCGGTTCATCGGCAGCATTGGTGGCGGTCTTGGCGGCACGGACAGTGCCGAGTCGCGGATGTCAGGCTCGATCGCCGTTGCGCTGGCCGGCTTTGCCCAAGGGGTGCAGATCACCCGTGTTCATGACGCCGCCGAAACCCGGCAGGCCTTGCGACTGTGGCAGGCGCTGCACGCCGACCATCTGGAAGGGCAAACATGACGCGCAAGTTGTTTGGCACCGATGGCGTGCGCGGCCGGGCCAACAGTTGGCCAATGACCGCGGAACTCGCCTTGCGTCTTGGGGCGGCAGCGGGGCGGTACTTCCGACGCGACGGATCGTTTGCCCACCGGGTGGTGATTGGCAAGGACACGCGGCTGTCCGGCTACATGCTGGAAAACGCGCTGACGGCGGGGCTTACTTCCACAGGCATGAACGTGCTGCTCTTGGGTCCGGTGCCGACGCCGGCGGTCGGCTACCTTACGCGGTCGATGCGGGCGGACCTTGGGGTGATGATTTCCGCCAGCCACAACCCGCATCAGGACAACGGCATCAAGTTCTTCGGTCCTGACGGCTTCAAGCTGTCCGACGCGGCCGAGGCCGAGATCGAGGCGATGGTCGAAGGCGACATCCTTCCCGCCAAGCCGGAAAACATCGGCCGGGCCAAGCGGATCGATGATGGTCGTGGCCGCTATCAGGAATTCGTCAAGACCAGCTTTCCCAACGGCCTGCGGCTGGATGGGTTGAAGGTGGTGATCGACTGCGCCAACGGGGCCGCCTACAAGACCGCGCCCGAGGTGTTGTGGGAACTGGGCGCCGAGGTGATCGCGGTCGGCGTCGCGCCGAACGGCACCAACATCAACGACCGCTGTGGCAGCACGCACACCGATACGGCGGCAGCGGCGGTGGTGACCCATGGCGCGCATGTCGGCATTTCGCTGGACGGTGACGCCGACCGGGTGATGATCCTGGATGAGGCGGGCCGCGTGGCTGATGGCGACCAGATCATGGCGCTGCTTGCCGCACGCTGGGCGGAAGAGGGGCGGCTGACCGGGGGGGCGCTGGTCGCCACGGTGATGTCAAACCTTGGGCTGGAACGCTTTTTGCAGGCGCGTGGCCTGGGGCTTGAACGCACCGCCGTGGGCGACCGCTATGTCGTGGAGCGGATGCGCGCAGGCGGCTTCAACCTTGGCGGCGAACAGTCGGGCCATATCGTGATGACCGACTATGCCACCACCGGCGACGGCCTGATCGCCGGCCTGCAATTCCTGGCAGAGATGGTCCGCACCGGCCAGCCCGCCAGCACCCTGACCCGCAGCTTTGAAACCGTGCCCCAGATGCTGAAGAACGTCCGCTTTGCCCAAGGCGCGCGCCCGCTTGAAGCGGCGACCGTCCAAAAGGTGATCGCCGCGAACGAGGTGCGGATCGCGGGCAAGGGGCGTATCCTGATTCGCAAGTCCGGCACCGAACCCCTGATCCGCGTGATGGCGGAATGTGAGGATGAAGCGCTGTTGACCGCCGTCGTCGATGAGATTGTCAGCGCGGTCCAAGCGGCGGTCTGATCGGCCACGCAGGGAACCAATCGCTGGCCTTCGGTGTTCTCACGGTCAGAGAACTGGAAAGGTCCACATCATGTTTGAAGGTATCGTCCCGGTGCTGGCGCTTGGCACCATGTTTATCGTGCTGGTCCTTGCGCTGATCAACAAAGAGCGCACGAAAGACCGGCAGCGCGACCCGAACGCCCCAATCTCAACCCTGGCCCGCGATGGCAAGTATGGCGGCGTGGGGTTTCTCGTCCCGGCAGGCCAGCGCCATTCGGACTACCGCAAGGATTCCGCGCAGGACAATCTGGCGTATGAGCGTTCGGAACCGTGACTGTCTGAGGGAAGGAAAGGGCCGCGCAAAGCGGCCCTTTCACGTTTGTTGATCAGTTTCGGGCCTTGTCGACCATTTTGCCCTTGGAAATCCACGGCATCATGTCGCGCAGTTTCTTGCCGACCAATTCGATCTGGTGTTCGTCGTTCGACCGGCGTGAGGCCTTGATAGTCGGCTGACCAACCGCGTTTTCCAGCATGAAGTCGCGCACGAACTTGCCGGATTGGATGTCAGCCAGTACTGCCTTCATGCGTGCCTTCGTCTCATCATACGGCAGGATGCGCGGGCCGCTGACATACTGGCCGTATTCGGCGGTGTTGGAGATGGAGTAATCCATGTTGGCAATGCCGCCTTCGTAGATCAGGTCGACGATAAGCTTCACTTCATGCAGGCATTCGAAATAGGCCATCTCGGGTTCATAACCCGCTTCCACAAGGGTCTCAAAGCCCATGCGGATCAGTTCGACCAGACCGCCACACAGCACCGCCTGTTCGCCGAAGAGGTCGGTTTCGCATTCCTGACGGAAGTTGGTCTCGATGATGCCGGACCGCCCGCCACCGATGGCCGAGCAATAGGACAGGCCGATTTCCATCGCCTTGCCGGTCGCATCCTGATGCACGGCCACCAGGCAGGGCACGCCGCCGCCTTTGGTGTATTCGCCGCGGACGGTGTGGCCGGGGCCTTTCGGGGCCATCATGATGACGTCGACGCCCTTTTTCGGCTCGATCAGGCCGAAATGCACGTTCAGGCCGTGGGCGAAGGCGATGGCGCTGCCTTCCTTCAGGTTGTCATGGACGTATTTCCTGTAGGTGTCGGCCTGCAGTTCATCCGGCATGGTGAACATGATCACGTCGCACCACTTGGCGGCTTCGGCGATGTCCAT
>JANPJU010000041.1:0-72314 GCA_031425675.1 Paracoccaceae bacterium | reverse complement strand
ACCTACAAGACCGACAAGGACGGGCTTGAGGAGATGTATCGCCAGCGGTCCTTGCTCAAACGGTCCGTTCTGCCCGAGGATATCGCAGAGGGCGTCTACTTCTTTGCGTCAGACCTCACGTCAAAATCGACGGGCAATATTCTGAACGTGGACGCAGGGAACAAGGAAGCCTTCACCCGTTGAGGGGGTGGCTGGGGGGTATGGCCGATGACGAAAACCTATGACCTCGCGAAGGCGATGTTTGCCGATTGGGGCGTGGATACTGAGGCGGCGCTGGCGGCGCTGTCTGGGGTGCCGATTTCCGTGCATTGCTGGCAGGGCGATGATGTCCGCGGGTTTGAGGGCAAATCCGGCACCTCGGGCGGGGGGATACAGGCCACGGGCAACCACCCCGGCCGTGCCCGCAGCCCTGATGAGCTACGCGCCGATCTGGACTTTGCCTTCGCGCAGATCCCCGGCAAGCACCGGCTGAACCTGCACGCCTGCTATATGGACACGGCTGAGACGCCGGATCGTGACCAGATCGAGTATCGCCACTTTACCCCGTGGGTCGATTGGGCGCGCGACAAGGGGTTGGGGCTGGACTTCAACCCCACCTTCTTTGCCCATGCCAAGGCCGACGACAACCTGACCCTGTCGCACCCCGATGCGGGCATCCGCGACTTCTGGGTCGAACACGGACGCCGCTGCCGCCAGATCGCCGCGCGGATGGGGCGGGAGTTGGGGTCACCCGTGGTAAACAACATCTGGGTGCCGGACGGGTCAAAGGATACGCCGGTTGACCGGATGGCCGCGCGGATGCGGCTGGAGGCGTCGCTGGATGCGATGCTGGCCGAGCGGTTCGACCCGACGGAGTTGATCGACGCGGTGGAATCCAAGCTGTTCGGCATCGGCGTGGAATCGATGACCGTGGGCAGCCATGAGTTCTATCTGGGCTATGCCATCCGCAAGGGCACGGCGCTGTGTCTGGACATGGGCCATTTTCACCCGACCGAAAGCGTTGCCGACAAGCTGTCTGCGGTGGCAATGTCGGTGGAGCGGGTCCTCCTCCACGTCTCGCGCCCCGTGCGGTGGGACAGTGACCATGTGGTGTTGCAGAACGATGACCTTCTGGCGATGGCGCAGGAACTGGTCTTTGCGGGCCTGCTGCCGCGCACGCATATTGGGTTGGACTTCTTTGACGCGACGATCAGCCGGACGGCAGCCTGGGTGATCGGGGTGCGCAACATGCAAAAGGCACTGCTGCGGGCGTTCCTTCTGCCGCAGGCGCGGCTGAAGGCGCTGGAGGCCAAGCTGGACTACACCGCCCGGCTGATCCTGACCGAAGAGGCGCGCGATCTGCCTTTTGCCGCCGTCTGGGCTGAACACTGCGCCCGCGCCGAGGTGCCGGTGGGTCAGGCGCTGTTGTCCGGGCTGGAGGGGTATCAGGCCAGCGTCGCCAGCCGGGGCTGATACCCGCCAATCAGTCTGGTGCCCGCGGCCGGATTTGAACCGGCATAGCCTTGCAGCCGAGGGATTTTAAGTCCCCTGTGTCTACCGTTCCACCACGCGGGCAGGCAGCCTCAGCATAGCGGCTTTGCCGGTGGCGAAAAGGGGCCAAGGAAGGGGCCTTTGCCCAAAGCCGCTCAGCCCGCGCCGCAATGCGGCAATTGACTTCACCGGATGGCGTTGCCCATATGTCGACCACGGCAGGGGGACAGGCAGATGAGCAAGGTTTATCCAACAGCGGCGGCGGCGCTTGACGGCGTGTTGCGCGACGGGTTGTTGATCGCGGCGGGGGGGTTCGGCCTGTGCGGCATCCCGGAACTGCTGATCGCGGCCATCCGTGACAGCGGGGTCAAGGGCCTGACCGTCGCGTCAAACAACGCGGGCGTTGACGGGTTCGGGCTGGGGATGCTGCTGGAAACGCGGCAGGTCGCGAAGATGATCTCCTCCTACGTTGGGGAAAACGCTGAATTCATGCGCCAGTACCTGTCGGGTGAGCTGGAGCTTGAGTTCAACCCCCAGGGCACCCTGGCTGAACGGATGCGGGCCGGTGGCGCGGGCATCCCCGGCTTTTACACCAAGACCGGCGTGGGCACCGTGATCGCCGAAGGCAAGGAGCATCACGATTTCGACGGCCAGACCTATATCCTGGAACGCGGGATCGTGGCGGACCTGGCCATCGTCAAAGCGTGGAAGGCGGATCCGTCCGGCAATCTGGTGTTCCGCAAGACCGCGCGCAACTTCAACGTGCCTGCGGCCACCTGTGGCAAGCTGTGCGTGGCCGAGGTTGAGGAAATCGTGCCGCTGGGGTCGCTTGACCCCGACATGATCCACCTGCCCGGCATTTATGTGCACCGCCTTGTGCAAGGCACCCACGAAAAGCGCATCGAACAGCGCACTGTCCGCAAGAGGGAGTCCGTCTGATGTGGGACCGCAACCAGATTGCCGCGCGGGCGGCGCAGGAACTGCAGGACGGCACCTATGTGAACCTTGGCATCGGCATCCCGACGCTGGTGTCGAACTACATTCCGCCGGGGGTCAACGTGACGCTCCAGTCGGAAAACGGAATGCTGGGCATGGGCCCCTTCCCGTTTGAGGGCGATGAAGACCCTGACCTGATCAACGCCGGCAAGCAGACCATTACCGAACTGCCGCAGACCGCGTATTTCGACAGCGCCACCAGCTTTGCGATGATCCGCGGCGGCAAGATTGCAATGGCAATCCTTGGCGCGATGGAGGTCAGTGAAGAAGGCGATCTGGCGAACTGGATGATTCCGGGCAAGCTGGTCAAGGGGATGGGCGGGGCGATGGACCTTGTCGCCGGGGTGGGCCGCGTGGTGGTGGTGATGGACCACACAAGCAAGCACGGGGAGTCCAAGGTATTGAAGGCCTGCACCCTGCCCCTGACCGGCAAGGCGGTGGTCAACCGGATCATCACCAACCTTGGCGTGCTTGACGTGGTGCCGGGGGGCCTGCGCATCTTGGAACTGGCCGAGGGCGTGTCCGAGGCCGACCTGCGCGCCGCGACCGAGGCGACCATCGTTGGCTGATCTGCAGATCACCCGCGAGCATGGGGCAACCAAGGGCCGCTACGCCATCCGCCAGAACGGCGAAGAGGCGGAGCTGACGTATTCGATCACCACGCCCACGCTGATCATTGCCGACCATACCGGTGTGCCCGACAGCTTTCGCGGCACGGGTGCGGGGTTGGCGATGGTGACGCGGCTGGTGATGGATGCGCGGGCCGAAGGGGTCAAGATCGTGCCGCTGTGCCCGTTTGTGAACGCAACGCGGAAAAAGCACCCCGAGTGGGCGGATGTCTTCGTCTGACGGCTGAAGATGCCTAAAGCCCGGCCGAGATGATCTTGAACACGCAAGGGTCAGTCACAAGCTGCGGCGGGCTTTGGCACAGCCCCTGTGCCACCTGCCAGGCGGCCAACACCTTGGGCACATAGTCGCGCGTTTCTGCATAGGGCGGAACGCCCTGATTGGACCGCACCGCGCCTTCGCCCGCATTGTAAGCTGCGAGGGCCATCAGCGGATCATTGTCAAACTCATCCAGAAGCCAATCCAGATAGGCTACTCCGCCCTTGATGTTCTGCGCCGGGTCAGTGGAATCAGTGACGCCAAATCTTTCCGCAGTGGCGGGAATCAGTTGCATCAGACCCACAGCGCCCGCGTGGCTGACGGCACTTGCCTGACCAGCACTTTCGATGCCGATCACGGCCAGCACCAGCGCAGGCGACACATCAGTGCCGACCGTGGCCTTCAGAATCTCGGTCCCGTAGGTTTCCGCCACGGTCTGCATCGATTGCAGGCGCGGCGCGCGCACCATTTCGCCGTCCGGGCCGCGCGACAGGGTGGTCAGGGCCAGATCAAAACGTCCGGCGGTTTCGGTCAGCCCGGGCGGAACGGTTTCCCAGAACCACGCGTAGGACGAAGCCGGGGCGTCGCCTGGGGCAGCTCCGTCATCGACGCCCGGCTTTGGAGTCGCGGCGGGCTCTTCCGTCCGCTTTGGGTTTGGGTCGACTTTGGGAAGCGCGGCCAGATAGCGGGCCTGTTCTTCGGGATCGATCTGCACGGTGATGCGCTTGCCGGGCGGACCATCGCCCACCTTCACACGCTTGAAATTGAAGTCATCGGCCAACACCCCGCAAGGGGCAAGGGCGCAGAGAATCACTGCGATGAACCTGGGGTGTGGCCACATGTGGCGGGTGCCTGCTCGTTTGTTATTTTGGCAAAGAATCGCAGCTTCGCAGGCATCGGGCCAGCACTTTCACAGGCAAATCATGGCATTTCCGCCAGAATTGGCCAAAAAACCACGCCTCGCCGCAGCGCCCTGACCATGCTGTTAAGATTTTTTTCATTTTGGATCAGACACTAAGCGGGTTTCTACCGAATTTTTTAACCCGATCACGATTCCGCTAACCGTGTCCAAACTGATGCCACGATTGGATGGCTATAAAGTTGCATACCGAACGGAAGCGGCGAAGAAGATGGCCAAGCCGAAGCGGTTGCAACGTTAAACACCCTTGCAAAGGATTATGTTCATGACCAACTTCTCCGCCTTCCTGAACGACGAAACCGGCGCCGTGACCGTTGACTGGGTGGTGCTGACCGCCGCAATCGTTGGCCTGGGCTTGGTGGTCTTCACCTTTATCCAGCCGGCAATCTCGCAGCTGGCTTCGGACATCGGTTCGGAAGTCAGCAAAGCTGGCTCCAAGATGAAAACCGCTGGTACGCCCTGATCTGATCTGACCTTTTTGGTCGCTGCGGCCGCGTCCCAGAAGGGCGCGGCCGTTTGCATTTCGGCCGGCTTTGGCCGATGACCACCGACAGCTGGGCCTGGTTGAGGTGGCCTTGTCCCGCCGACGCTGTGGATCAGCGTGCCCTGCGAAGATGCCCGGAATATTGCTATGTGCTGACCCGGTTTATCCAGGCAGAAATGACAATCGCGCAGAACTGCAACTTACTGCGAAAAAAACGGCGTGCCCGGGAAATGCTTTCTGTGATCCCAAGTCATGCCATAATTGACGGGTTATGTGACCTCATACCGAACGGATGCGGCACAGAAGACGGCCAAGCCGAAGCGGTAGTATCTTGCAAAAGCCCCTTCAAAGGATTTGACCATGACCAACTTCTCCGCATTCCTGAATGACGAAACTGGCGCCGTGACCGTTGACTGGGTGGTGCTTACCGCCGCCATCGTTGGCCTTGGCCTGCTCGTCTTCACGTTCATCCAGCCTGCGATCTCGCAGTTGGCTTCGGACATCGGTTCGGAAGTCAGCAAGGCTGGCTCCAAGATGAAATCGGCTGGCACGCCCTGATCTGACCTTTCCGGTCGCTGCGGCCGCACTTCCTTTGGGTGCGGCCGTTTCCTTGTCTTGACAGCAAAGCTTTTGGCTGCACGTCAGGACCAAGCACGCGCCTGCCGATCCAACAGTAGCGAGGTCTTGTAGCTACAGCATTGGGCCCGTGTATGGTGACGCTGTGCGGCTCATCGTGAAGCACGCGTTCGTGACGGAACTTCCCGCCAAGGCATCAGACAACCTTACATTCGCCACAATTGACCGGGGACTCCCTTGGTCAGCGTCGGCTCCCGGTTGTGTTCGAAAAATTTAGTCGCATTTTTACAATAGTTTAAGTGCGGACGGGCAAGACGCTCCACTGACGCATGATTGTCAGCCAGCGATCTAACTGATGCCATGTTTTGAGGGTCTGATGCTATCAAGCGTCGGTCTGATGGCGCGCAATCAAAACTGGCTCAGTCTTGAATGGCCTCACAAAGGATACGTCCATGACCAACTTCTCCGCCTTCCTGAATGACGAAACCGGCGCCGTGACCGTTGACTGGGTGGTGCTGACCGCCGCCATCGTTGCGCTGGGCCTGGTGGTTTTCACGTTCATCCAGCCGGCCATTTCGCAGCTGGCGTCAGACATCGGTTCGGAAGTCAGCAAGGCTGGCTCGAAGATGCAGGCAGCTGGCACACCCTGATCCGCCACCAGCGCGACAAACCTGACGGCCGCACCTGCAACCGGTGCGGCTGTTTTCTTTTCAGCCACCTTTCGTCCCGCCCGTCCGGCCACAGGCGAAGTCTGGACGGCTTCGCAGAGTTGCCAAGCTGAGCCATGAATTGTCCGATCTTGGCTAAAGTTTCGCCGTAATCGCGCGGCACGTATACACAAGCGGAAGGCTGCAACCATGGATGGGGTGCCGGGATGAACGGTTTCAAACAGTTCCAGAGTGACGAATCCGGCGCTGTTACTGTTGATTGGGTCGTACTTACCGCTGGCGTTGCGGTCTTTGCTGTCTTTGTCATGCCGCCGATTCAGGTGGCAATTCTGAACATGGCGGCTTACATCGGCGAAACAATCGGGCTTTATCACGCGTTTCTGGAGTAGCGAGCGGTTCAGCGACAAGTCACGGTAAAATACGGCATTTTGGGGCGCACGGCCATCAGCTTGATGGGGCGCCCTTGTCGCATTAACGTACCGGCTGATCGGTCGCATCGCGACGCACAGCAACTTAGGGGAATGGTATGAGAGCAGTATTCGCGTTGGTCCTGATCGTCGGCATGGGCCTGGCGGGCGCGGCCGTTTACATGATCCAGGGCTACATTGCGCAGACCGAAGCGCTTTTGCAGCAAGAGCGTGACTTCAACGCTGCGGCTGGCAAGCTGGTTGAGGTGTATGTCTTCAACCGGCAAATGGCCTATGGCGAACCACTGACGCCGGAAGACGTTCAGTTGATTTACTGGCCAGAACAGTCGCTTCCCGAGACGATCTTCCGAGACCCCGCCGAGCTTTTCCCCGAAAGCGCCCCGGGGCCCCGCTATGTCATGCGGGCGACCGAGGCGTTTGAACCGGTCCTCGCCACTCGCGTCACGGCGCCGGGCGAACTTGCCGGCCTGACCGCCAAACTGCGCGACGGGATGCGGGCCTTCCAGATCAGCGTCGGGGCTTCTGGTGTCGAAGGTTTCGTCCAACCTGACAGCTTTATCGACATTTACTGGACAGGACCGATTGCCGGGGTGGAAGGCAACGCCACCCGGTTGATCGAAAGCTCCATGCAGATCATTGCTGTGGATAACGCCTTCTCAAGCGGACAAGTTTCCTCCGGAAATGATGCCAGTACGGTAACAGTGGCCGCCACGCCCGAGCAGGTCGCTCGGCTTGCCCAAGCGCAGGCGACGGGCCGGTTGACCATGTCGCTGGTGGGCGACGGCACGCAAACCGTCAGCGAAGCAATTGAAGTCGACACCAACTCCATGCTGGGCATCGAAGCGCAAGAAGTCGTGGTCGAAGCAGCACCAGAAGTCGAGAAGGTCTGCACCATCAGCACCCGTCGCGGCGGCGAAACGGTTGAGACCGTGATCCCCTGCAAGGACTGATCCGGGCTGAATCTTTGCGGGGCGCGGCCACAGGATATGGGGCTGCGCCCCTTTCTTTTTCCAACCCTTAGCGACCTGTTGCAGTTTGTCCACATCAACAAAACCTTCCAAGCAATTGATTATTGCAAATAAACTGCACCTCCTGCATTCTGCCTGCGATAAGGGCGTCCAAGACCCTAACGAGGCGTGGTCGAAAGGGCAGATCACATGAACATGAAACGAATTCTAGTTGCAGGCTACCTGGGTGCTCTCCTTGCATCCACGGCCATGACGCCGATTTCCGCCGAAGTTCTGCGCGTTTTGCAGGGCCAGGCGTCCGGCGCTCTTAACGTCCCGATGAACCGGGCCGTTGTCGTTGAAAGCGACGTTCCCTTCGCGGAACTGTCGATTGCCAACCCCGGGATTGCCGACATCTCTACCTTGTCGGACCGCTCGATCTACGTTCTTGGCAAGGCGCCCGGGCGCACCACGCTCACGCTATTGTCGCCTGAGGGGCAACTGATCTCGAACGTGGACGTGCATGTCACGCCCGACATGGCCGAGTTCAAGGAGCGTCTTCAGCAGATCCTTCCGGGCGAGCAGATCGAAGTTCGCACCGCCAACGACGGGATCGTGCTTTCGGGCACCGTGTCTTCGACCGCAAGGCTGGATCGGGCGCTTGACCTGGCCAACCGCTATGCACCGGATCGGGTGTCGAACCTGATGGTGGTGGGTGGGACGCAGCAGGTGATGCTGAAGGTCCGCTTCGCCGAAATGAACCGGTCAGTAACCAAGGCCCTAGGCTCCAGAGTGACGGTCTTGGGAACAGGTTCAGACGCCGGAACTGGCGGCGGCGGCGGTGGGGGCACAAATTCGCCCCCCGTCGGAAATCTTGACTTGAATTTCGAACTGGGCGCTTTCGAGTTCAACGTAGCGCTCGAAGCCCTTGAAACAAAGGGTATGGTTCGCACGTTGGCGGAACCCAACTTGACTGCGCTTTCTGGTCAGGAAGCAACCTTCCTTGCTGGAGGAGAATTTCCTGTGCCGGGCGAATCCGACGGTGGTGGAATAACGATTACGTATCGTCCGTTCGGCGTGCAGCTTAACTTCACGCCCGTGGTGGTTGATCAGGACATCATCAACCTGACCATCAACGCAGCCGTCTCGCAGGTTGACGTTGCCGGAGGTCTTGCTCTGGGAGACGGAACCGTTATCCCGGCTTTCCGGCAGCGCTTGACAACAACGACGGTGGAAATGCGCGACGGTCAAAGCTTTGCGATCGCCGGCTTGCTGCAGGACGATTTCGACAATACTGCATCGCAAGTCCCCTGGATCGGAGACGTTCCGATATTGGGCGCTCTGTTCCGCAGCTCGGCATATCAGCGTGATCAGACGGAACTCGTGATTATCGTCACGCCGCATCTGGTGACCCCGGTGTCCGGTGAGGCGCTTGCCTTGCCGACGGACCGGGTGCGTATTCCGACGGAACGCGATCTGTTCCTGCTTGGCGATGTTGCGAAATCCCCCAACAGTGGTGCCGCCGGCGAAGTTGCCCGGCAGGATTTCAGCACCTCTTACGGCTATGTGATGGAGTAAGATGATGACCAGTACGCTTATCAAGCTGCTCGCCTCTTCCGCCCTCCTTGCGCTGGCCGCCTGTGGTGAATCCTCTGCCAGCTGGGACCGCGAGCTTGGGTCCGAAGTTGACAAGGGCCAGTTCGGCAACGCCACGATGAACAATACCCTGATCCAGACGGGTCAGATCGAATACACCGTCGCCCTGGCCGAGCGTTTCAACGCCGAGGTGCCGGACACCATCAACTTCGAGTTCAACAGCGCCCAGCTTACGGACGAGGCACGGTCGATCCTGAAAAAGCAGGCCGACTTCATCCGTCAGTTCCCGGAAGTGCGGTTCCGCGTCTTCGGTCACACCGATCTTGTCGGTTCGGCCGGATACAACCAGCGTCTCGGCCTGCGCCGGGCGCAGGCAGCGGTGGCCTACCTCAGCACACTTGGCGTGTCACGGTCGCGGCTGGAAGCGGTCGTGTCCTACGGCAAGTCCCAGCCGATCGTACAGACGGACCAACCCGAAATGCGCAACCGTCGCACGGTGACGGAAGTGTCGGGCTTCGTCGAATCGCACCCGCTGGTGTTGAACGGCAAATACGCCGCGATCATCTGGCGTGAGTATGTTGACAGTGCGACCCGCACGCCCGTGGCAGCAGCGGAAGTTACAGGCATCGAGGGTTAAGCCCCAAAAAGCCAAAATGCGAAAGGCCGGGCCACTGCCCGGCCTTTTCGTTTCCAGATCGTGATGAAATCCCAGATTCAGGCATTTTTAGCCCAAATCTCGCCACCATTCCTGACCAAGGTCGATCAAGCCGATGGCGGTGGCAGGCAGGCGTCGTTGTGACGGTTGCTTTCGACATTTTCTTTGCCACACTTCGTCGGGGTTCGGCGAGCCGGACCTGTGAACTGAAAGGATGTGACGCGAGATGACGAGCAAAGCCACGGTACAAAGTGACCCCGCGCCAATCCTGGCCTGCACTATCTCACGCGATGTGCAGCGCTTTGACCTGCTTATTGACGACATGGAACAAGAGCTGGGCGAGGCTTGGGGTGACCTGAACTTTGAAGACGCCCTCGTGTTCCTGAAACAACCCGACAGCTCGGGCATGCAGTTCGTCGCCATCGCTGTGGACAGCGAAGACGAAAGCGAACTGTCGAAGATGAACGACGTGATCAAGGCCGCCAAGGCCAAGAAGATCAAGGTTCTGCTGATTGCCAACCAGGTCAGCCCTTCGGTGCTGCACCAGATGCTGAAACTGGGGGCAGATGATTTTGTCCCGTACCCCCTGCCCGAGGGGGCGTTGCACGAGGCGATCGAACGCCTGCGCAAACCCAGCATGGTCATGCCCGAAGGCTATGACCCGGAAACCGGGATGTTCACCGGGCTGACCAAGCCCAAGGGTGACCGCAATGGCGTGATCCTGCCGGTGCATGGCATGGCCGGCGGTGTCGGGGCGTCAACCTTCGCGGCCAACCTCGCCTGGGAATTGTGCCTGATCCCGGAATCCGAAGGCACCCGCGTTTGCATCATCGACCTGGACCTGCAATTCGGTTCCATCGCGACCTACCTTGACCTGCCCCGCAAAGAGGCTGTGCTTGAAGTCCTCAGTGACACCAGCGGACTGGATGCAGACAGCCTGGTCAAGTCGATGCTGACCTTTAACGACAAGCTTCACGTCCTGACCGCGCCCACCGACATGCTGCCGCTTGAAATGATGACGCCGGAAGACATTGGCCGTATCCTTGAAATGGCGCAGGCGAATTTCGACTTTGTAATCGTTGACATGCCGTCGGCTGTTGTCGGCTGGACAGAAGCGGTGCTGAACCGCTCGCACGTTTACTTCGCCTTGCTGGAGCTTGACCTGCGGTCCGCGCAGAACATCCTGCGCTTTGTGCGCGCGCTGAAAGCCGAGGCGCTGCCGCATGACAAGGTGCGCTACGTGCTGAACCGAGCGCCTAAGTTCACCGACCTGTCCGGCAAGGCCCGCGTCAAGCGCATGGCTGAAAGCCTGGATATCGATATCGAAGTACAGCTGCCCGATGGCGGCGAGCAGGTGACCCAGGCCAACGACCACGGTCTGCCCATCGCTGAAAACGCCGGGAAGAACCCGCTCCGCAAGGAGCTGCAGAAACTTGCCAAGTCGCTTTACGATCTTAACAAATCTGCCGAAGTCGGCAGGGCGTGACAAAAAGGGGACTGACCCGTGTTTAGCCGCTTCTCCAAGACCAACCCTCCCGGTCGCCCGGGCGCGCCGGCCCCGGTTGCCACTGCCGTAGCGGAAAAGACGGGCATCAGCGCCCGCACTGCAGCACCGGTGTCGCAAAAGACCGCGGCCGAGGCGATGGCTGCCGACCGCGACAAAAAGCGCAAGGAGCGCCTGACCGAACTTAAGGTCGAGATCCACAAGCGCCTGCTGGAAGACCTGAACCTGTCGGCCTTGGAATCGGCCACCGAGCAGAACCTGCGCCAGGAAATTGCCAATCTTACCGGCGAAGCGCTGGACGAGATGTCGGTCGCCCTGAACAAGGAAGACCGTCTGGCGCTGACCCAGGAGTTGTATGACGAGGTGATGGGCCTTGGCCCGTTGGAGCCGTTGCTTAAGGACGATACGATCAACGACATTCTGGTGAACGGCCCCCGGCGTATTTTCGTCGAACGCGCCGGCAAGCTGGAGCTTTCGGACGTCACCTTCCGCGATGAGCGTCACCTTCTGCGGATCATCGACAAGATCGTGTCGGCCGTGGGCCGCCGCGTTGACGAATCCAACCCCTATTGCGACGCCCGTCTGGCCGATGGCAGCCGTTTCAACTGCATGATTCCGCCGATTGCCGTCGATGGCTCGCTTGTTTCCATCCGTAAGTTCAAGAAGGACAAGCTGCGGATCGACGACCTTGTGCGCTTTGGTGCCTTTACCGACGAGATGGCCGCCTATCTGCAGGCCGCTGTGTCCTGCCGGCTGAACATCATCGTGTCGGGCGGTACGGGTTCGGGTAAAACCACCACGCTGAATGCGCTGTCGTCGTTTATCGACAACCATGAGCGCGTGCTGACCATTGAAGACACCGCCGAACTTCAGTTGCAGCAGGTGCATGTGGGCCGGATGGAAAGCCGTCCGGCCAACGTCGAAGGCAAGGGCGCTGTCACCCAGCGCGATTGCCTGCGCAACGCCCTGCGGATGCGGCCTGACCGGATCATCGTCGGGGAAACCCGGGGTGAGGAAGTCATCGACATGCTGCAGGCCATGAACACGGGCCACGACGGGTCAATGACGACGATCCACGCGAACAACCCGCGCGACGCGATCAGCCGTCTGGAAAACATGGTTGCCATGGCCGGGATCGAGATGCCGCTGAAAGCCGTTCGCAGCCAGATCGCATCCGCCGTCAACCTGATCGTGCAGGCCAGCCGTCTGCAGGACGGCACGCGGCGCATGACCTCGATCACCGAAATCACCGGGATGGAGGGTGAAGTTATCTCGATGCAGGAAGTGTTCCGGTTTGAACGTCTTGGGGTCGAACCCAACGGGCGCATCATCGGGCGGTTCAACGCCACCGGCATCCGGTCATCCTATTCCGACCGGTTCCGCCAGTGGGGCTTTGACCTGCCTGCGTCGATCTACGAACCGATTATCTGAGCAGAGACATGGAAATCAGCGCAGCACCCCTGATCTATATTCTGATCTTCGTCGCGGTCGTCGTGATCGTCGAAGGCATCTACCTGACGGTCTTCGGCAAATCCATCAGCCTGAACAACCGCCTTAGCCGGCGGCTGACTCTGCTGGAAAAGAACGCCAACCGCGAACAGGTTCTGGAGCAGCTCCGCAAGGAGATGAACCAGCACCTGAATGCCAAGAACATCCCGCTGTATTCGGTCTTTGCCAAAAAGGCGCAGCGGGCCAACATCGCCTTTTCGCCGCAGCAACTGATTGCGGTGATGGGCGTGGTGGCGGTGCTGGCCTTCTTCATGCTGACGCTGTTCACCAGTGCCACTGCGGGTGTGCGGGTCATCCTTGGCGTCGTCATGGGCGTGGGCGGGGTTTACTACTGGGTCAACAAGAAAGCCAAAAAGCGGATGGAGTTGCTGGAAGAACAGCTGCCTGACTCCATCGAACTGATGGTCCGCAGCTTGCGCGTTGGTCACCCGTTCTCGGCCGCGATCGGGATTGTGGCCAAGGAAATTCCCGATCCGCTGGGGTCTGAATTCGGGGTCATCGCCGATGAGGCTGCTTATGGCCGCGACGTGACGGAATCGCTCAAGGCCTTTGCGGAACGCATGGACAGCCAGGATTTGCGTTTTCTGGCCGTGGCCGTGACGATTCAGCAAACATCGGGCGGAAACCTGGCCGAGATTCTTGACGGCCTGTCCAAGGTGATCCGGGCGCGGTTCAAGCTGTTCCGCCGGGTGCGCGCCATCACTGCCGAAGCGAAGTGGTCAGGCATGTTCCTGTCCGCCTTCCCGATCGTGGCGCTGCTGATGATTATCGTCATCAAGCCAGACTATTACGACGGTGTTCGCGAAACCGCCGCCTTCATCCCGGCCGCGCTTGTCGTGGGTGTTTTCCTGATCATCAACATCATCTTCATGAAGGTGATGACCAACATCAAGGTGTGAGGCCACGATGAACCCTTTCTCTGCCGTCAACACCTGGCTGATCGACACTCTTGGCCCGCTTGGCCCATTGATGGCGGTCGGGTTCCTTGGGGTGCTGCTGATCCTGATCGCTCTGCCGAGCGTGATGAAACGCCGTCGGGACCGGTTCCGCGAACTGCGTGACACAACGCCGGGCCTTGGCGATCTGGACAAGAAACGCGCCCTGCGGCGGACCGAAAAGGTCGACAAGCTGGAACGCTTTGCCCATTTCCTGGAGCCGCAGCAAAAGGATGAGCTGTCAGCCGCGAAGCTGAAGATGCTGCGCGCGGGATATAACAACAAGAATTCGGTCCGGATGTTCCACGCGATGCAGTTTCTGCTGGGCATCGGTTTTCTGATCCTTGGCCTGATCATGGCTTTGGTGAAGTCGATCAACGGGGAACTGACGACCAACACCATGCTGCTCTACTCGATCCTGCCTTGCGCCATCGGTTACTTCCTGCCGCGCTACTGGGTCGACAAGCGGGTTCAGAAACGTCAGGAGGAAATCATCCAGGGCTTTCCCGATGCGCTTGATCTGATGCTGGTCTGCGTTGAGGCAGGTCAGTCGCTTGACCAGTCGCTGATCCGCGTGGGCAAGGAAAGCCGCATGGGCTATCCCGCCCTTGCCGATGAATTCGACATGGTCGCGCAAGAGGTGAAGGCCGGCAAGGAACGGGTCTCCGTTCTGAAAGACATGGCCGAACGCGTGGGTGTGCCTGATGTGTCATCATTCGTGACCACGCTGGTGCAGTCGGCCACCTTCGGCACTTCGATCGCGGATGCGTTGCGTGTCTATTCCGCCGACATGCGCGACAAACGCATCATGCGGGCCGAAGAAAAGGCAAACATGTTGCCTACCAAACTTACCCTTGGCACTATGCTGTTCACGGTTCCGCCGCTTCTGGTCATCCTGATCGGTCCTTCGATCCACGGGATTGCCACGATGTTGATGGAGATGCGGCCGGGTTGATGAAGGGCATAAAAAGGGTTGGCGTTGTTTCATCGGGTTGTAGCAAGCGTTGTCCTGATCGCCGCCCTTTCGGCCTGCACAACTTCGGGCGGGGTTTCAAGGAACCTGCCATATGGCGCTGACGCCCGCGGCGAGGCGGTGGATGGTCTGACCGTTGGCCACCGCTTGATGGAAGCCGGGGAATATGAGCTGGCGTTGAAATCCTATTACCGCGCCGCCGCCACCTATGGCGCGACCGTGGACACCCTTTCTGCGCTGGGATCGGCCAACCTTGCACTTGGCCGGCTTGGGCAGGCCGAACAGATCCTGCGCCGCGCCATCGAAGAGGATCCAACCTTCGTGCCCGCCCTGAACAACCTTGGCGTCGTCTTGATGGAACGTGGCAAGATCGGTGAGGCGCGGCTTATCTTTCAACAAGCCTTCGCGCAGGATAGTGGCCAAACAGACTCGATCCGCGAAAATCTGAAGCGCGCTATCGCCGCAACCGAAGCGGTCGTGTATGATCCGGCGGAAGAAGAAGGTGAGTTCCGCCTCGTGCGGCGTGAGAAGGGGCGATACGTCCTGCTTACGCAACTTTAGGCAAAGGGCTCCGAGCAGTACCGAAACGAGCAGTCGTAAAAAAAGGACGCGAAAGATGCGCCACACTGGTCTTGTCATGCTGTGCCTTGGCGGCGCGGTGTTCCTGTCGGGTTGTCAGCCAACCTCTGACGCGCAGGTGGAACGGGCCCTCAAGGACGTCAACCTGATCGACGAATCCAACCTTAATGACGTGATGCTGACGGTCGCCGACCCGAATGAGGCGGTCACCTACTTCACCGATGCCATCAAGATCAATCCCGAGCGGATCGACCTGAAACGCGGTCTGGCCAAATCGCTGACCCGCGCTCAGAAGGCATCCGAGGCGTCGGTGGTCTGGCGTCAGGTGGTTGCCCATCCTGAAGCCACCTCGGAAGATCGCGTCATGCTGGCCGATGCGCTGATCCGGTCGAACCAATGGGCCGAAGCCAAGGCAGAACTGAACCTGATCCCGCCGACCCATGAAAGCTTTGACCGCTACCGCATCGAAGCGATGGTCGCCGACTCGGACAAGAACTGGGCCAAGGCTGACAGCTTCTATGAAATCGCCGTCGGTCTGACAACTCGGCCGGGCAACACCTTGAACAACTGGGGCTTTTCCAAGCTGACCCGCGGTGACCATGAAGGTGCCGAACGGTTGTTCACCGAGGCGCTGATCCATGATCCGACGATGTTCACTGCCAAGAACAATCTGGTCATCGCCCGGGCCGCGCAGCGCAAGTATGACCTTCCCGTGGTACAGATGACGCAGACCGAACGGGCAGAGCTGCTGTATTCCATGGCACTTGCCGCGATCAAGCAAGGCGACGTGGCCGTTGGCAAAGGCCTTCTGCAGCAAGCGGTCGACACCCATCCCCAGCATTTCGAGGCCGCAAGCCGCAGTCTTGAAGCCCTTGATTCGAACGTGCAGCTCTGATGATCACGTCAACTGGTGCCCTGATTCTGCTGGTCCCCGTGCTGCCGATCGCCCTTTGGGTGTCGGGCAATGACATGAAGCACCTGAAGATCCCCAACAAAGCCGTGCTCGCGCTTGCGGCAGTCTGGCCGCTGCTGGGTTGGCTTGCGGTGGCGACATGGACGGCCTGGTTCTGGGGGTTCGCCCTGATGGCCATTGTTCTGGTCGCGGGCTACCTGTTGTATCTGACGGGCACTTTCGGTGCCGGGGACGCAAAATATGCGGCGGCTATGGCGCCGGTCTTTGTCGGGGGGGATATCGTTTCGATCCTCCTGTTGATCGCGGCTTGCCTGATCGGGGCGCTGATTGCGCACCGGATCATGAGGGCGATCCCGGCGGTGCGACAGATGACACCAGACTGGAAAAGCTGGACGGAGCGGCGCTATTTCCCGCTGGGATTTGCATTGTCGGGGATTGTGGTCTTCTATCTTGTTGCCGCCATCTGGCCGCAAGTCTGACACAAGTCGCATTTAGCCTGCAAATTCCCGCAGTCTGCTGCCATTGTCCACGGAGCCGGTTGAATGAACGCTGAAGCCCCGGTGTCGAACGTCACGGCACCTACGACGCCCCGCAATCTGTCCGACACGGGCCTTTCCATCACGATGATGCGGGACATCCTGCTCAAGTCGATGTTCCGCACCAACCTTGATCAGGTTTCGGCGCTGTCCAAGGTGATCTGCCTGCCTGTGCCGCTGACCCAGGAACTGGTGGACCTTGCCCGCACCCAGAAACTGTTGACTGCGACCGGCACGATGCACGCTACAGCCGGCAACGAGATGGGGTATGAGCTGACCGATGCCGGCAAGGCCCGCGCGCTGGATGCGCTAAGCCAGTCGGAATACTATGGCGCGATGCCCGTGCCGCTGGAGCAATACTCGGTCCAGATCAAGCGCCAGTCGGTTCGCGACATTCGCCTGAACAAGGAACAGCTGCTGTCCGGCATGGGCCACCTGATCCTGCCGCCTGACCTGATTGACAACCTTGGCCCCGCCGTCACCTCGGGCCGGTCAATCCTGCTGTATGGTCCGCCCGGCAACGGTAAATCCTCGATCAGCCACGGCATCCGCGCAGCCCTTGGAGATAAGGTCTATGTCCCGCGCGCGATTGAATATTCCGGCCAGATCATCAGCGTCTATGACCCCATCGTGCATTCCGCCGCCGAAGCGAACGTGGATGACCCGAACGCGCTGCGCCGCACGTCAAACAAATACGACAACCGCTATGTATTTTGCGAGCGTCCCTCGGTCATTACCGGCGGTGAACTGTCGCTTGAAATGCTGGACCTGACCTACAACCCCACCGCCCGCACCTATCAGGCGCCGCTGCAGTTGAAGGCAACCGGCGGCATTTTCATCATCGACGACCTTGGCCGTCAGGCCGAGCCGCCGCAAAAGATCGTCAACCGCTGGATCGTGCCGCTGGAGGAAAGCCGCGACATCCTTGCGCTGCAGTCGGGCGAGAAATTCACCGTGCCGTTTGACACGCTGGTCATCTTTTCCACCAACTTCCACCCAAACCAGATCTTCGACGGCGCGGCCCTGCGGCGGATCTTCTTCAAGATCAAGATTGACGGGCCAAGCCAGGAAAATTTCCTGAAGATCTTCGCCATGGTCGCCCGGAAGAAGAAGATGCCGCTGGACGAACAGGCGCTGATGTATCTGATGAAGGTCAAGTTCCCGACGATCGAGAACAACTATGCCAACTATCAGCCGGTCTTCCTGATCGACCAGATGATTTCCGTCTGCGAGTTCGAGAACATTCCCTACCACATGACGCCCGAACTGATCGACCGTGCCTGGGGCAACATGTTCGTCCGCCAGGAAGACATCGCGCACTAAAGGGCCAGTCGTCGTTCGACTCCGTCTCCTCCTTCCCAGCGAAGAGTGACGAAGTCATCGATGAGCGGTCAGGCGAAAACCGTGACACCCGTTTCCGTGACCACCGCATCCAGCCGCTGGTCAGTGGCATCAATCGGCACCTCGGCCACCTCTTGCGCCGCAAATGCGAACCCCACCGCGAGCACCGGCCCCCTGGCCCTCAGCGCCTCCAGCGTGCGGTCATAAAACCCGCCACCATAGCCCAGCCGGTAGCCCCGCGCGTCATAGGCCAACAGCGGCACGATCAGCACCTCAGGCTCAACCCACATGCCGTCGGCCGGGATCAGCGCCTTGAAGGTGCCTTCGACCATTTTCGCACCGGGTGACCATTCGCGGAACCGCAAGGGCTGCGCCTTTCCGATGATCACTGGCACGCCAACGGTGCCCTGATGCGCGGCCATTGCGGGCAAAGGGTCCATCTCGGTCCGCATCGGCATGTAGCCGGACAGCACCTTGTCCCCCTGCCCCGCCAGATAATCCGCAAGGATTTCCGCCGCCTGCCCCTGCCCGCCCGCGAACGCCAGTTTGCGCGCTGCAAAGGCCATTTCCCGCGCCAAGTCCTTGATATCGCTCATATCAACAGCACCGTTGCCAGCCCCAGAAAGGCAAAGAACCCCATCACATCGGTCAGCGTCGTCACAAATGTGCCGCTGGCCAATGCGGGGTCCAGCTTGAGCCGCGTCAGCGTCAGGGGCACCAGCACCCCGCCAAGGGCCGCGACGATCTGGTTGACGATCATCGCCATCCCAAGGACCAGCCCCAGCTTCCAGTCGCCAAAGATGCCCCAGGCCGCCAGCCCCAAGATCAGCGCCAGGCTTAGGCCGTTCAAGACCCCCGCTCCCAATTCGCGTAGCACCACCCGCCGTGCGTTGGCCTGCGTCAGGTCGCGCGTTGCGAGGGCCCGCACCGCCACGGCAAGCGACTGCGTCCCCGCAATCCCCCCGGTCGAGGCGACTATCGGCATCAGCGCGGCCAGGATCACGATGGTCGAAATCGTCGCTTCGAACTGGCTGATGACGATGGCCGACAACGAGGCGGTGAACAGGTTGACCACCAGCCAAGGCAGGCGCTGCTTCATCGTCTCGAACGCACCGTCAGACATGCTGGCTTCATCGCCAACCCCAGCAAGGCGGAGCATGTCTTCCTCATGTTCTTCATCCAGCACGTTCATCGCATCATCAATGGTGATGACACCGACCAGCCGCCCGCCGGCATCAACCACCGGGCATGAGATCAGGTGATACTGGTTGAAGATATAGGCCACGTCCGCTTCGGGGTCTGTCGCCTCAATCGTGCGAAAGCTGTCCTCCACGATGTCGCGCAGGCGCACGTCACGTCCTGCCGACAGGATCCGCCCCAGCGTGGCATAACCCACCGGCTGCATCCGAGGATCGACAAGGATCACGTGGTAGAACTGGTCCGGCAGATGTTCGGCTTTGCGCAGGAAATCAATCGCTTCGCCTACTGTCCAGTGGTCCGGTGCCACCACCGTCTCCCGCTGCATCAGGCGGCCGGCCGAATACTCCGGGAAGGCCATTGCCTGTTCCACGGCCACCCGGTCAGCATCAGTCAGCGCGTCCAGGATCATGTCCTGCTGCGGTTGTTCAAGGTCTTCCAGGATGTCGACGACATCGTCGGTTTCAAGATCGCGCACCGCGTCGGCCAGCACGTCGCGCGGCAGGCTTTCGATCACTTCTTCCCGGATCGCGTCCGAGATTTCTGACAGGATGTCGCCGTCAATCTCATGCGACCAGAGCCGCAGAAGGGCCCGCCGGTCCGGCCCGCCGATCTGCTCCAGAAGGTCCGCAATGTCGGCGGCATGCAGCGGGTCAAGAAGCGCGTCGATTGCCGCACTGTCGCCCGCTTCGACCGCGTTCAGAACGGCGTCGATCCGGTCCTGATCCAGCACGTCTTCTTCCGGGTCCGCCAGATGATCCGCCATGCTGCCCCCGAAACCGTTCTGCGATTGCCCTGACCTTAGCGAAAGCTGTTTCAGGGAAACAGGGCCAAAGGCAAATTTACCCAAGTTCGCAAAGGCCCTAGGGTTGGGGGCGCGATACAAGGAACAGGGCCGATGGCTGATCTACTTCTGGGACATGTGATCCGTTTTGCGGGCGATCCATTTGACAGCGTTGACGCCGCCCAGCCCCTTGCGCACGGCGCTGTGCTGGTCGATGGCGGCCGCATCCATGCCGTAGGCGACGCGGCCACACTGCGCAGCCAGCATCCCGCCGCGCGGGTGCATGACTATGGGCAAAAGCTGATCTCGGCCGGGTTTGTCGATGCGCATGTGCATTATCCCCAGACCGCGATCATCGCCAGCTGGGGCAAGCGCCTGATCGACTGGCTGAACACCTACACCTTCCCCGAAGAAATGCGATTTGCCGACCGCGCCTATGCCGACATCATCGCCAACCGCTATCTTGATCTGGTCTTGGCGCGGGGCACGACCACCGTCTGCACCTATGCCACCATCCACCCCGAAAGCGTCGATGCTATCTTCACCGCCGCCCAAACCCGCGGGATGCGGGTCTTTGCCGGCAAGACCTGCATGGACCGCAACGCGCCAGAGGGCCTGCGCGATACCGCCCAATCGGCCTATGACGACAGCAAGGCGCTTCTGGAAAAATGGCATGGGGTGGACCGGCTGTCCTACGTCATCACGCCCCGGTTCTCGCCGACGTCTACCCCCGAGCAACTAAACGCCCTTGGCCAGCTTTGGCGCGACTACCCCGATTGCCTGATGCAGACCCACCTCTCCGAACAGGTGGACGAAATCGCCTGGGTCCGCGACCTTTTCCCACAATCGCGCGACTATCTTGACACCTATGAGGCGCAAGGCCTGCTGCGCGAAGGCGCGGTCTATGGCCACGCGATCCACCTGACCGACCGCGAACGCGCACGGCTGGTTGAGGCGGGGGCATCCCTTGTCCATTGCCCGACCTCGAACACCTTCATCGGATCGGGCCTGTTTGACATGGGCCTTGCGCGCAGCTTGCGCGTGGGTCTTGCCACCGACACCGGCGGTGGGTCGTCGTTTTCCATGCTGCGCACCATGGCGGCGGCCTATGAAGTCGCCCAGCTTCGCGGCCAGTCGCTGCACCCGGCGCAGCTGTGGTGGCTGGCCACCCAGGGCTCGGCACGCGCCTTGCGGGTTGAAGACAAGATCGGCAACATCGCCCCGGGGCTTGAGGCGGATCTGGTGGTGATCGACCTCGCCTCGACCCCGGCCATTGCCCAAGCCTCGGCGCGGGCAAAGGACATTTGGCAGGCGCTTTTCCCGACAATCATGATGGGCGACGACCGCGCCGTGGTGCAGGTTTGGGTCGGCGGCAAACCCCTGGCTTAAGCCCTTTCACATTTGCCCAAGTATCCCCGCCGGAGGCACAGCGGAGCGGATTTTCGCGTTCTTCACGCGCAAATTCGCGACAAAAAGCCTTGCGCGGAACGCGCTCAATCAGCTGACCGCCCCGGCAAGGGCCAGTTACTCGGCCAGTTCCCACCCATCGGGATAGAAATCATGCTTCAGCGCGATCGAGGTCGCGATGCGTTCATGGTGCCAGACCTCTTCCGCCGTCACCGGAATCGGCCCGATCGAGGCGATCAGCGTCTCGCCGTCCTTGGCGCGGCGGGTCTGAAACCCCTCCAGCCGCAAGGCACGTTCCAGCGCGGGCCAGCTGGCGTCAAGCTCTTCGATGAAGAAGGCGTATTCGACCACCGCCATTTTCGGCAGGCTGACCCCCTTCGATTGCTTGAAGGTGTCATAGGTCTCGCGGCGCTGGGTTTCAAAGTTGTGGTCCATCGGGATCTCCTTGGGCAGCGTTCTACCCCAACCCCCGCCGCCCCGCTAGGTGCGGGTGCAATAGCCCCGGTCAAAGGCGGCGTCCCAGGTCCAGTCGCTGGCGTTCAGCGCCTCAGAGTTCACCGGCTTCAGCTTGCGTTCCACCCCGTCGTCGATGGTCACCATGTTCAACAGGTCCACGTCACATTCATAGGTGAAGGGCTGGCTGCCAGGGTTGTAAAACATCGAGCGGTGATAATAGCCGGTGATCGTATACTGATTGTCGAGGTACTGGATCTGCACGACCGTGCGCCCCTCGGCCTCTTCATCGGCGAACTCGGTCACCACTTGCAAGGTGCTGCCAGAGGGGTCGTCAAACACCTCAAGTTCTTGCCGGGTGGCAAAGGCCGACAGCGCGATCTGGTCGTTGTCAAACTCGGGCGCGCCGTTGGCATCGGGCACCCCGTCCAGCGCACCGCCCCAGAGTTGCAGCCGGGCCTGGTCCTTGTTCTGGGTCAGTTGCGCGCGGAAGTAGAAGCCCTCGTTTGATGGCCCTGCCCAATTGCCAGTGGCTTCGGACAGGACGGATTGCGCTGATGCGGGCAAGGACAGGGCCAGGGTTAGCGTCAGGGCCGTCAAAGCGCGCATGGACAAGCCTCACTATGGGTTTGCGTGACCATGCTGGATAAGCCCATGGCGCGAAAGGGCGGGATTCCGGACGCCTAGCCCGCCAAACGCGCCGCAAGCCGGGTTTGCCGTGCAACCAGCGCAGCCATATCCAGTGTCAGCATCTGCCCGTCGCGTACCACTTCGCGCCCTTCGACGATCAGCCCGCGCACCTTTGTCGGGCCGCACAGCACAAGGGCTGCAACCGGGTCCCAGTTGCCCGCAGCCTCGACCCCCGTCAGATCCCAGATCGCAAGGTCTGCCCGTTTGCCCGGCACGATGGAGCCCAGATCATCCCGCCCCAGCACCTGCGCACCGCCAAGGGTGGCGATTTCCAGCGCCTCACGCGCGGCCATGGCATCGGCCCCCCGTGCCACGCGCTGCAACAGAAGGGCCATCCGCGCCTCGGCAACCAGATTGCCCGCGTCGTTCGAGGCCGAGCCGTCGACCCCAAGACCCACCTTCACGCCTGCATCCCGCATCGCGCGCACCGGGGCAATGCCTGACCCAAGGCGACAATTCGAACATGGACAATGGGAAACCCCGGTTCCTGACCGGGCAAAAAGATCAATTTCCGAACTATCCAGCTTGACGCAATGGGCGTGCCACACATCGGGGCCGGTCCAGCCAAGGTCTTCGGCATATTGCCCCGGACGGCAGCCGAACTGCGCCAGGGAATAGGCGATGTCTTCATCGTTCTCGGCCAGATGGGTGTGCAGCATCACCCCCTTGTCGCGCGCCAGCAGGGCCGTGTCCCGCATCAGCCCCCGGCTGACCGAGAAGGGCGAACAGGGTGCCAGCCCCACCCGCACCATTGCGCCGGGGCGGGGGTCGTGGAAGGCGTCCACCACGCGGATCATGTCGGTCAGGATTGCGGCCTCATCCTCGACCAGACTGTCGGGGGGCAGGCCACCGGCACTTTCCCCGATGCTCATCGCGCCGCGCGTCGGGTGAAAGCGCAGGCCAACCTCGGCGGCGGCGTGGATCGTGTCGTCCAGCCGCGCGCCATTGGGGTAAAGATAGAGATGGTCCGAGGTCAGCGTGCAGCCCGAAAGCGCCAGTTCGGCCAGGCCCACTTGCGCGGAGGTAAACATCTCATCGGGCCCGAAGCGCGCCCAGATCGGGTAGAGCGTCTTCAGCCAGCCAAAGAGCAGCGCATCCTGCCCGCCCGGCACGGCGCGGGTCAACGTCTGGTATAGGTGGTGGTGGGTGTTCACAAGGCCGGGGGTGACCACGCAGCCGCGGGCGTTGATCACCTGCGCCCCCCGAGCGCCCAGACCAGCGCCGACAGCAGCGATCACCCCGTCATGCACAAGCACATCGGTGCCGGTCAGTTCGGCGCGGGTGGCGTTCATCGTCACGACGACATCGGCATTTCGGATCAGAAGGTCAGTCATGATGCAGCCTTTGCGCACCCTTCGGTTTCTTCAGAAACCGGGCCGCCCATCAGAAGGGAGAAGGACAAGGGTGGCCAGAGGTGAAAGCATAGCCGCCCGCGCGGAGGGAAGGCAAGAAACCCTGTGCCCTTTGCCGACCGGCGCCGTGGGGGTTTTGCACCCCCACACCCCCGCAGAGTATTTCTCAAAAGAGCAAATCAGCCGGAACAGCCAATACTTTCGCACACTAGGCGTTCAGCAAGGCCAGCGCTTCGGCGTGGATGTCGCGGTTGGCGGCGGCAAGAATCTGGCCACCCTCCAGCGCGGGGCGGCCTTGCCAATCGGTCACGATGCCACCCGCAGCCTCGATCACCGCGGTTGGGGCTTGGACATCGTAGGCCTGCAAGCCAGCCTCGATCACCAGGTCGATCTGCCCGGCGGCGATCAGGGCATAAGCATAGCAGTCGGTGCCGTAACGAACCAGCTTGGCTTGTGGTGCGACCCGGCGAAAGGCGGTGCATTCGGCGGGCGTGCCCACTTCGGGGAAGGTGGAGAACAGGATTGCCTGGGACAAGGCGCGCGGCAAGCGTGTGGCGAGCGGGGCCTCACCCAGCGGGCCGCGCATCCGGGCGATACCAAGGCCACCTTCGAACCGCTCCCCGATATAGGGCTGGTCGATGATCCCGTACAGCACGCCCTGATTGTCACGGACCGAGATCAGCACCCCCCAGGTCGGCGTGCCAGACAGATAGCCGCGCGTGCCGTCGATGGGATCAAGCACCCAGGTCAGACCGGTGGTGCCGGGTTGTGTGCCGAATTCCTCGCCCAGGATGGCATCGGCGGGCCGGCGGCGGGCCAGAACGGCACGCATCCTTTCCTCTGACAGCCGGTCGGCGGCGGTCACGGGATCGAAGCGTTCGGTTTCCTTGGTGTCGGCCGTCAGATCGCGGCTGCGGAAATAGGACAGCGTTGCAACCCGCGCCACATCGGCCAATTCATGGGCCGTGGCGACCAGATCGGCCGCCAATGCACTGGAAACCCGCATGGCCGTTCCTTTCCTGCTGGAACAGGCAAGTACAGCCTGCCCTGCGGGCGCTAAAGGCTCGCAGGGCGAAGGTCAAGCTTACGCGGCTTCGGACAGGACGCGCGCCAGGTCAAACAGGCGGCGGCGCTGCGCTTCCGGGATGGCGTAGTAGGAGCGCACCAGTTCCAGCGCCTCCTTGTCAGCCATCATGTCGCCCTGAGCCTGGGCAACAGCAGCCTGACCTTCGCCAAGGCCTTCGAAGAAGAACGAGATCGCAACGCCCAGCGCATCCGCGACGTCCCAAAGCCGCGAGGCGCTGACCCGGTTCATCCCGGTTTCGTACTTCTGGATCTGCTGGAACTTGATCCCGACCTTGTCAGCCAGTTGTTGCTGAGTCATTCCCACCATCCAGCGGCGGTGGCGGATACGCTTGCCAACATGGGCGTCTACAGGATGCTTCATAATTCACTCCAATTACGTTCGTCGGTCCCCTTGCTTTTATGTAAGCAATTTTCGTGCCAAAATCCGCATGAGGATCGGTAGCTTGAAAAAAAACCTGAGCTCCCCGAAAACCTGTCCTTTTGTATAGGGGCAATTATACAGATGTTCAAAACACGGAAGGGTTGTTCTATGCCTTACCCCATACCCTACTTCAGTCGAATCACTCGCCTTAAGCGCGATTTCCATTTTGCTATGCATTATGCGAATCTTTGTCAGCGCGCTTTGCAATTTGCGATGATACAGTCACCCAGATTCACCGTTACTGTGCACCAGATGGAAAAAAATGCAGCAACTGGTCGAAATTTGGCCAGCTGGTCACCGGATATATAGGTAGGAATGACCGAACATGCAGGAAAAATCATGCGGGCTTGGCTGATAGAAACACTGGGCATACCGCCAAAGTTGCAATCCCTTCCCGAACCCGTTCCCGTCCAGGGTGAAGCGCGGGTTCGCGTTGTTGCCGCGGGACTGAACTTCGCCGATCTTCTGATGCTGGACGGTCGGTACCAGGTGCGCCCTGCCCTGCCCTTCGTCCCGGGGATGGAATTTTCGGGGATCGTGGAGGCGCTCGGCCCCGAAACAAGCGGCCCGGCGCCCGGCACCCGCGTGCTGGGGGTCAACGGCACTGGCACACTGGCCGAGGTGCTGTGTGTACCCGTTGACCGTCTTTCCCCCGTGCCAGACATCATGGAGTTTGAGGAGGCGGCGGGATTTCCCATCGCCTACGGCACCGCGCATCTGGCACTGACGCTGAAGGGCGCGCTGCAGCCGGGGGAGACGCTGCTGGTCACCGGGGCCGCGGGAGGCGTCGGGCTGACCGCGGTCGAGATTGGCAAACGGCTTGGCGCGCGGGTTATCGCATCGGCCAGGGGCATGGACCGACTGGCAGTGGCACAAGCCGCCGGGGCCGATGTGCTGATCGACAGCGATGCCCCTGATCTGAAGGACCAGCTGCGCCGCCTTGGTGGCGTTGATGTGGTCTTTGACACCGTGGGCGGCGCTGGCTTTGATGCGGCCCTGAGAGCCTGCAAGCCAGATGGGCGGCTGTTGGCTATCGGCTTTGCCTCGGGTGAGGTGCCGCAGGTGCCGGCGAACCTGCTGTTGGTCAAGAACCTGTCCGTGTCGGGCTTCTGGTATGGCGGCTATCAAGCCCATGCGCCACAGGCCGTGGCCGCAAGCATGGCGCAGCTTTTGAACTGGCGCGCGGCGGGGACTTTGCACCCCCACGTCGGGCAGGTGTTGCCCTTTGCCAGCTTTCTGGAGGGGTTGGATCTGTTGCGGACGCGGCGTGCCACCGGCAAGGTGGTGATCCGGGTTCAGGACCCGTAGGCGCAACGCAGTTCTGCCAGGAGCATTTCCACCGCCTCATCCTTGCGGCCGGGCGTGCGGTACAAGGCCAGCTTCATCTCGCCCAAGGGCGGAAGCTGGTTGTCGGCGGCAATGATGCTGGTGCCGTCAGGGATGCTGCCAGCCATCCGCGCGGTGATTGCAAGGTCTGCGGCCACCGTCGCCTCGACCGCCTGTTCGCTTTCTCCGCCGGTGGCCAGCTGCCACGGGATGCCGGCAGTATCCAGCGCGGCTTGGGCGCGGGGCCGGAAGATGCAGGTATCCTTGAACCCAAGCCGCAGCGGCCGGCGCTGCCAGGCGTTGCCATCCGGTGCGCCCACCCAGACCAAAGCACGCGCGCCCAACACCTCGGCCCCGGTGTCGGGGGTTTCTTCGGTGGTCAGGATCACGTCATAATCGCCACGCGCGAAATCCTGCTTCATCAGGATCGTAAAGGACGACACAAGGTTGATCCGCACACAGGGCCAGGCCATGGCCATCCGCTTCAGGATGCCTGGGATCGCCGGATAGACCACGTCATGCGGGACACCCAGACGGATTTCCCCATCGCAGGCCGTGGTGACAAAGCGCGACAGTGCCTCATCGTTCAGGGCCAGCATGCGGCGACCATAGGACAACAGTTGCTCTCCTTCCGGCGACAACGCCAGCTTGCGCGCGGCGCGCAGGAAAAGCTGCAGCCCCAAAGCCTCCTCCAGCCGCTTGATCTGCATCGAGACTGCAGATTGCGTAAGGTTCAGGTATCCCGCCGCCCGTGTCACGCCACCGACATCGGCAACGGTTACGAATGAGCGCAGGGCCGTAAGGTCGAGGTTCCGGGGCATATCACAATCCTTGATGGATGGCGTCACAATCAATCGTTTTCATTATGGACCGGTTTCTCGGTAATGTTCAAGTGTGGTGATGCGAAGCAAGGCAAGCATCACGAAACCCAATCGAAAGAAACCGCCATGTCGATCCAGACCCTCTCCAGAACACATCGTCCGCAGGTGTCAGTCCTTGCGCGCGTGTTGCAGCTTGCGGCCTTTTCCCGGTCGCGCGCCGGACTGGCCAATCTTGACGATCATCTGCTGCGCGACATCGGCCTCACCCGCGAAGAGGCCCTTGCCGAAAGGGCGCGGCCGCTCTGGGATGCACCGCCGCATTGGAAGGGCTGAAAACCCGCGCCAAAACCGATGCAACATGCTTGAAATGCAGGGACGTAATGCCGATATTGCAAGCACGAGGTCGCGCCGGTTCCCCCGGCGTTGCCCTTAGGGACAACATCGGAGGCTTCAATGGCTCAGTTTGACACGGTCCGCAGCGCAGGCGTTGGTGCTCGCGCGCAGATCGACGAAGGGCTTCGCGCCCACATGAACAAGGTTTACGGGCTGATGTCCGTTGCCATGCTGGTGACGGCAGGGGTCGCATGGGGCGTTGGCACGTCCGACCTGCTGAATTTCTTGCGCACGCCCGAAGGCGGGATGACGATCATTGGCTGGGTGATCATGTTTGCCCCGCTGGCGATGGTGTTCGCCTTTGGCGCGCTGATCAACAAGCTGTCGGCGGCAGGGGCGCAGCTGTTCTTCTACGCCTTCGCGGCGGTGATGGGTCTGTCGCTGGCCTGGATCTTCAAGGTCTTTACCGGCGTGTCGATTGCGCAGACTTTCCTGATCACCTCGATCGCCTTCGCAGGCCTGTCGCTGTACGGCTATGTCACCAAGCGTGACCTGTCAGGCATGGGCACGTTCCTGATGATGGGCCTGATCGGCCTGCTTGTCGCAATGGTGGTGAACATCTTTCTTGCGTCGTCGGCGCTGGCGTTCGCGATTTCGGTCATCGGTCTGCTGATCTTTGCCGGTCTGACCGCCTATGACACGCAGAAGATCAAAGCCGAATATATCGCGCATGCACAAGCGATGGATCAGGAATGGCTGGCGAAGTCGGCGATCATGGGGGCGCTGAACCTGTATCTCGACTTCATCAACATGTTCATGTTCCTGCTGCAGTTCATGGGCAACCGCGAATAAGGCTGGATACAGAATTGGAAAGGGCCGGTCTTGCGACCGGCCCTTTTCATTTGTGGCCCCCCATCTGACCATGACGCGCGGAATTCAAGTCGACCCCAGGTCGGCCATCATCCGCACCACTGGAAAGCTGATTCCCGGGGCCAGTTGAACCTCGGTCGGGAAAAGGGTGCGAAAGCCCAGCGCGGTGTAGAACGGCACCGCCGTGCGGGTGGACAGGCAATCAAGCCACAGCACCCCTGCTTCACGCGCGTCCTGCATCACATGCGCCATAAGCGCGCGGCCCACCCCCTGGCGCAGGGCACTGGGATCGGTCGCCACATGGCGGACATGGCCGGTGTCCGGGGCATTGTGACCGGACGGCGCGCCTGGCGTCCAGCCACCTGCGGCCAATACATGCCCCGATGCATCCTCGGCCAGGAAGTAAGTCCCTGAGGCAAGGAGTTCCGGCCGCGCGCGTACAATCCTGGGCACGGCCAGCACCAAGGTTGAAGGCGGATAATCGGCGGCCAAAAGCTGCGGATAACTGCGCGACAATAGCCGGTCAACGGCGTCCAGATCACCCGGTGTCGACCGGCGGAGGGTAACGGTCTGGCTGCACATCCCGCAAATATGGCGGACACGTTGCAAAAGGAAAGGGCCGCGCCCTGCGGCACGGCCCAATACGGGTAAGAACCGACAGATCTTACTTGATCTTGCCTTCCTTGTATTCGACGTGCTCCCGCTTTACGGGGTCATACTTCTTGACAACCATCTTTTCGGTCATCGTCCGGGCGTTCTTCTTGGTGACATAGAAGTGGCCGGTCCCCGCAGTGGAGTTCAGGCGGATCTTGATTGTGGCCGGCTTCGCCATGGTCGTTTCTCCTGCATCGGGAAACGCGTGGGTTCCCGGTGAAATGCTTGAAGCCCGCCTTTTATCGTCCGGGCCGGCAGAGTCAACAGCCAAACCGGCTCGCATGCGGCAAATCGGTCGATCTGATGGAGCGCACCGAAGAGGTGCGCGTTCTTTTTTTCTCGACCTTTGCGCGCGAAAGGCGCTCAAAGGCCTTGGCCATGCCTCCGGCGGGGATATTTGCCGAAGGGAAATTGCGCGGAGGGCCTGTAAGCCGGATTTTGTCCACCCCGGACCGTGATCCGGGGCTGGATGACCATTCCTCTGCCCCCATTGTTACCAAGGGGGGTCAAGCTGCCAACCCGGGCCTCTCGGGCGTTGGCATCCCTGCGGGCGGTATCCCGGACCGAGATCCTGAACCAGCCCCCGCGCGAGGCCCCTATTTGGCATTGCTCCGGGTGGGGCTTGCCGTGCCGGTCCTGTTACCAGTCCCGCGGTGGGCTTTTACCCCACCGTTTCACCTTTACCACGCTTTGCCGAAGGCGAACCTTGCGGGTCGTGGCAGTCTCTTCTCTGTGGCGCTTTCCCTGGGGTTACCCCCGCCGGGCGTTACCCGGCACCCTTGCCAACGGGAGTCCGGACTTTCCTCGGGCTGTTGCCAACCCGCGGTCATCCAGCCCTCCGCGCGATGCCGGGTTATTCCCGGGCGGGCGTGCCGTCAACCGGAAAGCGGCGAGCAAGATCGGCGGCCAGGGCGCTGTCGTTGGCGTCCAACGGGCCGGTTGCCCAAGGGCGAAAGCGCAGGCGAAAGGCGGGAAGCAGGGTGGCTACGGCCAGATCGGGATAGCCAAAACGGCGCAGATCGGCCGCGAAATCACCGGGCGGTGCCGGTTCAGGCCAGACCGACAAGCCCGCCAGCGCCAGTCTGCGCCAGTCAAACCGTGGTCCGGGGTCAGCCTTGCGGTCCGGGGCCATGTCGCTGTGGCCGATCACCGCCTGTTGCGGCAGCGCCCAGCGCGCAAGCACCCCGCGCAACAGCCCCTCAAGCGCCAGCATCTGCGGCGCGGCAAAAGGCTCTGTCCCCCGGTTCGCCAGTTCCACCCCGATGGAGCGTGAGTTCACGTCCCCCCGCCCGCCCCATTCCCCCGCCCCGGCATGCCAGGCGCGCGACGCCTCATCCACCAGGGACAGCACTGTGCCATCGGTGTCGATCAGGTAATGCGCCGACACTTCCGCCACGGGGTCACACAGCCGCGCCAGGGCCGCAGCGCAGCTGGACATGGCGGTATAGTGCAGCACCACAAGCTCGGGCCGCTGTCCGCCGCGCCGGTCGCCAAAGTTGGGCGACGGGTGGGTCAGCGTCACTGCAACGCGGTGCGGAACGGGCGCGGGTCCCACGAGCAGGCGAAGCCGTCGCCGTCGGGGTCTACGCCCAGACGGTCGCGGTCCGGGCCGCCGCGGGCCAGAAATTCCTGCTGCGCAAGGTCAGGCGAGGCGAACTTGGAGCAGGCCGAGTTCTGGTCGCGCACCCCAAGGCCGCCACGACGGTACAACTGCACGCCCGGCGCATGGTTGGTGGCCAGGGCAAATTCCACGATATTCGGGCCGCTTTCACCGGGCCGCTGCGGCAGGTCCTGCGGCTGAACCGTCACATATTCGGCGCGGTTGCGGGCAATGCGTTCGGCATCGCTTTCGATGGTTTCCCGCGCGGCAACGGCATTGAAATCCTGCTCATCCGAGATGCCGGAATTTCCGGCAACCTCGCCCGATTCCTCACGGATGCCGGCGGGGGCACCGCCGCGTGGGCGGGCACCTTCGGTCAGCGGTGGCAGGGGTGCCGCGGTTGCGGGCAAGGCGGCGGGCGGCAGCGGGGCCACGCCGTCAGCCCGGTCAATCGCGGCGGCGGCTGACGCCGGATCAAAGGCCCCGCCGGGCGGCGGAACGACGACCGGTCCGCCCGTTGCGGCAGGGCCGGGCTGCGCGCCGCGTATATAGCTGTTGTAGTCCTGAAAGCCGACGCCGGAGCCGGTTGTCGCGGTACTGGTCGGGGTGCAGGCAGCCAATGCCAGCGCGGCAAACGCCGCAGCGGTGGCCGGACCAAAGGGAATGCGCGTCATTGCTGCCTCGACAGGGTTGTTTTGACGGGCCTTACCACCATTTTTCCGCTTTGGCCACAAAGCCTGCGCGGCTCTCCAACACATGTGCATGATTAAGCAAGGATGCCTCATCCCAGGGGCGACCGATCAGCTGCAGGCCAAGGGGCAGACCTTGCGCATCAAGCCCGACGGGAACGGCGATGCCGGGCAGACCGGCAAGGTTCACGGTGACGGTGAAGACGTCGTTGAGATACATCTGGATCGGGTCGGCATCCGACATCTCGCCCAGGCCGAAGGCGGCGCTTGGCGTGGCGGGGGTCAGGATCGCATCGACCCCGTCGGCAAAGGCGGTGTCGAAATCGCGTTTGATCAGGGCACGAACCTTGCGGGCGCGGTTGTAATAGGCGTCGTAGAACCCGGCGGACAGGACATAGGTACCCACCATGATCCGGCGCTGCACTTCCGGCCCGAACCCTTCGGCGCGGGTCTTTTCGTACATCTCGGTGATACCGTCGCCTGCCGCCAGTTTCGCGCGGTGGCCATAGCGCACCCCGTCGTAGCGGGCGAGGTTCGAAGACGCCTCGGCCGGGGCGATGACATAGTAAGCGGGCAGCGCGTACTTCGTATGCGGCAGGCTGATGTCGCGCACCGTGGCGCCCGCGTCCTTCAGCATGGCGACACCGTGCTGCCACAGCGCCTCAATCTCCTCGGGCATGCCGTCCATGCGGTAGTCGCGCGGGATGCCGATGACGCGACCCCGGATGTCACCGGTCAGGGCCGCCTCAAAATCCGGCACGGGAATATCGGCGCTGGTGGAATCCTTGGGGTCATGCCCGGACATCGCCTGCAGCATGATGGCGGCATCGCGCACGGTCTTGGTCATCGGCCCGGCCTGATCAAGAGAGGAGGCGAAGGCCACCACGCCCCAGCGGCTGACGCGGCCATAGGTCGGCTTGATGCCCACGATCCCGGTAAAGGCCGCAGGCTGGCGGATCGACCCGCCGGTATCGGTGCCGGTTGCCGCCAGACACAGGTCCGCCGCGACTGCCGCCGCCGACCCGCCGCTTGACCCGCCGGGCGTCAGCTGCACGTTCGACCCTTTGCGCTGCCAGGGGTTCACCGCATTGCCGTAGGCCGAGGTCTCGTTCGAGCTGCCCATGGCGAATTCGTCCATGTTCAGCTTGCCCAGCATCACCGCACCGGCACCAAACAGCTTTGATGTGACGGTCGATTCGTATTCCGGCTTGAAGCCTTTGAGGATGTTTGACGCCGCTTGGCTTGGCACGCCCTTGGTGCAGAAAAGATCCTTGATCCCCAAAGGTATCCCGCACATCGCGGGGGCCTCTTCGTCGGCTTTCAGCCGCTCATCGGCGGCGCGCGCCTGTTCAAGGGCGATTTCGGGGGTCTTGTGCACGAAGGCGTTCAGCGCATCGCCCGCGTCCATGGCGGTGAGGCAGGACATGGTAAGGTCGACGGCCGAAATCTCACCCTTGCGCAGGGCGTCGCGGGCGGCGGCGATGGTCCAGGTGTTGGCGGGTGTCATGGGCGCGCTCATTCCACCACCTTCGGCACGGCAAAGAACCCTTCCCGCGCGTCGGGGGCGTTTTTCAGGACCTGCGCCTGAATATCCCCATCCGTCACCACATCCGCCCGCCGCTTCAGGCGCATTGGCGTCACGGAGGTCATCGGTTCCACCCCGGTGACGTCAACCTCATTCAGCTGTTCCATGAAGCCAAGGATGCCGGACAGCTTTTGTGCCAGGGCGGGCAGATCACCCTCCTCAACCCGGATGCGGGCGAGTTTCGCCACCTTGCGGGCGGTATCGGTATCAATGGCCATGGGGCCCCCCTAGCGGTTTTGCCTCGTTTATCCGGGGGGCGGGACCTTCGCAAGTCTGGCCCGTAGCAGCAGGATCATGGGACGACGATGCAGGGCCGCAAGGGCAGCTTCACCACCTTGATGCCGGCAGGCTTCAGCGCCGTTCTGAGGCGGTCGGACAGTTAAATTCGGCCAAGTATGTGAACGTCAATCCACAGGTCAGCGCCTTCCGCTGCAACTGCGCGTGCTGCCAGCACGTCTTCACCAACGCGCGAACCCCACATTCCGCCGGTGCTGCCAAGCTGCTCATACCCATTCGATTCTTCAACCACCAGCGTGTCTTTCGTTTCGCAGACGTCGAAAATAGACCAGCGTCCCGACCGCAGATTCTTCTGATCAAACTCGTAAAGCGTTACCTCGAAGAATTGGTTGGAACCAAGGTCAAAGCCGGACAGGAAGTCACGGAGCTTCCCGGAAACCACGTGAACTCCACCAGCAATTCTAAACCAGTCCGGTGAGCTGCATCGATACGCCTCGGTCAGGTCATACTTGGTGAAGAAGATATAGTGGGGGACAAAATCAGCTGTAAGCGGATTGCCGTCGGGGTAGTTTGCCGAACGGGACAGCACAAGGCCATTCTTCGGGTCACTATCCGGCAGGTGAAAGTCGATTTTCCTCGTATTGCTCGTCTCGCTCGGGAATGTCGTATTCCAGATCTTCGGAAGCTCGGCGTTCATCCTCACTCCTGCCTGTAAACCCACATCCCCACCCCGCCGGACCCGGCGGCGCGCTGTCGCTTACGTTGGCCGATCCGAAAGCGCATGGTTGTCATCCTGCCGTCTGACCTAGATGGTAACTGCTTCCCGATCATCTTTGAAGGACAGACCCATGCAGATCACCTGGCTTGGCCACTCCGGCTTTCGCATCGAAATTGAAGACGCCGTCCTTCTGATCGACCCATGGCTGACCGGCAACCCGATGTTCCCGGCCGGGGGCGAGGATGCGGCGGTTGCGGGGGCGACGCATATCTTTCTGACCCACGCCCACGGTGACCATGCGGCTGACGCGGCCCGGCTGGCCAAGAACCTTGGCATCAAGATCCACTGCATCCATGAGCTTTCGGAATGGCTGAATGGTCAGGGTGCTGAAACGGTGGGCTTTGGCAAGGGCGGCACGCTGACGCTTGGTGGCGTGAAGGTCACCATGGTCAACGCCGTCCACTCGGCCACGATTGATTTCACCGGGCATGGCCTGTTGCCCGGCGGCGATGCGGCGGGGTTCATGATCGCGGGTGAGGGGCATACGATCTATGTGTCAGGCGATACCGACATCATGGCCGACATGGGCTGGATGGCCGAGTATCACCAGCCCGACATCGGGATCCTGGCTTGCGGCGGGCATTACACGATGGACATGGAGCGCGCCGCCTGGGCCGCACGCAAGTGGTTCAACTTCCGCTGGGTAATTCCCTGCCATTACCGGACGTTTCCGATCCTCGCCCAGGACGCAAGCGCGTTGAAGGCCGGCCTGCCCCCGGGCATCGAAGTGATCGAGCCCGAGGTGCTGGACCCGATCCGGATCTGACACAGTCACAAGGGCGGCGGTCAGTCGTCGTCTTCCCCGCCCTCGGCCTCGCTACCCGGTGCTTTGCGCAGGGTGGCGTTGAAGGCGATGGTCACCCGTTCGCCCCCAGCCTCGTTAGGGTAGACCCAATGCACCAGATAGGACGGGAAGAGCACGATCTCGCCCGCTTCGGGCCGGATCTTGCGCTTGGGGCGAAACGCGCGGGATTGCAGAATACGCCAGGCCGGCAAATCTGACCTGGGATCCAGAAATTCGATCATTCCGGAGTTGCCGGTGTCCACCTTCGGCTGGCGTACATAGTAGACACCTGACCAGTGCGCGCCGGGGTGGGTGTGTGGCGCGTTGAACCCCCCGGTCGGGTTCATGTTCATCCAGGCGAAAAGCTTCGTCTCGAACCGTTCGGGATCAACCTTTGAGGTCACTGACCGCGTCGCCTCCATCACCGACAGGACGGCGGCGCGGCGCAGGGTCTGCACCGGATCGGCCGGATTGTCGAAGAGGTTGCCCTCGGAATGCCAGCCGCCCCGGTTGGATTTGTTGATCCCCCCACTGCTGCCGCGCAGACGCTCACCCTCGGCCAAAAGCGCCTCATCCAGCGCAGCGTGATCCGGCAGGCGAAAGCGCAGCAGGGGCGTGTAGAATAGCTTTTCAGATGCAATGGGCTCCAACATGGCGGTCCTTCCACGATTCTCCGGGATTTCAGCCGGATCCTGGCAGGCGCGCAAGGGTCTGTTGCCGGGCGGGCTGCGGCAGAGCAGCCGTTGTACCTACCTGCGTTCCAGAAAAAACGCCTTCAGCAGTGCCTCGGCTTCGGCTCCGCCGATGCCGTCATAGACCTCGGGGACATGGTGGCACTGGGGGTGGTTGAAGACCCGCGCGCCCACTGCGACACCGCCGGATTTCGGGTCTGCCGCGCCGTAATACAACCGCCCGATCCGCGCCGCACTGATCGCGGCGGCGCACATCGGGCAAGGCTCAAGCGTGACATACAGATCATGATCCGTCAGCCGCTCGGACCCAAGGCTGCGGCAGGCCTGACGGATGGCCAGAACCTCGGCATGGGCGGTTGGGTCTGCCAGTTCACGCGTGCGGTTGCCTGCCCGCGCCACCACCTTGCCCCCGAAGACGATCACCGCGCCAACCGGCACCTCGCCACGCGCGGCTGCTTCCCGCGCCTCATCCAGCGCGGCGGACATGTAGGACCGGAAGGCATCGCGTTGCTCTTTCATCTGTCCTCAAATACCTTGGGTAAAACGGCCACCCCGCGCCGAAGGATGATGTCCATGGCCGGAAAAGAAAAGCCCAAAGCCCCGAGCAAGCCCAAAACACCCGATGGCGAACGGATCGCCAAGGTTCTGTCGCGCGCCGGCATCGCCTCACGCCGAGAGGCGGAGCGGCTGATCGAGCTTGGCGAAGTGGCGGTCAATGGCAAGGTCATCACCTCGCCCGCGCTCAACGTGACGGCCGCTGACAAGATCACCGTGCGGGGCGAACCTGTGGGCGCGCCCGAACCCGCGCGCCTTTGGCTGTACTACAAGCCCGAAGGTCTGGTCACCTCGACCTCGGACGAAAAGGGCCGCGACACGGTCTTTGACCACCTGCCCGAGGATATGCCGCGGGTGATGTCGGTCGGAAGGCTTGATCTGAACTCGGAAGGGTTGCTGCTTTTGACCAACGACGGCGAACTGAAGCGGCGACTGGAGCTGCCGTCCACCGGCTGGCTGCGCAAGTACCGGGTGCGGGTGAAGGGCAATCCGACCGAGCCCGAGATCGAGCCATTGCGCAAAGGCATCACCATTGACGGCGAACGTTTCCAGCCGATGGAGGTCAAGATTGACCGCCATCAGGGGGCGAATGCCTGGCTTACCGTGGGCCTGCGCGAAGGCCGCAACCGCGAGATCCGCCGCGCGATGGACCATATCGGGGTGACGGTAAACCGGCTGATCCGGGTTTCCTACGGTCCGTTCCGCCTGAATGAACTTGAGCCGGGCGACGTGGAAGAGATCAAACCCCGCGTGCTGCGCGAACAGCTTGGGATGACGGAGGAGGCCGAAGCGCCGAAGCCTGTGCTGCGCCGCGCGCCGCGCAAGGCTGCCGGCCAGCCAGGGGGTGAAGCCGCTGCCCCGCGCCCACCCCGGACGGGCGATGCGGTCAGCCGCGCCGCAAAAGGCCCGGCAAAAGCCGGTGCGGGCTTGAAGACGCTGTCGGACAGCTGGCAAAAGGCAACCCGCCGCCCGGGCAGCAAGGCCGACACCGCCGAGCGCCCCGCGCGCCCGGTCGCCGGGCCCGGATCTCGGCCCAGCCGGGCTGCGGGGCCGGGGACAGGCGGCCCTGCCAAGGGTGGACCAGGTAAAACCGGTCCGGGCGGTGCGGGATCACGATCCGGCCAAAAACGCCCGCCCGCCCCGCGCAAGGGTTGATCGCGCAAGGGTTGGTCACGACGGCTCTGGCCATGTGGGAAGCACGGTTGAAGCACGGTAAAGGCACGGGGGGAAGAATGCCGCCTATTTCCCCGCGTCGCCGCTGGCATGGGCCGGGGGCATAGGCTAAGCTTGGCTGTATGGTTTGACAGGATGAGGGCAGAGTGTCTGGAACCGGATTGCGTAGCCTGTCGTTTGTCTTGCTGTTGGCGCTTGTCGCCTATGTCGCCTGGTCTGGTGGTTCCTGATGTCTGGCGGTTCGTGATGTCTGGGGGATCGTGATGGCCGAGCGGTTTGGCGGCAAATACTCCCCCAGCGGGAACCGTCCGGCCGAGGGGGCCGTCATTGTCTCTGCCCCCCGACCCAAAGGGATGTGGCGCTGCACAGCCCTGTTTCTATCTGCTTTTCTGTTCCTGTTTCCCGCCTTTGGTGACGGCCCGCGTGAGATGCTGCTTGGCCTTGTGGCCGGTGGTCTCTTGGTCGTGTCGTCATGGATCACGCGCGAAGGGTTGCGCGCCGAAGCCGCCTTCGGCGCCCGCAGGGTGGCCCGCCGCCCGGCCTTTCCGCGCAAGCTTGCCGGGGCGGTGCTGACCGGGGGCGCGCTGGCCGTGGGGGGCGTGATTGCCGATCTGGGGTTGGTATATCCTGTGCTGTTTGCGGTCGTCGGATGTGGCCTTCATCTGTTGTCCTTCGGGCTGGACCCTATGGCCGACAAGGGGATGGAGGGCATCGACGCCTTCCAGACTGGCCGCGTAGCTAAGGCCGTGGAAGAGGGCGAGGCGCATCTGGCCGCGATGAAGGATGCCATCCTGCGCGCCGGGGACCGTAAGCTTGAGGGCCGGGTGGACCGCTTTTCCACCGCCGCCCGCACGCTGTTCCGCACGATCGAGGGTGATCCCGGCGACCTGACTGCCGCCCGAAAATATCTGTCGGTTTATCTGATGGGCGCCCGCGACGCGACGATCAAGTTCGCCGACCATTACGCCCAGACCCGCGACGCGGCCGCCCGCTCGGATTTTGAGGCGCTGCTGACCGATCTTGAGACCACCTTTGCCACCAAGACCACCGCCTTTCTGTCAAACAACCGCAGCGATCTGGATGTAGAGATTGCCGTGTTGCGTGACCGTCTCACGCTTGACCATTGACCCAATCAAGGGAAATTGCCCATGTCCACGACCGTCCAAGCCGATGCCACCGCTTTCCTGACCGAGGTGGAAAAGGTCACCGCCGTGATTTTGCCAGAGCCCATGGCCGAGGAGGTGACGCTGGAAGCGGCCCCCGCACCGCAGGCCGAGGCGATCCGCCAGCGCATGGCCGAGGTTGACCTGTCGAACACCCAGTCGATCATCGCCTTCGGGTCATCGGCACAGGCGGAACTGCAGGTCATCAGTCAAGCGATGTTGCAAGATGTCAAAAACAAGGATGTTGGCCCCGCTGGCGACTCGTTGCGGAAAATCGTGACCACGATCCGCGGCTTTGCGGTTGATGAGCTGGACCTGCGGCGTGAAGCGAGCTGGTGGGAAAAGCTGCTCGGCCGGGCCGCCCCCTTTGCCGAGTTTGTGGCGCAGTACGAAGACGTGCAGAGCCAGATCGACAAGATCACCTCAGAGCTTCTGAGCCATGAGCACACCTTGCTCAAGGACATCAAAAGCCTTGATATTCTTTACGCCAAAACCCTTGATTTCTATAATGAGCTTGGCCTTTACATCGCTGCTGGCACTGCCAAGCTAGCCGATGTCGATGCGACCGTGATCCCCGCGAAAGCGGCGGAGGTTGCCGCCGCCCCTGAGGCTGATCAGGTGATCCGGGCGCAGGAACTGCGCGACATTCGCGCCGCCCGCGATGATCTGGAACGCCGGGTGCATGACCTGAAACTGACACGGCAGGTGACGATGCAATCGCTGCCGTCAATCCGGCTGGTGCAGGAAAATGACAAGTCGCTGGTGACCAAGATCAACTCTACCTTGGTCAACACCGTGCCGCTGTGGGAAACCCAGTTGGCGCAGGCGGTCACAATCCAGCGGTCAAAAGAAGCGGCCGAGGCGGTTCGGGATGCCAACGACCTGACCAATGAATTGCTAAAAGCGAACGCCGAAAACCTGCAAGCCGCAAACCGGGTTGTGCGCGAGGAAATGGAGCGCGGAGTTTTCGACATCGACACGGTGAAGAACGCCAACGCCACGCTGATCGCCACGATCAACGAAAGCCTGGCCATCGCGGACGAGGGCAAGGCCCGACGCGCCGCCGCCGAGGTGGAACTGGTCAAGATGGAGGCCGAGCTGCGCGATACCCTCGCCTCTGCCCGGGCGCGTCCGATCACGCCGAAAACTCCGGCCTGAGGATCAGACCATCGGCATGACCCGTCATCGTATCCTTGTGTCGCTTCTGGCGGGGGGCGTGTGCTTTGGGCTGTCGGCCTGCGTTCTGCCGGGGCAAAGGCTTGCACCCCCCCGCGCGGCACCCCCGACGGCGGTAGCGATGCCCACCGCTCCGACCGAAAAAAGCGCCACGGCGATGATCTACTTTGCGCAGGTGCAGCAGACTTTGCTGTCGCAGGGGTTGCTGAGGTCTGACAGTGGCGATGACATTCCGTACACTGACCGGATGCTGGCGGAAAACTTCCTGCGCGTTGCACTTTACGACGAGTATCGCCGCGGCTCGGGCGGGTTTGTGCGGGAAGAAACAGCCAGCCGCCTGCGCAGATGGGAGATTCCGGTTCGTGTCGGCCTGCGGTTTGGGGCTTCGGTGCCGCCCGAACGCCAGGCAACCGACCGCGCTCGCATTGCAAGCTTTCTGGCGCGGCTGGAGCAGGTCACGGGTCACCCGATGGCCCTTGATGACAGTGCGCCGAACTTTCTGATCCACATCGTGTCAGAGGATGAGCGTGAGGCGCTTGGCCCCCAGATCCGCGCCGCAATACCGAGCCTTGGCCCCGGCGATCTGGCCGGGATCACCAACATGCCGCGCACGACCTATTGTCTGGTTTACGCCCTGTCCGAAGGCTCCTCCGGGGCCTACACCCGGGCGTTCGCGGTGATCCGGGCCGAACATCCTGACCTTCTGCGGCTGTCCTGCATGCATGAGGAAATCACCCAGGCACTGGGATTGCCAAACGACAGCCCACGCGCGCGCCCGTCAATCTTCAACGATGATGAGGAATTCGCGCTGCTGACCGACCATGATGAGGCCCTGTTGCGCATCCTTTACAGCCCGGAACTGCGGCCCGGCATGACCCTGTCCGAAGCGACACCCATTGTCGAATCCCTTGCGCGTCGCCTTACAGGCGGCGACAGTTGACCCCAAGTCCTTCAGGAGCAGTCCCATGGTATTTGATTTCCTCAAAGGCGAGTTCATCGACGTCATTTCGTGGCTGGATGACACGCGCGACACGATGGTATGGCGCTTTGACCGGCATGGACAGGCGATCAAGATGGGCGCCAAGCTGACGGTGCGGGAAGGTCAGGCGGCGGTTTTCATCCACGAAGGCCAGTTGGCGGATGTGTTCGGCCCCGGACTTTACATGTTGGAAACCAACAACATGCCGATCCTGACCACCTTGCAGCACTGGGACCACGGCTTTCAGTCGCCCTTCAAGTCCGAGGTTTATTTCGTCAACACCACCCGGTTCAATGACCAGAAATGGGGCACGAAGAACCCGATCATGGCCCGCGACCCCGAGTTTGGCCCGGTGCGCCTGCGCGCCTTTGGTACCTATGCGATGCGGGTCACCGATCCGGGCAAGTTCATTCAGGAAGTTGTGGGTACGGATGGTGAATTCACGGCCGATGAAATCAGCTTTCAGATCCGCAACGTGATCGTCCAGTCGGCCACGCAGGTGTTGGCGAAATCCGGGATCCCTGTCTTGGACATGGCAGCAAACACGGCTGACCTGGGCAAGATCATCGCCAATGCGATCGCGCCACAGGTGGGCGAATACGGCCTGTCGATCGCGGAATTCTACATTGAAAACATCAGCCTGCCGGAAGAGGTGGAAAAGGCGATGGACAAGCGCACCTCGATCGGGGTGGCGGGAGACTTGAACAAGTACATGCAGTTCAACGCGGCCGAAGCGATGGGCCAGCCGGGCAGTGCCATGGGGGCCGCGATGGGGGCTGGCATGGGGGCCGGGATGGGCATGGGCATGGCGCAGACCATGGGACCATGGGGGGCTGGCCCGACCACTGCAGCGCCGCCGCCGCCACCTCCGCCCGCGCCTGCCGCAAGGGTCTGGCATGTGGCCGAAAACGGCGCAACCGCTGGCCCGTTTGGTGAGGCTGATCTGGCGTCGCTGGCGGGTGAGGGGCGGCTGTCGCGCGCCAGCATGGTCTGGACCGCGGGTCAGGACGGCTGGAAAATGGCGGCCGAGACGGACCTTGCCCGGCTTCTGGACACTGTCCCGCCGCCTCCACCCAAGGCCTGACCACAGCGATGGCCACCCCTGAATTCCGCTGGCCCTGCTCACAATGTGGGGCGCAACTGCGCTATGCGCCGGGCCAGACCAGCCTGACCTGTGACCATTGCGGCCATGTTCAGGCCATCGCGCCCGACGCCCAGAAGACCCGCAAGCACGGCCTGCAAGAGCTTGATATTGCACGCGGATTGCGGGACGATCTGCCAACGGGCGATATGGTTGAGGTGCGCACCACCTCATGCCCGAACTGCGGTGGGCAGGTCGAAATCACCGGGGCCACCCACGCCACGCAGTGTCCGTTCTGCGCCACGCCCGTGGTGCTTGACACCGGCACGCAGCGCCACATTAAGCCGCAGGCCCTGGTCCCCTTTGCCCTGACCGAAGCGCAGGCCCGCAAGGCGATGATCGGCTGGATGGGGGGCCTGTGGTTCGCGCCCGGCACGCTGCTGGAATATGCCCGCAAGGGGCGCGCGATGAACGGGGTCTATGTGCCGTTCTGGACCTTCGACGCCGACACTGCCAGCGGCTATTCCGGCGAACGGGGTGAGTATTACTATGAAACCCGGACCGTCACCGTGCGGGTCGACGGCAAGATGCAGACGCGGCAGGAACAGGTGCGCCACACCCGCTGGTTCCCCACGCGGGGTGGGGTGGCGCGGGACTTTGACGATGTGCTGGTCATGGCCTCAACCAGCCTGCCGCCGCGTCTGGGCGATAAGCTGACACCGTGGGATCTTGGGGCGTTGGTGCCCTATACCCCTGATTATCTTGCCGGATTTCAAGCCGAGGGCTACACGGTGCCCCTGTCCGACGGTCACGCGCAAGCCCGCGACCGGATGGCTGATATCATTCGCAGCGACGTGCGCCGCGACATTGGCGGGGATGAGCAGCGCATCCATTCCATCAACACCACGTGGTCGGATGAGACGTTCAAGCACATCCTGCTGCCGGTCTGGATGGCGGCCTACAAGTACAACGGCAAAAGCTATCGCTTCGTGGTCAACGGCCAGACCGGAGAGGTTCAGGGCGAACGCCCCTGGTCGATCTGGAAGATCGCGGGTGCGGTTATTCTTGTGGCTTTTCTGGCACTTGGGGCGTTTTACCTGTCTGACCCCGAGGCGGTCAATCAGCAACTGCCAGACTGGATGGATTGAAGTCAGTCGTTTTTTCGCGGGCCGAACAGCGTCCATCCGGCATAAGCCCCGACGGCGATGAAAAGCCCGCCCCAAAGGGGAGAGCCGACCCACAAAAGCTCTACCAACCCCCAGACAATCGGCAAGGCCACCGTTGCCCAGCGCACCCAGGGTTTGGCGAAGAAGGGATCGTCCGGGTCCAGAAACTTCACCTTGCGTCCCCTGTTCTGTGGCATGATGCACCATGGCAGGGAGGACGACATGCCCCAGATTGTCAAGGATTTCCAAGGACAAACCGTCATCACCACCTTCGACACCACACCCGCGATGGCCTTTGATCTGGTCGAGGCACTGGAGGTTGCCTACCGCGACTGCATCCGCCTGCAGCCGGGGTTCGTGGCGGCGGGGCTGCACATGAACGACGCCCGGACGCGAGTGTGCAACTACTCGCAATGGACGCGGCGGGAGGATTATCAGGCGATGCTGCGCACGCCTGAGATGCGGGAGAGGAACCGCAAGATCAACGACCTGTGCCGGGGGTTCGAACCGGTGATGTATGAGGTTACAGAGGTTTTCTGACGTGGCCGGACGGCGCGTTGATTCAAGAGGTTAGGCCGGGTTTCAAGGTCATTCTTTGGTCTTTCCCGCGTCTTCCTTCCGTCTCTACGCGCGGGGGTGGGAGGGGACGTTAACCATGGGCGTTCGAATTGCGGGGGGTGGGGAGAGTCGGGGTGAACCCCGACCTACGGCCTCGGTGCCCCACCCCCATTTCCTCCCACCGAGGGGGAGGGAGGCGACAGGCGCGGAGGTGTTGGTGTGCAACATTGACGGAACTGTGGGGCGGTTCGAGACCGTGTGGAACAGAGGGCAGCGCCTGACTGCCGGGTGGGCGCTGCAACGCTGGTTCTGGGCAGTTTATGGATCAGCCCCTCCCACCGCAGTTCTGCTGGCGACGCTGCAAAGCGCCCGCCCGAGGGGGCGGTCGGGCGCTGCCCGGCGGCGCGGTGCCGCGCCTTGATTCCGGGCGGGGGGAAGGATGCGAACCTTGCAATTGGTCTGTGACGGTGGGTTGGCACAGACTCTAGATTTTCTGCGACTAGTCGGCGAAACCATAGAAAAACTTTACCTCTCCCCTAAGCATCGCCGATATGTCACCTGCAAGAAACTTCGATTTCGCTTCTGGCTTAACACCGAATGACCGAGTCAGATCAATGAACCTGCAACTTGTACTGATGTGATAGTAACCATCAGCACGACCCGTTGCCGAGAGCAAATCGGACAGGGTGAGCTGCATCTGTTCAAAGCCTAGGCGGATTTCAACGCAGATTTTCTTGTCAATCAAGGACACGGTGGCATTGCAGCCATCGCATATCTCATCATTCTCGGCAGAGTATCCAGCGAAGCGATGGCTATCTTTGACTTCCCGGACAACGTCGTTGCTGTCTCCCTCAGAAATCACAATGTATGCCTCTAAACCGTTGAGGAAGCTAACCTCGTGATATTCGAAATCCGGGTATTGCTGGCAGAGGTCAGGAGCAAGACTGTGCGATTTCGGATAAAGCCAAATTGTGCATCTACCATCTTGCGTTCTAGACCAAGAAAATCTCCGTCCTGTGAAGCCCCACATTACCGCCCCTTGCCCCTGCTGCGCTTGCCACCCCTCTGCCCTGCCCTTCCGGCTGTGGACCGACCAGCCATCTTGGTGGCTTCCACCACAGCCTCTTCGATCACCTCTTGACGGGCAAACGGGTCGTCGGCCACCGCGAGTTCCACCGCCTCCAGCCGCTTCACCTCATCGCGCAGGCGGGCGGCTTCTTCGAATTCCAGATTCTCAGCCGCCTTGCGCATTTGCAGGCGCAGCGCGTCAAGGTGGGCCGCAAGGTTCTTGCCCACCATGGGTTTGTCGACCTTGGTGGTGATGCGGGCCTGATCGGTGTCGCCGACCCAGGTGCCGAACAGCACATCCTCGACGTTCTTCTTCACGGTTTCGGGGGTGATGCCGTGTTTCAGGTTATAGGCCACCTGCTTTTCGCGGCGGCGGTTGGTTTCGCCAATCGCACGCTCCATGCTGCCGGTCATGCGGTCGGCGTACATGATGACCCGGCCTTCGGCGTTGCGGGCGGCGCGGCCGATGGTCTGGATGAGCGAGGTTTCCGACCGCAGGAAGCCTTCCTTGTCGGCGTCAAGGATCGCCACCAACCCACATTCGGGGATGTCGAGGCCTTCGCGCAGAAGGTTGATGCCGACCAGCACGTCGAAGGCGCCAAGGCGAAGGTCGCGCAGGATTTCGATCCGCTCGATGGTGTCGATGTCCGAGTGCATGTAGCGCACCCGGATGCCCTGTTCGTGCAGGTAGTCGGTCAGATCTTCGGCCATCCGCTTGGTCAGGACGGTGGCAAGCGTGCGCATGCCCGCAAGGGCGACTTTGCGGATCTCATCCAGAAGGTCGTCAACCTGCATCTCTACGGGGCGGATTTCGACGGGCGGGTCGATCAGGCCAGTGGGGCGGATGACCTGTTCGGTAAAGACGCCGCCGGTCTGCTCCATCTCCCATGACGCAGGCGTGGCGGAGACGAAGACGGATTGGGGGCGCATGGCGTCCCATTCTTCGAACTTCAGGGGGCGGTTGTCCATGCAGGACGGCAGGCGGAAGCCGTGTTCGGCCAGCGTCATCTTGCGCCGGAAGTCACCTTTGTACATGCCACCGATCTGGGGAACAGAGACGTGGGATTCGTCCGCGAAAACAATCGCGTTGTCGGGGATGAATTCGAACAGCGTCGGTGGCGGTTCGCCCGGCGCGCGACCGGTCAGGTAGCGGGAATAGTTCTCGATCCCCGCGCAAGAGCCGGTGGCTTCCAGCATCTCAAGGTCAAAGTTGGTGCGCTGTTCAAGGCGTTGCGCTTCCAGCAGTTTACCCTCGCCGGTCAGCTGTTTCAGGCGGTGGAAAAGTTCATCCTTGATGCCCTTGGCCGCCTGCGCCAGCGTCGGGCGCGGGGTGACGTAGTGGCTGTTGGCGTAGATGCGGATCTGCTTGAAATTGTCGGTCTTGGCGCCGGTGAGGGGGTCAAATTCGGTGATCGACTCTAACTCCTCACCAAAGAAGCTGAACCGCCAGGCGCGGTCTTCAAGGTGGGCGGGCCAGACCTCAAGGCTATCACCGCGCACCCGGAAGGACCCGCGCTGGAACGCGGCTTCAAGGCGTTTGTATTGCTGGGCGACGAGTTCGGCCATGATCCGGCGCTGGTCATACATTTCGCCTACGACAAGGTCTTGCGTCATCGCGGAATAGGTTTCCACCGACCCGATACCGTAGATGCAGGAGACCGAGGCGATGATGATCACATCATCGCGTTCCAGAAGCGCGCGGGTGGCCGAATGGCGCATCCGGTCGATCTGTTCGTTGATCTGGGATTCTTTCTCGATGTAGGTGTCGGTGCGGGCGACGTAAGCCTCCGGCTGGTAGTAGTCGTAGTAGGACACGAAGTATTCGACGGCGTTGTCGGGGAAGAAGCCCTTGAACTCGCCGTAAAGCTGCGCGGCGAGGGTCTTGTTGGGCGCAAGGATGATGGCGGGGCGCTGGGTTTCCTCGATGATCTTGGCCATGGTGAAGGTCTTGCCGGTGCCGGTGGCCCCCAGAAGCACCTGATTGCGCTCACCGGCCAGAACGCCCGCCTTCAGTTCGGCAATCGCGGTGGGCTGGTCACCTGCCGGCTGAAACGGCGTGGAGAGGGTGAAGCGGCGGCCACCTTCCAGCTTTGGTTTGCTGAGAACCTCCGGCCGGGCGGCGATGGCATTGGAATTGTTGTGCGGCATGGCGCGGATCGCTTCCAGGCTGGGGGGGGATTCGGGTGGTGGATGGGGCAAGACAGAGTTGATCCGTTTTTGTTCCAGTTCAAGCCAAGTTCAACGCCTGCGGGGTGAAAGCGTTGCCGGGCGGGCGGGAAGCGGCTAAGGCAGGCCGACGCAAGGGTTCACAAGGTGCAAGATGGCCGACAAGATCGACACGCGGGCGGTGGGCCTAGATGTGGGGCTGGCCTTCATCCGCTGGCTGACGGGGGCGGAAAACCTGCACTACGGGTTGTGGACCGGGCTTGAAGTGACGGCGGCCAATCTGGCCCGGGCGCAAGAGGCGTACACGGTCAAGCTGTTCGGCTATTCTCCCCCCGGCCCGTTGCGCATTCTGGACATCGGCGGTGGCGCGGGCGAGACGGCGAAAAAGCTGCTGGCGCTGGGGCATAGCGTGGAGATCGTGGTGCCATCGGCCTTTCTGGCGGGGCGGTGTCGGCAGAATGCGCCGGGAGCCGTGGTGCATGAGTGCATGCTGGAAGAGTTTGCGGGCAAGGGGCCGTTTGACCTGTGCCTTTTTTCCGAAAGTTTCCAATACATTCCCCTGACCGAAAGCCTTCCGATCTGTGCCCGTCTGCTGGCACCAAGGGGGACGGTGTTGATCGCCGATTGTTTCCGGACCGCCGAATATCAGGGCCGCAGCAAGCAGGGTCCGCAGCCGGGGGGCGGGCATCAGTTGGCGGGGTTTCGGGCGGCGCTTGAAGCTTCGGCCTTCACTGTCGTGGCTGAGGAGGACATCACCGACGCCGTCGCCCCGTCGATTGATTTGGAACAGCAGCTGTTCAATGTAATCGGCCATGGCGTAAGCCGCGTTTCGGATGAGATCCGCAGCAAACGCCCGACCGCGCATTGGACATTGGTGCGCTTCGTCGGGCTGTTCCTGTCAAAAAAACGGCGCGATAATCTGATGCGGCGTCTGAACGGGACCGACCGCAACGCCGAGGCCTTCCGTCGGCTTAACCGCTACATGATCTTGAAGCTGGAGCGTAAAGCCTGAGGAGCCCCAGTCATTATACATTCATATTGATGAAATCAGCCTCATAATACATCTTTCGGTTGTAATTTGTTAACGAATGGGGCATTTTCGGTCTGCAAGCAGCAACTGAAACTGTCGGCTGGTCCAACCCATACACCACCCACTTACCTCTGGATCAGTCGACAGTCCTTTCTGCCTGCGTCCCCCGCTCCTGCTCAGGTCCTGCTTGCGCTTTGGCGAAAGCTTCGGGATAAGACGATCATGCCCGAGGGAGACCCCATGATGCGCGCCCGGATCTACCAGCCTGCCCGAACCGCCATGCAGTCGGGCTCGGCCAAAAGCCAGACCTGGGTGCTGGAGTTTGCCCACGCGTCCACGCGTGAGGTTGACCCGCTGATGGGGTGGACTTCGTCATCCGACACGCAGGCGCAGGTGCGGCTGCGGTTTGACACGCGCGAGGCGGCGCTGGCCTATGCGGCGGAAAAGGGGATTGAAGCTGACGTGGTTGAACCTAAGCCGCGCAAGCCGCTGATCCGCCAGCGCGGCTATGGCGAAAACTTCGCCACCGATCGCAAGGGCGCCTGGACGCACTGACCTGGCAAGCTGGTCAATCGGCCCGGCCCAAAGTGCCTGCGCCGATCCAGATGTCGCTGCCGACCTTGAAGATGAAACCCTGATCCACCACGCCGCCCGCCTGATCATAGCGGATCATGAGGCCGTCCTTTACCGCATAGCGCCCTGTGTCGGCATCGTCGGATGATACGGCAAAGCCGCCCGTATCAAAGCTGCCGAACGCGCCGCCGACGTGCGCATGGCTCCACCGTCCATCGGAATGAAATTCGGTCAGGCTGGAAGAGGACGCCCCGCCCGACACGCCCGCGCCGGGGGCGAAGCCGCTGAAGGAAAAGCTGGAAACTGCGCCATCGACCTTGGTGCCGTCGGGCAAGGGGGTGACCTTGTTCAGGGTCAATGCGCCAGTTTTCAGTGCATCAAGGGCGACGTCATGGATTTCAACCTCACCCGAGGCGAAGTGGAGGGTCAAGGTGCCGTCGCGATCGACATAGGTGCCAAAGTCCATATCGGCGCGGTCCAGCAAGGCGGCGCGGTCCAGAGGTTGGGTGCCTTTGGGCGGGGTGCCGGAATAGAACAGGCCGTCTGGCCACAGGGTCAGCCAATGATGGTCGATCTCCATGGTCATCACGCCGTCAATTCCAGTCAGCCAATAGCTTGTCGTGCCCCACCAAACGCCGAACCACGCGCCGGGCTGCGGATCAGGCATCAGCGGCGTTGCCCCTTCCGACACAAAGCGCAGGCCCTCGACCAAGGGCATCACATCGCGCTGAAAGACCTGCATGGTGGCGGCAAGTTCATCCGCGTCTTTGGCGGGGCCCTCGAAGCCCACAAGTTCCATCCGGCCGAAAAGCTGCACGGCCAGCAGGATCTGCACATCGCCGTCAACGGTCTGGCCCCGCATCGCGCCGGGGCGACCGCTGATGTTCATCATCTTGGATGCGGTCATTGCTGTGATCTTCGGGGGATGGTCGTCTTTTTCAACAAAGCGGCGCGATTGGCTGGCCAGCCAGTCCACCACCTTGCCATTGGTGCGGGCACCGGCAGACAGGTAGATGCGGCAGGTATGACAGGCGTCGTCCGGCAGGTCGGACCTCAGGATGCGCGTGCCGTCACCCCACTGCGCGCCCTTTACCCAGCCGGGCGGAGGATCATAAAGGATATTGCCGTGCTGACGCGTTTCCGCCGCCAGCGGCAGAGCAAGGAAGGCAAGGAAGGCAAGGATCGGGGCCAGAAGCGGGCGCATGGCATCCTTTGATTTACGGCTGCAGGATTGCATGTTTTCCAGCCGGGACCAGTGGGGATTGGCCGCAGCGCCCACTCGTTTGCGGTCTTCCGCTTGCCAAGCCGCCCCGGACCCGGCACCAAGACCGCAGAGGGATATGCCATGCCGATCACCATTGCCGAAGAACACCCGCTGACACCGGACCTGGAGCTTTTGTTCCAGCGTCACACGGCGGACATGCACGCCGACACGCCGCCCGAATCGATCCACATGATGGACAAGGGCGCGCTGGCGACCCCAGGCATCAGGTTCTTCGTCCTGCGTGACGACGGAAAGGCCTTGGCGATGGGGGCCTTCAAGCGGATCGACGCAAGCCACGCCGAGATCAAGTCGATGCATGTCCTGGCCGAAGCGCGGGGGCGCGGGTTGTCGAAGGCGATGCTGGAGCATCTGGTGGCCGCAGCACGAACCGACGGCTTTACCCGGCTAAGCCTTGAGACCGGGGTGCAGAAGACGTTCATCGCGGCGCGGGCCTTGTATGCGCTTGCAGGCTTCAAGGACTGCCCGCCGTTCGAGGGGTATGCCGAAGACCCGAACTCCGTCTTCATGACGAAGGTGCTTGCCTGATCTTTTGGCTTGGCCCAAAAGGTGCCGGCGCGGGCCCGTAGCTCAACTGGATAGAGCAAGGACCTTCTAAGTCCGAGGTTGAGGGTTCGATTCCTTCCGGGCCCGCCACACAAGCCGACAGCCCGGCCCACACCTCAGCTGGTGGCACGCGGCTGGTAAAACGCCAAGGACATGACCATGATCCTCTTTGCCGGTCTTTCCGCCTTTCCGATCACCCCCGCCAATGCCGCTGGAGAGGTGGATACATCAGCCGTGCACGCGTTGGTGTCGCGCTTGGTCAATGCTGGAGTCGATTCGATTGGCGTGCTGGGCAGCACCGGGGGCTATGCCTATCTGACCCGGACCGAACGTCGGCGCACGGTTGAAGCGGCGGCAGATGCAGCGGGAGGACGGGTTCCGCTTGTGGTCGGCATCGGGGCGCTGCGGACGGATGAGGCGGTGAGGCTGGCCCGGGACGCCAAGGCGCTGGGGGCAGCGGCGGGGCTGTTGTCGGCGATGTCCTATCTGCCGCTAAGCCAGGATGAGGTCTATGCCCATTTTGTCAAGGTGGCCGAACAAAGCGGGCTGCCGCTGGTGATCTACGATAACCCCGGCACGACCCACTTCCGATTTTCGAACGACCTGGTGGCGCTGCTGTCGCAGCATCCCGGCATCGTGGCGGTGAAGTGTCCGACAAGCACTCCGGACGACATTCCGGCGCATCTGGCGGCGCAACGCAGCGCGGTTCGCGATGGCTTTTCCATCGGCTACAGCGGGGACTGGTGCTGCCCCGCCGCGCTGATTGCCGGGGCCGATACCTGGTACAGTGTGCTGGCGGGCACATTGCCAATCCCTTGCGTGCTGCTTGTTCGCGCCGCACAGCGCGGTGACATGGCCGAGGTGCACCGCCTTGACGGGTTGCTGCAGCCGGTCTGGGATCTGTTCAGGGCCCATAGCAGTTTCCGGGTTGTCCATGACATGGCACGACAGCTGGGTCTTGCCGATGTCCAGCCGCAACGGCCGGTGCTTCCGGTTTGTGACGCCGCGAGATCCGAAATCGCGCGCGTATTGGGCGGCCTGCCGGCGGACATGCTCGGCTGAACACCGCGCCTCGACGTCACGGAGTTGGCCGGTTCTGGGTCTGCAGCCAGTCGGAGAACGCAGCGGCGACTTCTGCCGCCGCCTCAACCAGATACTCGGCAGAGGGGTAGGCGCCGGTATGAACCTCGTTTGCGAAAGCCGTCATCGCCTGGACGCGCAGCACTTGCAGACGGTCCTCTTCGGCTGCCAGATTGCCGTAGACCTTGGCATGGCGTGGCATTTGCCCCCGAGTTTGCCCCAACACATCGTCGCCGAACAGATACTGCGCATGGCCGCCCGCGCCTGCGCCCATCGAGACAAGGAAAAGCGAGCTGTGTTCGGCAATCGCCGCCGTGATGGCCGCTGGCACCACCTCGATTTCAGCCGCGAAGGCACCGGCCTCTTCCAGGGCCACGCAGGCATCCCACACCCATTTCGCCTGATCCAGCGTCTTGCCCACAGCGCGAAAGCCACCGGTCCAGGTACGCTTTGACGGGACAAGACCAACATGCCCGCAGACCGGCACCGCATGATCGGCCAAAAGCCGGACCGAGGCGAGCGAGCCAGAGCAATAGACCGCATCCGCCCCGTGCTTGACCATGGGCAGCGCCCAGCGCAGGAAATCATCCGGCCCGCCGATTTCGTAGAAATTGTCGCCCGGGCAGGCGAAGGCCTTCGGGGCGACCTCGCGAAAGCGCGGATCGAGGATCATCGCCGGTGGCACCGACAAAAGCTCTACCCCCGCTGCTTCGGCGGCTGCGGCCTCATCCAGCGTCTCGACCCGCAACATGGCGCAGGTGTGCCGCCCACGCGCGGCCCGCAGCGAGGCGACGGTGTGGCGCGTGGAGGGGGTGAAGGCCATCACGGCACCTCGATGTAGACAACGCCGTCGTCGACCTTGACCGGAAACGTCTGCAGATTGATGCAGACCGGAGAGCGCATTGCCTGACCCGTGCGATAGTCGAACTGGCCGTTATGCTTTGGACATTCGATCAGGTGGCCCATGACCAGCCCGTCACACAGGTGCACCTCTTCATGGGTGCAGCGTCCGGCAGTTGCGAAGAAATCTCCTTCCGGGGAATGGTAAATCGCATAGGTCTGGCCGTTGTGGTCAAAGCGGATCAGATCTTCGGTGTCGATATCATCAATGGCGCAGGCTTTGGTCCAGGGCATGGCATCCTCACTCGGCTGGCAGGGCATTTGGCGGCAAGGTTCCGGCAACGGGCGTGCCGGGCGAGATCTGGTGCAGCTCCTCACGGTAGGGCTTTGCGGTGGGCGGAAGGGCGCGCTTCAAAAAGTAATCCTCATGCTTCAGCTGGCGCTTGAATGCGGGCCACATCTGGCGATAGGCCGACAGGATTGACCGGTCAGGCGCAGGCAGGTCATGGTTTATGGCGTCGTGCAGGCGTGGCAGCGCGTGATAGGGCACCATGGGGAACATGTGATGTTCGACGTGGTAGTTCATATTCCAGTAAATGAAGCGGCTGACCGGGTTCATCAGGACCGTGCGGCTGTTCAACCGGTGGTCGATCACGTTGTCCGCCAAGCCACCGTGCTGCAAAAGGCCGGTCAGAACGTGATGCCAGGCACCGTAGATCCGTGGCAATCCGATAACCATCAATGGCAGGATTGACCCCATCCAGACCGCAAGCCCGATGGTCGCCGCGTAGATCAGGGCATGGATGATCGCCACGCGCCGGACCTTGCCCCAGTCGCCTTGCGGCACGAAGGTTCGCTCAACCACCGTTGGGCCAAAGAGGGCGTTCCGGATCAGGTTGGGAAAAAAGCGGATCACATCGATGATGCCAAAGAAGTTGAGCATCACCTTGGTCAGTTCCGGTGGGCGCATCACGGCGATTTCGGGGTCACGACCGACAATGTAGGTGTCGGTGTGGTGGCGGGCATGGCTCCACCGCCAGGTCGCCGAATTGCGCATGATCATGAAGGAGGCAATCTGATAGACGGCGTCGTTCATCCATTTGGTGCGAAACGCCGTGCCATGGCCGGTTTCGTGCCAACGCGAATCTGACGCGCTGCCGTAAAGGACGCCGTAAGCCAGCCAGAAGGGTGCCGACCACCAGCTTGGCCAAAGCGCGATACCGATCCCGGCAAAGGCAATCATGCAGCCGTACAGAATGATCGTGTCACGGATCGCAGGGCCGTCCGTGCGTTGCATCAGCGCCTTCATGTCTTTGCGCGGCACGTCGGTATGGTACCACTCAGCCGCTGCAAGCCCGGTATCCACCGCACGCTGTGCATCGGGGCCAAGCAGGCTGTAGTTCCGGTCTGCCATTGCATCCTCTCCTCCGCCTGACACAGCAGGCGACGTTTCCCACGGCACGGCAGCCTTCTGGAATGCAGCCTGCATTGTTGAATAGTCCGGTAGCGGTCGCTTTACCAAGAGAGCGGTTGCAACTTCCATCAAACGCCATCAACCAGTGTGTAGGGATGATTGCATTTCGTCAGGAACCATCATGGCCAACCGCCCAACCATCCAGGACGTTGCCCGTGAGGCAGGGCTGTCCACTGCCACCGTTGACCGTGTGCTGAACGCCCGAGAAAAGGTGCGGGAGGACACCGCGCGCCGGGTGTATGAAGCGGCGCGGCTGGTCGGCTACCACGCCGCCCCCTTGATCGGGCAACGCGTGCAGATGGACTTGCCGCGCCTTCGGCTTGGGGTCGTGTTGCACAAGGAACGCCAGGCCTTTTACCAAAGCTTCAAGGCCGAGATCGAACGTGCGGTAACCGAGGCGGTCGGGCTGCGCGCCTCGGCGGTGATCGAGTTCGCGGCGTCACAGTCGCCAGCGGACTTTGCCAGTCTGATCGACGGCATGGCCGGGCGGGTGGATGCCGTTGCCGCTACCGCGGTGACCCATCCCGAAGTGACCGAGGCCGTGGTGCGGCTGAACGCGAAGAACATTCCCTGTTTTGCCTTGCTGAATGATTTTGGCCAAGGTGTCCGGCAAAACTATCTGGGTCTGAACAACATGAAAATCGGCCGGATTGCAGCGCATCTTATTGCGAGCACCACGCATCAGTCCGGAAAGATTGCCGTTTTTGTTGGCGGTTACCGCTGGCACGGCCACCAACTGCGCGAGACGGGGTTCCGCAGCTATTTCCGCGAATATGCCCCGCAGTTCACCTTGCTGGACACGTTGGTCAATCTTGAGACGCGGCAACTGACGTATGAGGCGACGCTGGACCTGCTGGGCCGCCATCCCGATCTGCGCGGCATCTATTGTGCCGGAGGCGGGATGGAGGGAGCGATTGCCGCCTTGCGAGAGGTTCGCCAGCCAGGCGACGTGGCCCTTGTGGTGAATGAAATCACCCCCGAAAGCCGGTCGGCGCTGATCGCGCGCTATGTCAGCATGGCGATTGCGACGCCGCTGACCAAGCTGTGCGATGATCTTGTGACGCTTGCCGCAGCGGCGGTGCAGAACGGAATCGCACCGCTGCAGGGCCAGCACTTTTTGCAACCGGACCTGTATCTGCCGGAATCTGTCTGACACCAGGGCTGATGTCATTTCCATCATCGCGCCCGCAGCAATTCGTCAGGAATGATGAGGAACGCCTGCGTTTGATTGACGCATGTTTCAGCACCCGTCATATCCTTGGCGCCTGATACGGCGGCAAGGGGAGGCCGGGGCCATGACGCAGTTCGCGCTTAATCACATGACGGTCGCCCGGCTAGGTTATCGCGGGCTGCTTGATCTGGCCGCCGATCTTGGCTGCATCGGGGTTGAGGTGCGCAATGATCTGCCGCAGGCCCTGTTTGACGGAATGGCCCCTGCGGAGGCTGGCGAACTGGCGCAAGCCAAAGGCGTGCGGCTTTTGGCCGTGGCTGAAGTGAAGCGCTTCAACGATTGGTCCGATTCCAAGTCCGCCGAGGCGCTGGCCCTGATGCGGATCGCACAGGCCGCAGGCGCCGAGGCGGTTTCCCTGATCCCGCGGAACGACAACCTTGGCATGGGCAACGGCGAACGGCAGGCCGCACTGCGTGTCGCGCTGAAGGCTCTTGGGCCGATGCTGGATGATCATGGTCTGATCGGGATGGTAGAGCCGCTTGGCTTTGACATCTGCGCCTTGCGCTACAAGGCCGAGGCGGTGGACGCGATTGAGGCAATTGGCGGCACCGGGCGGTTCAAGCTGGTGCATGACACCTTTCACCACACGCTTGCCCAGGGCGGGCCGCTGTTTCCCGACCATACCGGGATCGTGCACATATCCGGCGTCACCGATCAGACGGTCACTGTGGCGCAGATGACCGACGCGCACCGCGTTCTGGTTGACCGGGCGGACCGACTGGGCAACGTCGATCAGCTTGCAGCCCTTGCGGCGCTTGGCTGGGCCGGGCCGGTCAGCTTTGAAGCGTTCTCTCCGCTGGTTCACGCCAGCACCAACCCCAAGGCCGATCTGGCTGCTTCAATGGCTTTCATCCGTGACAGTCTGGACCGGAAAGCAGCATGACAGCCCTTTTGCAACCGGTTGCAAGAATCTGTTGACGGCGTGGGCGAAGTTCTCCAGCCTGACGCATCAGGTTGGCCAAGGAGCGCGGACGGCACCCTGTCGCCGCGATCGGACGCATACCGAACTGACCTGTCGCAGCTGACGGCAGGATAACTCTGGGAGGAGTGACCAATGAAAAAGACCCTTGTCGTCGCAGGTTTTGCGGCAATGATGACGACCACGGCGATGGCAGACGGCATCGGCGTGTCGATGGCGCTGTTTGACGACAACTTCCTGACCGTGCTGCGCAACGGCATCCAGGAGCAGGCCGATGCAGCCGGACTGTCGGTGCAGATCGAAGACGCGCAGAACGATGTGGCCAAGCAGTTGGACCAGATCAACAACTTCATCGCAAGCGGGGTCGACGCGATCATCGTCAACCCCGTGGACACCTCCGCCACACAGGCAATGACCGACGCGGCAGCTGCTGCGGGCGTGCCGCTGGTTTTCGTCAACCGTCAGCCGATCAACGTCGACACGCTGCCCGACAACCAGGCCTTTGTCGCCTCGAACGAGGTTGACTCGTCCAGCCAGGGCTTCATCGAACAGTGCAACCAATGGGCAGCCGCCGGAAAGACCGAAGTGAGCGTCTACGTCATGCAGGGCGAACTGTCGAACCAGGCCGCCGTGCAGCGCACGCAGAACTACACCGACGTGATCGACGCCGGGAAATGCGCGGTCAAGATCAACGTGATCGACCAGCAGACCGCGAACTGGAGCCGGGATCAGGCCCAAAGCCTGATGACCAACTGGCTTTCGACGGGCGCGCCGTTCGACGGTGTGCTGGCCAACAATGACGAAATGGCACTTGGCGCGATCCAGGCGATGAAAGCCGCCGGGATCGACATGGCCTCGGTCCTTGTCAGCGGCGTGGACGCGACGCAGGACGCGCTGGCGTCGATGCAGGCGGGTGAACTGGACATCACGGTGTTCCAGAACGCATCGGCCCAGGGTGGTGGTGCGCTGGACGCGGCGGTCAAGTTGGCGGCGGGCGAGGCGGTCGAGCAGAAGGTCTATGTGCCCTTCGAATTGGTGACCCCGGCCAACATCGCCGACTATCTGGCCGAGAACTGATCGATCAGTCTCACGGGAAAGGGCGGCGCAGGCGTGCCGCCCTTTTCTGGTTTGTGGCACCCCGGACGGGTGGCACCCCAGCCTGCAGCGAAGGGGCTTGTCATGTCTAATACCACGCAAGGGATCGGTGGGCTGACCTTTGATCCGAAGAAACGCACCCGCCCGCCCGAACTAAACGTCCTTGCCGCGCTGATCCTGATCATCGTGGCGTTCGAGGTTCTGGGCCAGTTGGTGGTTGGCGACAGTTTCCTGTTCAACACCCGCGACAACATGGACACGCTTTTCAACGAACAGCGCCTGCAGATCATCATCCTGCAGGTGTCCATCGTGGGGATCATCGCGCTGGGGGTGACGCAGGTCATCATCACTGGCGGGATCGACCTGTCGTCAGGGTCCATCGTCGGGATTACGGCGATGGTCGCGATGAGCTTTGCCCAGGTGGCGATGGTCAACGGCAACCCGAACCCCAAGGCGATTTTCGGGCCGGACTGGATGGATCTTCCCGTGCTTGTGCCAGTGTTGGTAGGTCTGGCCTGCGGGCTGTTCGCAGGGTTGGTGAACGGGGCGCTGATCGCCTATACGCGCATCCCGCCATTCATTGCCACGCTGGGGATGATGGTCGCGGCGCGGGGCTGTGCAAAGTGGTGGTCCAAGGGCAACCCGATCTCATTCCCGACCGAAAGCTATGCCGCCATCGGCCAGGGAATGATGCCCGTCATCCTGTTCGTCTGCCTTGCGGTGCTGTTTCACCTGGTCATGACGCAAACGAAATACGGACGGCATTGCTATGCAATCGGGTCGAACGAGCAGGCGGCGCGGATGTCGGGCATCAATGTCACCGGGCACAAGGTGCTGGTCTATACCATCGCCGGAGCCCTGGCGGCGCTGGCGGCCATCGTGCTGTCGTCCAAGAATCTGACCGCTCAGGCGGGCATGGGGGTGATGTACGAGTTGGACGCCATCGCCATGGCAGTGATCGGCGGGGTAAGTCTGCAGGGCGGGCGCGGGTCGATCATCGGCACCTGCCTTGGCGCGCTGATCTTTGGCGTCATCATCAGCGGCTTCACGTTCCTGAAGCTGGATGCCTATTACCAGGAGATGGTGAAGGGCGTCATCATTGTCGGTGCCGTGGTTCTGGACCAGTGGCGGCAAACCAAGCGGGGGCGCGGATGATGGCTGACATGACGCAGGACACCCCGATCCTTGAAACACGGGGTCTGACAAAGCATTACGGCGGGGTTCATGCGCTGACCGGGGCCAGCTTTACGCTTGGCCGAGGCGAGCATGTGGCAATCATGGGCGACAACGGCGCGGGCAAATCCACCTTCGTGCGCCAGATTACCGGGGTCGAGATTCCCACCAGTGGCCAGATCATGTTTGACGGGATGGAGCACAGCTTTCAAAACCCGATTGCGGCGCGTGAGGCCGGGATCGAGACGGTGTTCCAGACCCTGGCCCTTGCGGATGATCTGGACGTGCCCTCAAACCTGTTTCTCGGGCGTGAGCGGATCCGCTTCAACCTTGGGCCGTTCTCGATCCTCGACAAGAAGGCAATGCGTGAGGCCACCCTGGCGGCGCTGGTCAAGACCGGGGTCAAGATTCCCAATCTGATGAACACGATCCGCAACATGTCGGGCGGGCAGCGGCAATGCGTGGCGATTGCCCGGACAGCGGCCTTCAAGTCCAAGCTGGTGATCATGGATGAGCCAACCGCCGCCCTGGGCGTGCAGGAAACCGCGCAGGTTGAAAACATCATCCGCACCCTGAAAGAGGCGGGCGAGCCGCTTATTCTGGTCAGCCACAACATGCGGCAGGTGTTCGATCTGGTGGACCGGATCGTCGTGTTCCGCCGGGGTCGGATCGTGGCCAATCTGCGCAAGGAAAACACCGACGGTCAGGACGTGGTAGCCTATATCACCGGGGCCAAGACGGGTGCAGAGTTCGAAGGCGCGGCCTGAGGGCTGCCATTGGCCTGAACGAACCGCCATCCTCAGGGGCATCGAGCCCCTTTGGATGGCGTTGCCACCGACAGTTGACCAGTCAGGTCCTGGCGGCAGGCGCGCCGCCTTCGAAGCGGTTGCCGTGGCGATAGTCGCAAGGGGCCTCCTGCATTTGCAGATGCAGGCCAGTCCCACTGAAGGGATGCGCGCGGGCAACGTCTTCGTCGAAGTCGATACCAAGGCCCGGAGCATCGGAGGGGATGATGTACCCATCCTCCCACCGGATGGTGTTCTTGATCAGCTTCAGGTGGAAGGAACCCCCCGTCTCGATCGTCTCGGCGATCAGCAGGTTCGGGATCGAGGCGGCAAAATGGACGTTGGCTGCCCATTCGACCGGGCCCGCGTAAAGATGCGGGGCCATCTGGGCATTGAACACCTCGGCCATGGCGGCGATTTTCTTGGCCTCCCAGATGCCGCCAACACGACCAAGCGCGGGCTGCAGGATCTTGACGCCACCTGCACGGAGAAGCGTGCCGAATTCGGCCTTTGTGGTCATCCGTTCGCCGGTGGCCAAGGGGACGCGCACCGATTTGGCGACCTCGGCAAACTCCAGCAGGTTGTCGGGCGGGATCGGTTCTTCGTACCAGAGCGGGTTGTAGGGTTCGAGCTCGCGGCCGAGGCGAATCGCTCCAGGAGTGGAGAACTGGCCGTGCGTGCCAAACAACAGGTCGACCCGGTCGCCCACCGCCGCGCGGATCGCCTTGCAGAAGGCAACGGAGCGCGTGATGTCGGACATGGCAGGTTCATGCCCGCCGCGGATGGTGTAAGGACCGGCGGGGTCAAACTTCACGGCGGTGAAGCCCAGGTTCATGAACCTGACGGCAGCGGCTGCGGCGGCGTCGGGATCGACCCAGAATTCAGCCGATTCCTGGCCCGGTTCGGGGTAGAGGTAGGTATAGCTGCGGATCCGGTCGTTTATCTTGCCGCCCAGCAGTGCCCAGACCGGACGGTTCCGCGCCTTGCCAAGGATATCCCAGCAGGCAATCTCCAGCCCCGAAAACGCGCCCATCACCGTTGGATCGGGCCGCTGGGTGAAGCCCGACGAATAGGCACGGCGGAACATGAGCTCGATGTTTTCCGGGTTCTCGCCTTGCATGTGGCGTTGGAAGACGTCCTCGATCACGGCCCGCATCGCCTTTGGCCCGACCGTGGAGGCGTAACATTCGCCGTAGCCAACGATGCCGGTATCGGTGGTCAGCTTCGGGAAGATCCAGTAGCGCCCGCCCCAGCCGGGAAACGGGGGGGCGACGACGAAGATTTCGAGATCCTTGAGCTTCATGCTGCGCTGTTCCCCTGACTGCCGGTGGCGGGGGTTTCACACCCCCGCACCCCGTGGAGTATTTCTCAGAAGAGCAATGTAGAAGGGGTCAGGCTTCGGCGTTTGCGACCTTTGGGTGCCGTTTCAGGGCGATCTGGTCTGCAAACGGGGACCAAGGACATGCAGCGCGATGCAGGCCAGCATGAGAAGGGCGGCAAGCAGGAAGGGAGCTCCGGGTGCGAAGACCGGGGCGCTGGGGCCGGTGAAGGTGGCGAAGGTGGTGGTCATGATCAGCGGGGCGGTGATCATGGCGATGGCGTTGATGCTGGAGAAGACGCCCTGCAATTCGCCTTGCGCATCAGCAGGCGCGGAGCGCGAGGCGATGGCTTGCAGCGCCGGGGTGACCACGCCGCCAAGCGCTGTGACCGGCGTCAGCAGCAGCGCCAGCACCGGCGAGACGACGAGGCCAAGGCCCGTGAGGGTGACCACGTTGACCCACATGCCGTAATGCGCAGCGCGGTGTTCGCCGAAGCGGCGGATCAGCGGGCCGACCAGCAGCGCCTGACCAACGGCGAAGGACACGCCGTAGATCGCCAGCGAGACGCCGACCATCCTGCTGTCCCAGCCAAAGCGGGCCTGGCCGAAATAGGCCCAGACCGTGGGGTAGACGTTCATCGCTATGCCAAGGATCAGGTAGGTCGCGAGGATCAGCCGAACGCCGGGAAGCCGCCCTACCGCACGCAGCGCGCCAAGCGGGTTGGCGCGGGACAGGGCGAAGGGGCGGCGGGTGGCGGTGGTCACCGTCTCGGGCAGGACGAAGTAGCCGAACGCCATGTTGGCCAGCGCCAGCGCCCCGGCGGCATAGAACGGCGCGCGCGAGTCGATGGTGCCAAGAAGGCCCCCGATCAGGGGCCCGAGGACGAAGCCCACCCCGAAGCAGGCACCGATCAGGCCAAAGCGGCGGCCACGCTCCTCCGGCGGGGTGATGTCGGCGATATAGGCCCCGGCGGTGGCGAAGGTGGCGGCGGTGATCCCGGCAACCAGCCGTGCTGCAAGCAGCAGCCAGATCGACGAGGCCAGCGCCATGACCAGATAATCGGCCGCCATGACACCAAGTGAGAGTAGAAGCACCGGCCTGCGGCCGAAGCGGTCGGACAGTGCCCCGATCACCGGCCCAAACAGGAACTGCATGACAGCGAAGGACGCGGCGAGGATGCCTCCCCAGAGAGCGGCGTCGTAGAGTGGCCTGCCGGTCACCTCCTGGATGAGGTCGGGCATGACCGGGAAGATGATGCCGATGCCGATCGCATCGAGTGTCACAGTCGTAAGGATGAAGCTGAGGGCGAGGCGGCCATTGGCCTGGCCGATGTTGGAATTTGTCAAGTTCTACCCTCAAAGGAAGCCGGTCCGTGTATTACTGGCATGATTTCTGCCAGTCTGGCAGCGAGCACATCAGGCATGGAAAGAAAGGGGGAGTGGCTGGCTTCCAGTTTGCTTACCTTCTCCGGTGCCAGGTCACTGGCCATCTGCGCCTGATAAGCGGGTGGGATGGCGCGGTCGTCGCTGCAGATGATGTAGTAGCGCGGGAGGGTCGCTGACTGCATCGTCGTCAGCGGGGTCTCCTGCGGCAAGACCGGCTGCGGGCAGAGGCGGCCGATGGCTGCGGCCGTGATGTCGGGAGGGCAATCGTGGTAGAAGACCCTGCACGCCTGGGTGGGGTCGATGGTAAAGCTGCTGCGGTCACCGGCCATGCGGATCGTGGGCATAAGCGGTTGCGAGGGGCCGGCGCGGCGCATGTCGGCAAGGCTTTGGCCGGATTTCGGCAGATAGGCGCACAGGTAGATGAGGCCGGCAAACCGGGCCGGGTCAGCTTCGGCTGCGGCGGTGATCGCGTAGCCGCCGGCGGAATGACCGACGAGGACCGTGCCGGGGCTCGCCGCCGCCACGATGGCGCGGGCGTAGGCGTCCAGCGTGGTGGGGCTGCCGTCACGGCCAGGAAGGTCCAGGGCGTCTGCGGTGATCCCCAGTGCGGCAAGGGCGGGGATCACGTGTTCCCAGCACCAGGCACCATGGCACGAGCCGTGAACCAGAAGAATGTCAGACATGGCCGATCCTTGTCAGAAAGCCGCAGAGCGCTTTTGCAAAAGGCTGCGGATGGGTGAGCACGGCAAGGTGGCTGGCACCAGGCAGAAGCTGAAACTGCGACCCGGCGATCAGATCCGCGGTTTCTCGCTGCATGTCGGGGGGGCACTTCCGGTCGTCGCCCCCGGCGAGGATCAGCGACGGCAGGGTCAGCGTGGCGGTCGTCTGGTAAAAATCAGTGTTTGCCATGGCGGTGGCGATGCCGGCCCAGCCCTCGGCCCGGGTGCGGGCCAGCATCTCTTGCACCGGTGCCGCTGCGGGAAGCGTGCGCCAGTGTGGGCCTAAAAGCGCAGCAGCCTCGGCCTCGAGGTCCGGGCCGTTGGCCAGTGCGGCGTTGCGGCGTTGCCAGAGGTCCGGGTTGCCGAACCGGGTGGCAGAGCCGGTCAGGACCATGGCGCGCACCAGATCGAGGCGCTTCACTGCAAGCCCCTGTGCAACCAGCCCCCCCTCGCCCGCACCAAGGATGACGGCATCCTTCAGCGCGAAATGCTGCATCATCCGTTCGACATCGCGGATCAGCCCACCGATGCTGTAGGGCGGTGGCGGGCTGTCGGACGCGCCGTGGCCCCTCAGGTCAAGGCGCAGGGTGCGATGCTGGGCAAGACGGGGCAGTATGGCATCCCAGACCCGCAGGTCGAGACCCTGACCGTGTACCAGCACCACCGGAGGCGCGCGCGCCGGGCCGGAAACCTCGGCGTTCAGGCGCAGATCGTCCAGCCAGACCAGCATCAGGCGAACCGGGTGAGAGCAGAGCTGAAAGTGACGGGATCGACATTGCCCCCGGTTGCCACGGCGATGACCGTATCGGGCAGACCAGGCGTGAAGAGCGCGGCTGCAAGGGCAACTGCGCCACCCGGCTCCAGCACGACCCGCAGGTGAGTGAAGGCCAGAGCGACAGCCTGCAGCGCCTGATCGTCCGACACCACAAGGCCGGGCGCGGCAAGACGTTGCAGTATGGGGAAGGTCAACTGCCCGGGCGAGGGCGTCAGAATGGCGTCGCAGATCGAACCGGTGGCCTTTGCATTGGTCATGCGCCTTCCCGCTGCAAGCGAGCGGGCCATGTCGTCGAACCCCGCCGGCTCGACCGTGCGGACGGTCAGGCCGGCGGCCTCGGCCTCCAGTGCGAGCGCGATGCCAGAGGCCAGACTACCGCCACCGCAGCAGACAAGAACCTGCGCCTCGGTCACCCCGAGGGCTGCGGCCTGGACTGCCACTTCAAGGCCGACCGTGCCCTGCCCGGCGATCACCTCGGCGTCGTCATAGGGGCGGATCAGAGTGAGGCCCCGTGCCTCGGCCAGCCCAGCGCCAATGGCATCGCGGTCTTCGGTTTGCCGGTCATAAAGCACCACCTCAGCCCCGTAGGCCCGCGTGTTGTCGATCTTCACCGCCGGCGCGTCCGATGGCATGAGGATCACGCATGGCGCCCCATGACGTGCCGCTGCAAGGGCTACACCCTGCGCGTGATTGCCCGAGGAATAGGCGATGACACCGCGCTTCCGGGCCTCCGGGGTCAGGGCGGAAACTGCCGACCAGCCACCCCGCGCCTTGAAGCTGCCGGTGACTTGCAAACACTCGGCCTTCACCAGCACGCGGCGTCCGGCGATCCGGTCCAGAAGGGGGGCATTCAGCAGCGGGGTCAGGCGGACATGGCCGGCCAGACGCTGCGCTGCCGCGGTGATCCGGGCGATGTCGGTCATTGCAGGTCTTTCACGAAGCGCTTGATCAGGGCGACCGCCTCGGCTTCGTCAAGAAAGGGGATGTGGGCGCGGTCCGGCACCAGCGCAAAGCCCATGTCGGGACGGCGGGCGCGCATTTCGGCGGCGGTCTCGGCGGTCAGCAGGTCCGAGTTGGCGCCCCGGATCAGCGCCAGTGGCAAGCCGGCCAGCGCATCAAACAGCGGCCAAAGATCGACGGGCGGGCCTTCAAATGCGGCAAGGAAGGCCTCACGCAGGGCCGGGTCATAGGGGATGCGCAAGCCGTCGGGCGTTTCCAGCGCAAGCTTCCGGGCCTCATCCAGCCAGCGCGATGCGGGCACATTGGCAAAACCGGGGCTGCGCGACAGCATCTCGGCATAACCGGCGCGGGTCTTTCCGGGCGGGTTGCGGCCAACGTAGTCGAAGATGCGGGTCAGGCCCTCGCGCCCGATGACCGGTCCTACGTCGTTCAGGCAAAGCCCCAGCACCCGGCCCTGCGCGGACGCCCCAAGCACCATCCCGATCAGCCCCCCGCGAGAGGTGCCGAGGATGGCAGCCTTCTGAACGCCCAGATGGTCCAGAAGCGCCAGCGCATCCTTGGCCTCTTGCCCAACGGTATAAGTGGCGGCCCCCGTCCAGTCACTTTGCCCCCGGCCGCGATAATCCATGCGGATCAGGCGCAAAGGGGGCAGATGAGGGGCCAGATAATCGAAATCGGCCATGCTGCGGGTCAGGCCGGGCAGGCACAAAAGCGGCAGACCGTCGCCCTCGTCACGGTAGGCAAGCCTGCAGCCATCGGCAGCGGTAAAGTGTGAAATCATTGCCATTGCAGCGGTCCCCTTGGCCGCCACCGTCGCACGAGGGCCCTGCACTGGAAAGGGGTTGCGCGGCACTATGCCCGGGAACCGAACCGATGCGGCGCTTGTGGCGAGGCGTTCCCCGCACTAAACCGGGCCCCGAAGACAGAGGGGGACGGGACGCATGTCCGACACGACCGGCGCGGCAGACAATCGACCAAAGTCGAAGCAGGTAGGCGCCCTGCGCGGTCTGGCGCCGTTCCTCTGGCCCTATCGTGGTCTGCTGATCCTTGCGCTCATGGCGCTTGTCCTGACGGCTTCGGTCAGCCTGATCCTGCCGCTTGCGGTGCGGCGGGTGGTTGACGGGTTCAACTCGGGTGACGCAGCGCTTCTGGACCAGTATTTCACCGCCGCCCTTGGCATTGCCGCGCTGCTAGCCGTGGGGACGGGCCTGCGCTATTATCTGGTCACCCGCCTTGGCGAGCGTGTGGTGGCAGACATTCGCCGCGCGCTCTTTGACAGGGTCCTTGGCATGTCGCCAGCCTTCTTCGAGCGGATCATGACGGGTGAGGTTCTCAGCCGCATCACCACCGACACCACGCTGATCCTGTCGGTGATCGGGTCCTCCGTCTCGGTCGCGCTGCGCAACGTGCTGATGCTGGTCGGCGGGCTCGCGTTGCTGTTCCTGACGTCGGGCAAGCTGACCGGGCTGGTCCTGCTGATCGTGCCGGCCATCGTCGTGCCGATCATCGTGCTCGGTCGCAAGCTGCGCCGCCTGTCGCGGGAAAACCAGGACTGGATCGCCTCATCTTCGGGCTCGGCGTCCGAGGCACTGTCTTCGGTGCAGACCGTGCAGGCCTTCACGCACGAGCGGGCGACACAGGCCGCCTTCGCCGAGGTGACCGAGAAATCCTTCGACTCCGCCCGATCGCGGATCAAGACGCGGGCGGTGATGACGGTCATCGTGATCTTCCTGACCTTCGCGGGAATTGTCGGCGTTCTCTGGATCGGCGCGCGCGATGTGCGGGCCGGGGTGATGAGCGTGGGCGAGTTGATCCAGTTCGTCATCTATGCGGTGATGGTTGCCGGGGCGGTGGGCGCGCTTTCTGAAATCTGGGGCGAATTGCAGCGTGCCGCCGGGGCCACGGAACGGCTGGTAGAGCTGCTCCAGACCGAAGATGCCGTGCAGGACCCCGCGGCGCCGGTCGCCCTGCCCCGCCCTGTGCGTGGGGAAATCCGCTTTCAGGACGTGACCTTCCGCTATCCGGCGCGGCCTGAAACCAGTGCGCTGAACGGCGTCAGCCTGCAGGTCGCCCCGGGTGAGACGGTGGCCCTCGTCGGGCCGTCCGGTGCCGGCAAGACGACTATCCTGCAGCTTCTGATGCGGTTCTACGACCCCCAGTCAGGCCGGATCACACTGGACGGGATCGACCTTGCCAGCATGACCCGCAGCGATTTCCGAAGCGCCATCGCGATGGTGCCGCAAGACCCGGTGATCTTCGCCACCTCGGCCCGGGAGAACATCCGCTTTGGCCGCCCTGACGCGACGGATGCCGAGGTGGAGGAAGCCGCCCGGGCGGCGGCGGCGCATGACTTCCTGACCGCGCTGCCGCAGGGCTACGACAGCTATCTGGGAGAGCGCGGGGTGATGCTGTCCGGCGGACAGAAGCAGCGGGTCGCAATTGCCCGGGCCATCCTGCGCGACGCGAGGATCCTGTTGCTGGACGAAGCGACCTCGGCGCTTGACGCTGAAAGCGAACGCGCGGTTCAGGCGGCGGTGGAGCGGTTGTCGGCGGGCCGCAGCACGCTTGTCGTCGCTCACCGGCTTGCCACGGTAAAGCGGGCTGACCGGATCGTCGTCTTCGATCACGGCCGGATCGTCGCCACCGGGACGCATGAGGCCTTGGTGGCTGAGGACGGGCTTTACGCCCGGCTGGCACGGTTGCAGTTCACGGACGGGGTGGAATGACCCTGCCCTGACGTAGCGTTGCAACGGCCGGCGTCGGACAATCTGACTTCACAAATACTGTTTCAGCCCCCATCCTGATCCGAAGCCCTCGACAACAGCGGGCACGTCAGGGGAGGAAACGATGACGAATTTCGCAACACTCGCGGATGTGAAGGCGCTGGAGGCAAAGGCCACCTGGGCCGACCTTGACCGTGCAAGGTCGATGTATGAGTTCCTGACGCGGGCCAAGACCGCGCATGGCCAGCGCCCGGCCTTCAGTTATCAGATCCTGTCCGGCCCGACCACCAAGGCCGTCACGCTGACATGGTCAGACCTGCATGCCGAGGTAACGCGCGCCGCGAACCTTTTCCGGTCGCTTGGCATCGGGCAGGATGACGTCGTGGCCTTCGTGATGCCCAACGCCCCGGAAACTGCGATCACGCTGCTTGCCGGCGCCGTTGCTGGGATCGTCAATCCGATCAACCCGCTGCTGGAGCCCGAGCAGATCAGCGCCATCCTTCGTGAGACGAAGGCGAAGGTCGTGGTCACGCTGAAGGCCTTCCCGAAGACTGACTTGCCGCAGAAGGTGTCCGAAGCGGTAAAGTTCGCGCCCAACGTCAAGACCGTGGTGGAGGTGGACCTTGTGCCCTACCTCTCCGGGCTGAAGAAGGTGATCGTGCCCCTCATCCGGCCGAAGAACCCCAGCGCGCATACCGCGACCGTCTTGAACTTCCGGGCCGAGGTCGCGCGGATGCCCTCTGTCAAGCTGACCTTCGCGGATGTCACGGAGGACCGGGTCGCCGCCTATTTCCACACCGGCGGCACCACCGGGATGCCCAAGGTCGCCCAGCACAAGGTGTCGGGCATGGTCTACAACGGCTGGCTGGGCGCCACGCTGCTGTTCAAACCGACCGACGTGGTGATCTGCCCCCTCCCGCTCTTCCATGTGTTCGCAAGCTACCCGATCCTGATGTCGATGATCGCCAGCGGGGCGCATGTCGTGTTCCCAACCCCGCAAGGCTATCGGGGTGAAGGCGTGTTCGACAACTTTTGGAAGCTGATCGAACGCTGGAAGGTGACCTACATGATCACCGTGCCGACCGCGCTTGCGGCGCTGATGCAGCGCCCGGTGAATGCCGACATCTCCAGCTTGAAGAACGCCTTCTCCGGCTCCTCGCCTCTCCCGATCGAGCTTTACAACCGCTTCAAGAAGGAAACCGGCATCGAGATCGTTGAAGGCTACGGCTTGACCGAAGCAACCTGCCTGGTCTCGATCAACCCACCGGACGGGGCGAAGAAGGTGGGCTCGGTCGGGCTTCCGTTCCCCTATTGCCACGTCCGCATCCTCACCAGCCAGGGCGCCATCGGCTTTCGCGAATGCGCCGTGGACGAGGTAGGCGAGATCTGCATCTCCAACCCCGGCGTCTATGAGGGGTCCACCTATACCGAAGCCGACAAGAACCGCGAGCTTTTCGCCGAAGGCAGCTTCCTGCGGACGGGTGACCTTGGCCGGGTCGACGCCGACGGATATCTGTTCATCACCGGCCGCGCCAAGGACCTGATCATCCGCGGCGGCCACAACATCGACCCTGCGATCATCGAAGAGGCCCTGATGGGGCATGAGGCGGTCGGCTTCGTCGGCGCGATCGGCCAGCCGGATGCCCATGCCGGTGAATTGCCGGTTGCCTATGTGGAGTTGGTGAAAGGCAGCAGCGCCACGGTGGATGAACTGATGGCCTATTGCGCCAAGCATATCCATGAGCGCGCCGCCCAGCCCAAATATGTCGAGGTGCTGCCCGAACTGCCGAAAACCGCCGTGGGCAAGGTGTTCAAGCCGGACCTGCGGCGCATGGCGATCACCCGGGTCTATGATGCGGCCCTTGCCGAAGCGGGAATCCCCGCCCGCGTCAGCGCCGTGGTGGAAGACAAGAAGCGCGGCCTGGTTGCCCGGCTTGACCGCTCCGGTCCGGCCGAGGATGCCGCCGTCGCCTCGGTGCTTGGCCAGTTCAGCAACCCATGGGAGTGGGCGGCCTGAGGCCCGCAACTTCTGCGGGCCATCGACCGGATGACAGCAAGATTCATTTGCCTGAATCGTCCCGTGACGCGACAAACGGGGCAGAAAAACTTGGTCGGGACAGAAATTATGAGTTTTCGGATTGGATTGGCTGCCGCATTGGTCGTGGCGACCACGGGATTGGCAAAGGCGCAGACCTCGGAGGTGCTGTTCTCGCACAAGCACTGGCAGGTCGAGGTTGTGGGCTGGGACGACGGTTCGGTCGGCTGCGTGGCGCAGGTGTCGGCTCCGGGGGAAAGTTTCTCGGTCTGGACCTACCCGGATGGCGCGGTGCAACTGCAATTCTATTCGACCGCCTGGCAATTTGGCGAAGGCGACACCGCCGACCTCGAAGTGCAGGTTGACCGCCGCGCGCCGTGGAACCTGACCGGAGCCGAGCTCTACCAGAACTCGGTTCTGTTCTACCTTCCGGACGATCAGGCCGGGGTCAACTTCATCGTCGAGGTCGCGCGGGGCAACCGTCTCTATCTCCGCTCTGCGGATGGGTCGGATGTGCAGAACTATTCGCTCTCAGGCTCTCGTGCGTCGATCGACGCGCTGATCGAATGCGGAAACGTCATTGGCCGGGCGCCAAACCCGTTCAACTGATCAAGGCTGGTCGGTATCCATCCAGATGGTCAACGGCCCATCATTGGTCAGGCTGACCGCCATGTCGGCCCCGAAGCGGCCATTGGCGACGGGAACGCCTTCGTTCTCAAGGCATTTGCTGAAGTGGTTGTAAAGCCGCTCGCCCTCGGCCGGTCCTGCGGCAGTTGAAAAGCCGGGGCGGTTGCCACGCAGGTCGGCCGCCAGGGTGAACTGACTGACGACCAGCGCCGTCCCGCCGATGTCACGGACCGAGAGATTCATCTTGCCCTGGTCGTCCTTGAACACCCGCAACTTGGCGATCTTGGCCGCCAGCTTTTCGGCCTGTGCGTCGGTATCGCCCGCCATGGCGCAGACGAGGATCAGAAAGCCCTTTCCCGTCTCACCCACCAGCGTGCCGTCCACCCGGACAGCAGCCTCCGTAACCCGCTGCAGGACTGCCCTCACAACTCATTCCCCCAGGGCGGGTTCGCCCCTGCCCGGCTGACGGTAATGGCAGCAGCCCGGGTGCCAAGGCTCAACGCGGTATCCAGAACGGTGTCCGACAGGGCTGCAACCCCGGCCTTCGTCAGCACTCCCGCCTGATCCAGCGCCGCCAACACGCCCGCGTTGAAGGTGTCCCCGGCCCCTACCGTATCGACGACCGAAACCGGGGTTGCCGCGACAAAGCGGTCCTGCGTCGCCGTCACCGCCCGCGCCCCTGCCGCACCTTCGGTGATGAAGACCACCTTCGGACCCTTCGCCAGGATGCCACGCGCCAAAGCCACAAGGTCGCCCGAACCTTCCAGCCAGTGCAGGTCCTCGTCTGACAGCTTGACGATATCGGCCCGCCCGACCATCCGGTCGATCCGTGCGCGATACTCCACCTCCTTCCCGGCGATGAATCCGGGGCGGATGTTCGGATCGATCATCGTGACCCGGCCCGAACTCTCTCGCGCCTGCAGCGCCTCATAGGTGCTCGCGGCCGGATCATTCACCAGACTGATCCCGCCAAAGAACAGGCAGCCGATTTCAGGTGGAAGGGTCGGCAGATCGGATTGTGCCAGCATCCGGCCAGCCGTCGCCTCATCGTAGAAGGCGTAGGTTGCCTGCCCGTTCACGAGCTTGACGAAAGCAACCGTCGTCGGACGATCCGAGCGGGCAAGGTACCCGGTATGCACCTGCGAGGCGGCCAACGTATCGGCAAGAATTTCGCCCAGCATGTCGTTCGACACGCCGGAGAAGAAGGCCGATGGGGCCCCGAGCCGACCCAGCGCAATCGCCGTATTGAAGACCGCTCCGCCAGCGTAGGGGGCAAAGCACGCCTCCCCGCCGGTCGAGACCCGTGGCAACATGTCGATCAACGCTTCGCCACAACTCAGAATCATGGTGTCCTCCCCCTCGATTGCCGACGAGACCCTAGCGCAGCCAGTGGTGTTGGCGCAAACGCAGGGTCAGCGCGGGAAGAAGGGCCGCAGGTTGGCGCGAACCCGGTCCAAAGGCGTGGCGCCCGACATGTCGGGACTGAAGGCCTCACCCGTGATTGCCTCATAGGCCGAGATGTAGACCTGTGCGGTCTTTGCGATCATGTCTTCCGGGATCTCGGGAATGGCATCGTGGTAGGGATCGCAGCGGTCCACAACCCAGGACCGGATCACATCCTTGTCAAAGCTCGGCGGACGAGTGCCGGTGGCAAAGGCCGCGTCATAGCCCGACGCGATCCAGTAACGGCTGCTGTCGGGCGTGTGTATCTCGTCGGCAAGGAAGATCGACCCATCCGCATCGGCGCCGAACTCGTACTTCGTATCGACGAGGATCAGGCTCCGCTCCGCCGCAAGCTTTTGTCCCCGGTCGAAAAGCGCGTGCGCCTTGGCGCTGACCTCGTCCCACTGCGCCTTGGTCAGAAGGCCTACGTTCAGGATTCCAGCGGCAGTCAGCGGTTCGTCATGCGCCCCGTCAAACGCCTTGGACGTCGGCGTGATGATCGGCATCGGCAAGGCCTGATTGTCGCGCAGCCCGTCGGGCAGCCGGTGCCCATACATCTCGCGCAGACCCGCGCGGTATTGCGTCAGGATCGAGGTCGAGGTGCTGCCGGCGAGATAGCCGCGCACCACGATTTCCACCGGCAGGATGGTCAGCTTGCGGCCATGCACCACATTTGGGTCCGGGTAGCCGATCACATGATTGGCCGCGATGTCCGCCGTCCGGTCGAACCAGTAGCGCGCCAGCTGCGTCAGCACCTGGCCCTTCCAGGGGATGACCGCAAGGATGCGGTCGAAGGCGGAAATCCGGTCGGACGAGACCATCAGCCGCGTGCCATCGGGAAGATCGTAGCAGTCCCGCACCTTGCCGAAATAGGCGTTCGGCAGTTCGGGTATCCGGGCGTCTGGAAGGCGGCGGGAAAGGTCGATCATTGGGATGGCAGGCCTCGCTTCGGGTGCCTGCTTCTTGGCGTTTCAGGGGGACGAGTCAAGCCGCAGATCAGGGGGGCAGTTCAGTGACCCGCGCATCTCGCCACTGTCGCCCTGCAGCGTCGCGTCCCGCAGAGTGCAGCCGGTCACCCTTGGGACAAGCTCGATCATCGTGGCGCGGATCTCCTGATGCTCGCCGCGGCTGGCATAGCCGAGGCGGATGACTTCCACCCGCTCCCCTTTCTGGAAAACTGCGTAGCTGCGGCCGTTCACGGTGATGTCGGTGCGCGTCGCGTTCATGAATTCCGGTGCGGGCGAGGCCCCACATGCTGCAAGGAAGATCAGGGGGATCAGACGTTTCATTCGCTCATGCTGACAGGATTCGGTTAAGTGAGGATTAAGACCTCCCTGCGCAAAGGCTGCCAGCCCCTTGGGAACCGGAGCGCGGACTGGGCGTTATACGGCGTATCCCTTTGACAGGACGTCCAAAATGATCCGAGCCCTTGCTATCCTTTCCCTTCTTGCCATCACCGCCTGTGAAACCGTCGAGGGCGCTGGCCGCGACATTCAGACCGCGGGCGAAGTGATCACCGACGAGGCGCAGGACGCCAACTGA